>NZ_JBVIIE010000037.1:0-92933 GCF_055569945.1 Streptomyces sp. NPDC031340
GGAACTCCTTGGGATACGGCTTGGGCACTGCGACATCCTTCCAGGCCGCCTCTCAGCAAGCCAGGTCAGGTGTCACCCAACCCTGCAGCAGTCCCTCCCGCGATGCTGCGTGAACAGGTGGCAGGGCTGGACAGGGCGGCTCTGATACGCACCCTGGCCCGGCTGCGGCCCGGCGAGGACCTGTCCCGGCCCCTGGCCGCGACCCGGGCGGCGCTGCGGCGACTGGCCCGCCGTCACCAGGCGCTCGACGAGGAGATCGCCGAGCTGGACGTCGAGATCGCACCCCTGGTCAAGCAGGCCGCACCTCAGCTGCTGGAGCTGTTCGGCGTCGGTCCCGAGACCGCCGGACAGCTGCTGGCCTCAGCCGGGAACAACCCCGAGCGGATGCGCTCGGAAGCCGCGTTCGCGCACCTGGCCGGGGTCGCGCCGATCCCGGCCTCGTCCGGACGCACCCACCGCCACCGCCTCAACCGCGGCGGCGACCGGGCCGCCAACAACGCCCTGCACACCATCGTGCTCACCCGCATGCGCTTCGACGAACGCACCCGCGCCTACGTCGAACGCCGCACCAAGCAAGGGCTGAACAAGAAGGACATCATGCGCTGCCTCAAGCGATTCGTCGCCCGCGAGGTCTACCGCGCCCTGACCAGCACACCAACCGAACGAATCCCCCAAACCGACCTCGCTCCAGCGGCTTGACAGCCATAGGAGCATCCTCTTGGCTGGTCAATCGAGGCGTCCGCGCCGCGGACAGCGTGGCCGCCACGGCCATGGAAGTCGCCAAGGACCAGCAGACCACACTGCCCGGCGAGGACACCGCCGCACAGATCGTCGCCGACCTCGCCACTCAGATCCTGGCCCTGGACGATCGACTCAAGCGCATCGATCCCCATCCTCGGAGCCGAATTCGTCGTCGCATCAGGCGACATGACCCCCTACGCCGACGCCGGCCACCTCGCCTCAGCCGCCGGACTGGTCCCCGTCCCACGCGATTCCGGCCGCCGCGCCGGCAACTTGCACCGCCCCAAGCGCTACAGCCGCCGTCTGCGCGGAGTCTTCTACCTCTCAGCACAGCGCAGCAACTTCAGCGACGGCCCCAACCGGGACTACTACCTCAAGAAACGCGGTGAGGGCTGCAAACACGTGTCCAGGCCGTCATCGCCCTCGCACGACGCCACACCAGTGGGTTGTGGGCCCTCCTACGCGACGACCGGGCCTTCACCCCCACGCCGCCCATCACACAGACGGCTTGAGCAAGGCCACAAAGTCGACAGCATGGCTGAGGCCGACGGGGCTGCAGCGAGACACACGCGCACCTGATCGGTCGGCGTGCCCGCCGTCGTGGCTGACTTTCGTCGGCTGAGGCGCAGACGATCTCCGGGACGAGGTGCCGCCCTCACGGGTGGAAGGCGGCCGCAGCCTTGACTCGGTCAATGAAACTCCCGCCCAAGGGCGCTCCACCGACCTTGACCCCAAGCGCGCGTCGATACCGCTCCAGTTCAGATACGCATGTCAAGGAGGCCCAATAGCGGGTCCTGGACCGCCGACTCGTCACCAGTTTCTCTTTTGGCACACTCCACTGTGTCAATAGCCGACATTACAAGGTCGCGTACGCTGCTCTCGTCCTGCCGATACTGCAGGAGCCATTCGAATCCTGCGTGCGCGTAGCAGTCAAGCAGGGCCAGCTGCTCGACCAAGTTTTCGCTGGCCAGCAGATCCAGCTGGGATCTCAGGGAGTCGTCGATGGCTTGGTCAGGCGCACCGCTGGTCAGCACGACCGCGGCCGTGATTTCGGAAGCCCCATCAGCGCCAAAGAAGACCCGGTCCTGAATGGTGAGCACGTCCTTCTTGGAGGCTGGCATCTTGTCCATCGGTGTGGGCTGGTTCAGCGCCATCGCCAGCGAAGCAGCGAATACGTATGCGTCACGCATCTCCTTGAACGGCCCCGTCTTGGTGCCTGCCGCAACCGACTTCGCTTTACCCGACGTGACAAGCGAATCAAGAATATCCCTATGGGCCGGATAGATGTTGACGTTTGCCATATCCCATCCTTCAGCTGATACTGGTTATGCGTGTCCTAGCGTGTGCCACGCCATTATCTTGAGCGCTGTAGATGTGATCCTTTCCATTCCATCGTACTTTTCTATTGGTTGAATTGCGCGAGGTCAACTCCATAATGTTGGCACTTCCGACACTGTCGGCGATCCCCTCCCACACAGTCACGGATTTCGCTGAAACGACCACCACGACTTGCGGCAGCAGCTTGGGCAGCGCGTCCACAACATCGACCTCGTACTCATCATCCAGTGGACTCGTTGGCGAGTCGAGGACGACCGGGAATCCCTGACTCCGGGATGTTGCAACGCTACCTGTACGCTTCAGCTGTTGCTGGTTCCGGGCAATCTCCTCGTAGATCGGAGCGAGCCTCGCTATAGCTCCCAGGAAAGCAATCAAGACCAGCACCTTCTCTGATTGAGAAAGTGGGATCTCCTCAACTTTCCCAGGAAAGCGAACTGTGATCCCGAAGTCGTCACCGACGTGAATTTGATACGGCTTGGCGATCAAGTCTGAATAGGTGCCATTGATTGCCTTTTCGAAATCCTCTCGACCGAACCGGTTCAGACCATTTCGCGCCGCGTCAAAGAACTCTTTGGCCTCTCGAAGAATCTCAATGGCGAGCGTCTTACGCTTGTGTCCCTCAGATTTTGAAGACTTTTTGCGATAATCTGTTAGCGAATCTCGGGTTTTGGCTGACAACTCTTCGATCTTACCTCCTATCTCTTTTGACTCAGCCTCGAGTACGTCCACGGTCTGTTGACTCACCATGGCGATCTCTACAGGGCTTTGCCCTTCTGGGGGCCGCTCGACGTCCTGGGCAGCGGTGAAGTCATTGAGTTCACGTGATGTTTTCGCAAGCAGCCCGTCGGCCACGTCGACGCATGTCCGCAGCACCGCCTGGAGCATTCTCATGTCCGCGTCCTGCTGTGGGGGAGCAACCCCGAGGTCTGTCGCGAGTGAGGCGACGTCCATGCGTAGGTGCGCGACCTCATTATCTCTCTGCGTAGCATGCCGCGTGAGAAGGGAGCGGGTCTCCATGCCGCGAACAGCAACCCGCGCGTCAGCAACGTGCGCACGCAGCGTCCTGACGCGATCGTTCGCCACCTCGGATAGAGGCTCACCGCACAGCGTGCAGCGGCAGTCCTGCAACGTCTTGTCGAGGACCGACTCGTGGATGCGTGGAGGCATCAAGCCGGCTTTCTCAGCCAAATTGAGCTGTGAGATCGCGGAGTGAACTGCGCTCTGAGCGAAATGGAGATGTGCCTTGCGGGCGAGGTTGATGTAGAGCTGGTTTGCCCGTTGCGCTGCGTCTTGTGCCTGTTGCACATGGGACGTCCGCTCGTTGTACCCCTGCTCCCATTTTTTGATCTCCTCTGGGTTGTACTTTTCAGCGTTCTTTTTAGCCTTACTGGCTTTATCCCTAGCCTCTGCTAGTAGCCCTGGGAGATTTTCGCGACGCCTCTCCGCCGAGTTGAGCTCCTCCTGAGCCTGTTCATACTTCCGCCGGGCCTCTTCGACGGTGATGTCACTGTAGTTCTTAGGCGGCTTGAGGGCGTCACTCTCCATCGCCTTGCGAAGGTCCTCGATCGCTCGATCGTAGATGTCCCCAGCCAACAACGACCTGATCGCCTGTCCAATGTTAAGGGAGGAGCCTTCGCCTGGCCTAGTCCCCTCCAATACACTGGCGGTACTGAAAGTCTCGGCAGGAAAGAAGAACAAGTCTTTGAGCGCTTTAGGTAGAATTCGGTAGATGTCGTCCTCGACCGCGCGTTCGCCATTCTTTGTAACAGTTAGGTCGAATTCGCCAGTGGACTGTCTGCGCGCATCGGTGACTCTCCGAACGTGAAACTCATCTTTCTCATGAGCCAGCGTGAGCTCCACCCAGGTCTCCGCAGAGGGGTCCATCTCCACTGCGTCGAAGTTGACCAACTGGCTTGGATGCGCGAATCCGTCGGTGAATTCACCGTACAGAGCCCATGTGAACGCATTGAGCAGCGCCGTCTTGCCAGCACCGTTGGGTCCCAGAATCAGAGTCACAGGCTTGCCGGGATCGGTGGAAAACTCGACCCGGTGGTCGCCGTGAAAGGATCGCCAGTTACGCAATGCCAAAGTCACGAACTTCATTTGTGAGTCTCCTTAGCCATCGCCATTTGGAGGGCCCGTGTAGCGAAGTTCTCGGGTAGGTCGCTGCGGTCGTCAGAGAACCGCCGCCTGTGTTCCGCTGTAACTACATGGTTGACCACCTCCCTCGCCTCCGGGCTCAAGCTGCGGGCGAACGCCTGCATTTTCTCCTCAAATGGGTTCATTAGACCCATTCCTCCATGTCGTCGTCCTCAGCCATGTTCATCCAGGGCTGGCCGGCAGGGCGTAGTCCGTATTCGTATGCCCATTCGATGATGGTCAACATTGCCTCACGGTTCCGTGCCGCCTCGGCAAGTTCGGCTGCTCGGGACAGCTCGGCCCCGATCAGTCGCTTTTCCGAGTCGGAGGGCTCGCCGTCAGGTCGCGGGGGCATGACGATGAAATCGTGGATGACAGCATGCGATTTCGGGTTTTTCGGGTCACGCCGCAGCAGTCGCCCACGGCGCTGCACGAACTGCCGGGGGTTCCGTGTCGACGCGGTGATGACCCCAATACGCGCGGACGGGATGTCAACTCCTTCGTCTAGGCATTTCATCGCCAGTAGAGCGTGGATGTCCCCGTTGGCCAGGCGCTCCTGGAGTACCTCGCGACGCCCCCTGTCGGTCTCACCGTAATAGCGCTCGACCCGCATACCAAACTCCTCGCGGAGCATCTTCTCGGTCCTTTCGAGCGCGGGAAAGTCAGTATCGGGGTCTTTACCTTCAGCAATGTAGATAATTTGGTGCGTCTGGTCTTTCAGACCGCTCGCCATCAGATGATGTAGGCGATCGTGCTTGCCAGCAGCGTGCTGGGTTAGCCTGGTACGCGCCCGTATTTGAGCCTCTGCCGCCTGCTCATCTCCCTTGGCGAACGCCGCCGCGATCCGTTGGGAGATCTGCCGATACCGCTTGGCCTCGTCATCGGTCAGCTCGATCGGGTAGGGCAAGTAGTCATACGGCACGAGGGCGTTATGCTTATAGATCGCCTGCTTGATGCTGATGGAGACCACAGAGTCGCCGAAGTAGCTAAGGAGAGCTTGGGTACCCTCGTCGTCGCCGTGTCGCTTGGGCGTCGCAGACAACCCCAGGGTGAATGTGGGGTTGGAGGGCAGCGCGTCCAGGCGTGGCTGAGTGCCCAATGAGTGCATTTCATCGCCGATGACCATTATTCGGCCACGATGACGAGCCAACTGCCGCTGTACGAAGTGCTCGTTATCGATAAATTCACTTGTACGTGGGGTGAGACTGCCC
Source organism: Streptomyces sp. NPDC031340 (assembly GCF_055569945.1). Taxonomy (NCBI): domain Bacteria; kingdom Bacillati; phylum Actinomycetota; class Actinomycetes; order Kitasatosporales; family Streptomycetaceae; genus Streptomyces; species Streptomyces sp. NPDC031340. The sequence continues at coordinate 5,430 of NZ_JBVIIE010000037.1, forward strand.
GCTGTGGTGATGACCATCTCAGCGCGGCGTCCTTGGCTTGACCGGGCAGCTGAGAAAACGGATTTCAGATGCTGCCTCTGACTGTTACTAAGGGAGCCGTGACAGACAGCGGGGCGAAAGCCGAACCTCTCGGCCTCTTTGCGCCATTGCTCCACTAGGTCGATCAATGGCACGATCACCAGAACAAGCAATGGCTGGTTGGTTTGGGCGGAGTGCACGGAGGCTTGTGTCGCGGCGGTCAGGGCGGTGATGGTCTTCCCGGTGCCCGTCGCCATAGCGAAAACGCCGCGACCACCAGCCCGGAGCCAGTCGTTCACCGCGTCTTGCTGATAGTCGTGCAGTTTGAGGTCGTCAGGAAGCGACGGGACGAGCGACACCCCATCCAAAGGCGGGAGTTTCGATGACGGTGGCTGGTCAACTTCCGTTAGGCTCCGTGCTGTGGACGGCTCGCGGATGCCGAAGTTGGCCCGCATCGGATGTTCGATCCAGTCGTTCACCCTCCACAAAGCTATGCCGTCAACGTGCTCGCCCCATAGCTGCTCGAACCGATCCCTCTCTTCATGGGCGTACTCACGCTGCTCCTCGTTCACCCAGCTACGGTGCAGTGGGAACGACTCCGAATGAAGCCTGGCCCCGCCGATGGTTTCATTCGGGCTGCCCGTGAACGTCATCCAGTTGCCGTCCTGGTCAGAGAAGACCCCGATTTTTTCGTGAAACAGTGCGTAACTGTGGGCATGCTCCCGCAGTGCAATGCGGACATCCAGCCGGCCAGTGGCGATCATCCACGTCAACAGCTTCAGCCGGTCCGCCAGCACGGGACTGGGAATCGGCTGCATGATGGCGCGGCGAAGACCCTCCTTAATGTGACTCTTGAGGTCCTCCCCCTTACCCATTGCCTCCAACTCGTCGTCGCCGAGGTGTGCAGGAGACGTGATGAGACGCATCATGCCGCCGTTGAGAACGAACCTGTCGAGGGAGGGCGCAACTGCCGCCAGGATGCCCGCTGAGAAGAAGCCAACGGCGCGGTCGTAGTTACGCGACCGGGCGAAGGCAGGGACATAAAAATCTCTGATTAGGTCGTCCGGTGGCGAGTTGTACCGGCGCTTCCATCTGGGTTCCCAGGACGGCAAGTTGTCAGCCATCACGCGCCCTTCAGGAGGTCAAGCAAGGGGTCCTTCACAGTCTCGTCATCTGTGCTGTCGTCAGGAGACCTCTCAGGCTCGAGCGGATCCAGCTGGGCGTCAATCCCCGGCAACGGGACATCGGACCTCTTCGGCTGCATCCCTGAATCGCCAACTAGTGTCAGCAACAGTGCGGCCAAGATGTCTACGGCACTCTCTCTGCCGCACTGCCGTATGCTTCGCAAGTCGGAGATGGTGAGGCCCAACAGCCGATCGAGCCGAGTGAGATGGTTCTTTAGAAGCAAGTTGCGCGCTCGCTGGGTACGGCAGCAGACATCGACCTCACCATCTGTGGTCGCCGGACGCCCCAACAACCGTCCCAGGTCGTGGGGAGAGTCGACGGCTACGAGGATCCGAGCCCATGTCTCGGCCGTCGCCACGCGCATGGCGCCGGCAGGAGCCGAGTCCACGTCGACGACAGCCTGCTCATACTCCACGTTCTCGCCTCACTCCTAGCGATACCTAAACCGTCATTGTTCTCAGCCTGCCGCCACGCGACAAACGCCTTGACGAGCCTTGCCTTCGATCGTCACCCCCGGACATGCCAGCGCCGCCGTAGGTTGTGCCCCTGGTCAGCCATTTGTGAAGAATTAGCGTAGACGATCACCCTGACACATTGGGGTCTCGGAAGGTTGCCCTTAGATACCAACCTGTGATCCAACCCGGCGCCCCCTGGGAACTCGGACAACCCCCACCACCACATGGACGGCACCAGCAACCCTTCATCCCAGTCAAGACGTGCCCGCCCCACGCAGGGCCTAGACGGGCTCCTCGCCGCATCGCCATGCAGCTCGCACACCTGCCACCCTCCCCGGGCGGAGAAGCAACACCTCACCCACCCCTCAAGAAATGCTTGGTCATTACACCTTTTACGGCGTGATCACACGCTTCCGCACCAGGAGCAGCACGGGGTGCGGCACACCTAAAACTGACATGCTGTTCGGGCAGCGAGGGGAGAAAGCGGCATATCGAACGAGTCGCCGAGACTTCGGATACGCGGCGGGAGCGCATGGCCACAGTCTGGCATCCTGGGCGAACCCGGTCGAGACGGGTCGTCGTCCATAGGACGGGCTAGCGCTACAACGGCAGCGCTCTGCCGCCAGCGCAGCCCAGATAGACTGATCCCCCAGGACAATGTGCCTGGGGGATCAGTCAGAGGCGCGTCAGGCGGGTACGACAGCGCCGACTAGGCCTTCGATCGTGGCCATTTGCTTGTCGGCGCCGAGGTAGCCGATGCCGCGGTGCAGGTGGACGGTCATGATGCGCTGGATGTTGTCGTCGGTGGGTTCCTCGCCTATGGCGACGCAGCGCTGTTTGAGCAGGGCAAGGTAGAGGTCGCCGTGCTGACCGGCGAAGGTCTTCCAGGTCATCTCCACGTTGGAGTCGGTGACGATGTCCTTGACCAGCGGAGTCGAGGGGTCTTTGAGGGACAGCAGCAGCGCCCAGCGGCACAGTACGTTCCACTGAGTGATGCCGGTGGTGCGCTTGAGGTAGATCAGCCGGTCCTTAGCTGGCTGGGACAGGCGGACGTTGTCAACCGGCATGCTGTGCTCCTGCGTTCCACCAGTAGCCTTCGACGACAGCGGTGGTGAACTCGGTGTCGTCGTGGACGAGGGTGTAGGTCTGGGCGACGGACTTCTTCAAGCGGCCCAGCAGGTACTCGTCGATCTCCTCGTCGGTGGACAGCAGGAGGACCTGGTCGCTGGCGTTCGGGAAGTAGCGGTCGACGAGGTGCTCGCGATGACGGCTGTCGAGGCGGCCCAGCGGGGTGTCGATAACGCTGGGCAGGCGGTTGCCGGCGACCCGCATCAGGCCCCACAGCAGGGAGACGGCCAGGAGCTGGCGCTCGCCGGCGCTCAGGCGCGCGGGGTCGATAGGCTCCCCGTCGGCATCGGCGAGGGTGAGGGTGAACTTATCGGTGTCGATGCGCAGGTCGTGCACGAGTCCTTGCTTGCGCATGAGGACCTTGAAGCTCTGCAGGACGGCCACTTCGAGTCGGCTGATGTGCCGCTTGAGGAGTGCGGAGCCGAAGCGTTCGAGAGTGTCGCGGGCCTTTTCAGAGTATTTGATGATCCGCTCGACTTCTTCTGCTTTGACCTTGGTGCGGACGAACTCCTTGTGGGCCCGTTCGAGCAGGGTGGTGACGTGCTCGCGGCGTCGCTTGAGGTCCTCCAGCTTGGCCGTAGCGCGGTCACAGGCGGCTTGGCTGCGGGCGACTTCCACGATCTGCTCGTCCCGGGCGACTTGCAGGGCTTCGACCTTGTCCTGGGCAGGGACGCCGGCGAGCTGCCGGTCCAGTTGGTCGAGTTGTTCTGTCAGTTCTGCGGCGCTGTGCAGTAGCTGCTGTGAGCGCTCCTGGTCCCGCTGCAGGAGTTCATTCAAGACGGTGAGCTGGGCCAGTGCATCGTGCGGCAGGCGTAGGTCCACTGGGAGCTGCGTCTTGTCGGCGCGCTCGGCGCGGTCGGCGTCCAGTTGCTTGAGCACATCGGCGCGGACGGTGTCGGGCACCAGATCCAGCAACCACTGGTCACGCGCTTCGAGTACCTCCAGGACCTGTGCCGATTGCTGGGCTTCTTGCTCCCTTTCGGCCTGCCGACGCACGTCCTGCAGGAGCGGTTGGGCCATCAGCAGGGGCAGCGGGCCCGCGGCGAGCTGGATCAGTTCGCCGCGCACGTGGGCCAGGCGGGCGGCGGTCTGCTTTTTGTCGTTCTCCAGCTCGATGCGCCTAGTGAACAGGTCGCCGCCCTCGTCGGCGAAAGCCTTCTCCAGGCTGTCCAGCTTGCGCTGCGCCTTACCGAGCTCGATGCGGGAGTGGCCCAGTTCCTGATGTGCGACGTCGTACTGGGAGAGCACCGCGTCGCGTTCGGCTTCTTGGGCGCGGATGTTGTCCAGCAGGTGCTGTTCCTCGTCGGACAGCTTTTGGCGACGCTGCAGGGCCAGCAGGTCGTTGCGCAGCTGCTGGACGGTGCTCACGCCCAGGAGAGAGTGAACGGCGGACTCGATGACAGAGGCGGCCCGTTCGGGGTCGGCCAGTGATTCGATCTTCTCACCGTCGAAGAAGGCCAGGGAGGCGATCTCCAAGGGGAGGAGGGATTCGACGTGGTCAGCCCAGCCCTCGCTCAACAGCCGATTGAACTTGCCTTCGGGCGTGACGTCGCGTTGCGTCTTTGCGCGCGCACCGTAGGTGTCGTCGACGTAGACATTAAGGAATTCTTTGAGGGTTTTGCCGCTGATGTGCCAGCTGCGGACGACGCGGTAGTAGTGCTCGTGCCCGCCGGTCATGACGGTGAACTCGAGGGTGATGGCAGAGCCGCGGGTGGGGTCAGCCTTGCGGTTAATGCTCTCGCGCAGGTAGGCGTCGTAAGCCTTGGTGCCGCGGCCGCTGCAGCGGGCGCGGTTGCCGTAGAGCGCCAGCTGGATGGCGTCGAGCAGGGTCGTCTTGCCGCACCCGTTCAACCCGCCGATCAGGATGATCGGCTTGTTCTTCTTGGGGGTGAGATCAAGAGACTGCTTGCCGCGGTAGGCCCCGAATTCTTCGAGGGTGATCTTACGCAGGAGCATCGAGTTCGTTTTCGTCGTCGAAGGTCAGGTTCTCGGCGATGTCGTCACGCCACTTTTTCTTGCGCGTAGCGAATTCCACGGCGTCTTCGTGGTTGTCGTAGTAGCCCTTTTGCACGGCTTGCTCGAGAGCCTGGAAGAGGCCGGATCGGCGAGCCATGGTGCGGTACTTCCGCTCGACGGCGAGGAGTTCGCGGACCATGTTGTAGTGCAGGTCGTCGCCGTCACAGACCTGTTTGAGGACATCCATCTCGTCGGAGCCCATGACAAGCTGCTCATCCAACGGACCGCCCGGGAACGGCTCGCCGGTGGCGTCCTGGTAGATCTGCGGCAAGCTGTCCTCGACCTCATGCTTGTCGAACACCCAGATCCGGCGGATCTCATGGAGTTCGTCGAGCGTGATGAGTTCGATGTTCTGCACGTGCTCGGGGGCATGGGCACGGATCCATGTTTGCGCCTGGAGCAGCTCCTTGAGCCACTCTTCGCGGTAGGACTGCAGATAGGGGCCGTGGATGGCGCCGTCGTTGAACAGCATCACCTTGCCGTTCATCCGCCGGAAGTCACGGGCCGGCTTGTCCGGGCGCGGGAAGGGTGCCTTGCGGCCGGCCGGGAGGTCGGGGTCGCCCTCCTGGTAGTGACCGAAGGGTGCATCGAGCTTGTTACGCAGATCCAGCAGAGGGAGCATCCACTCCTTTTCCTCGTCGTTCTGGATCATGGCGGACATGGACTTGTCCTGCTCGACGAGGGTGCAGGTCCAGCAGCCGAAGCGGCTGGAGCCGCAGGAGGGGGTGGTGGAGTCGACCACGAGAGGGCATTCGCCGTCCCCGGAGGCGCCCTGGTACATGGTGAGCAGGTCCTGATTGTTGTAGCCCCAGGGGTTGGGCTTCTGCATCAGGAACTCCCACACATCGTCGTTGGTCCAGTCCTCAACGGGACTGTAGACGAGGGAGTTGGGCAGGTTGGCGTTGGGTGAGAGGCGGTCGCGCACGCGTCGCTTCTCGTGCTTTTCCATGGCGCGGGCGCGGGCTTGGCTTTCTGCCTTGCGAATGCCCAGCACCATGATCGCTTCGCCGTGGGCAGCGACCACGCTGCGGATGAAGCTGTTCGACGGCTTGATCTTCAGTCGTTCGGTGCACCAGCGGAACTTCGGGCGCGGGGCCGGATAGCCGCGGCCGATCAGGTTCACCCAGAAGGTGTCCTTTATCTCCGGCGTAAGGCGGTGCGGTTCGATCGGCAGGTTCTGCGCCTGTGCCGCGTCCTGCATAGTGCCCAGCGAGGCGGAGACCCAGGCAGCGACGACAGGGTTCTCCACGAGGGTGTCGGTGGAGATGACGTGCACGGTCTTGGTGCGTTGCTCGGCGGGCAGGTCTGCGAGGGCCATCCACACCAGTTGGAGGACAGCGGTGGAGTCCTTGCCGCCGCTGTAGCCGATGACCCAGGGCACCTGGTCGGCGGTGTAGAGCTCGCGGATCTCCTCGGTGAGCTCGGTGACGACCTCGTCCAGCGAACGCCCGTTGAAGGGCTTGCGGCGTACGGGGGTGAGCCCGAGGTTGAGGGGGATGGTGGTCATGCCTCGCCTCGCAGGTATGCGTCTTCCACGCGTTGTTCTTCCGGGCTCAGCTCCAGGCCCAGATGCTTACGCAGGTAATTAACGGTAAGTGTCACGTTTTGGTGGCTTTTGGAGACCCGGCCGCCGACGATGGCGCGCCCCTCCCAGTCGGCGTTGGCCCGGCTCCAGTCCACGTGCTTCAGCGGAGCCAAACGCTTCTTCCACACAGTCACCTTGATGGACTCTCGCAGCAGCGAGTTGCCGATACGGCCCAGCGCATGCAGGGCGATGCCGTGACTGTGAATGAAGTCTCGGCGCATCTCTTGCGCGGACAGCTGCTTGTCACGCACCATCGCCCATTCTGGCAGCGCGGCGTCCATGGCCTCCCAGAACGACTGCGCTAGCCCAGTCGCCTCGTCCTGCTTCAGCCCGAGGCCTTTGAGCAGGGATTGGTTGCCGAAGTACAAGGCGCTGAGGGTGAACAGCTTGCGGGAGCGGGCGGACAGGGTGCTTTTTTCCATCTCCACAAAGCCCTTGAAGATGGCCGAGCGTTCGGTGAGGGTCCGGGTGATCTGTGCGTTGACGTCTCGGTGGTCGTACAGGACGCCGATCGAGCGCGCCGGACGGACGGCGTGCCGGTTGAGGTCGGCGAACATCTGCTGAGAGCGCGCGAGTCCCGTGTCGTGGAAGAAGACCACGGCGATGGTCTCGTCCCCCAGATCGGGGTTTTCCTTCAACGCCAGCTCGATGGCGGCGCGGCGGTGCTGCCCGTCGTTGATGAGGAAGCGTGCGTCCATGGGGATGCGCAGCTGCCCGGTACGGTGCGCGGCTCCTTCGGCTCCCTGGCTATCGAAGACCATGTCTCCGTCCACGGAGGCGGTCAGGGCGCTGAAGACGTAGTCCTCGGGGTTGTCCAGGATGTAGCGGGCGAGCGCCGGCAGGCGTCCCTTGTTCAGGACGCGCTGGGCTCTCAGCTCGGCGGAGAGATCATCTTCGTCGAAGAGGAAGATCTTCGGGATGAGTCGCAGCGGGCACATCGACGCATAAAACTCCCGCCCCGCCTGCACCCCGCGGATCGCAGGGAAGGTGTACTCAAAGCCATTAGACGCTCGCGAGACAGCCCGCCCCGCAGCTTTGCTCGCCGCTTCAGTCTGCACCCGTGCACTCTAGCGTGCGCGTACGTGTCCTGAGAAACGTACGTCGCTTTCGTCTCGACGTACTCAGGTGCACCAAATGACGTACGACTCCTTCGACGGTGCGTCTGCAGTCGGCGAAGCGACACGGGAACAAGCACCGCGAGGACGATGTTGACGTACTGGGGTGATGGCTACGTGCGCTGCGGTCTCAGCGTGTACGTTAACCACTTGACGTACGACCGTTATGCAAGCGTGCAAAGAGGCGGGTGAGCGCCGTGGTGGCGTATCTGGATGTGGCGGCGACGACACGGGTGGACCCGCGGGTTGCCGAGGTGGTGCTGCACTGGATGACCGAAGACTTCGGCAACGCCGGCAGCCGCACCCACGAGTACGGTGCACGCGCCAAGAAGGCGGTGCAGCAGGCGCGTTCCTTCATCGCCGGCACCGTGGGCGCCAAGACGGAAGAAGTGATCTTCACCAGCGGGGCGACGGAGTCCAACAACATCGCTCTGCTCGGGTTGGCGCCGCACGGCGAGCTCACGGGTCGCAAGCACATCATCACCTCCGCCATCGAGCACAAGGCGGTACTGGAGCCGCTGACGCACCTACGCGATACCCGCGGCTTCGAGGTTGACTTCCTCTCCCCCGGCCCCAGCGGCCGCATCACCGCCGACGCCGTGCTGGAGCGGCTGCGTCCGGACACCCTTGCGGTGTCGCTGATGCACGTCAACAACGAAACCGGCGTCATCCAGCCGGTCGCCGAACTCGCCGAGAAGCTGCGCGTCACGCCCACCTATCTGCATGTAGACGCCGCTCAGGGCTACGGCAAAGTCCCCGCCGACCTGATGGCGCCCATCGACCTGATCAGCATCTCGGGCCACAAGATCGGCGCCCCGAAGGGCGTCGGCGCTCTTATCACCCGCCGGCGGGGATGGGACAAGGTGCCGCTGGAGCCGATCATGTTCGGCGGTGGGCAGGAGCGCAAACTGCGCCCCGGCACCCTCGCAGTGCCGTTGATCATGGGCCTGTGCGAGGCCGCGAAGATCTTCACCGAGAGCCGGGCAACGTGGGAGCGGGAGGCGAAGGCGATGCGCGAACGGATCCTTGCTGCGCTCAGCGCGACGCGCTTCCGTCTCAACGGAGACCCAGAGCACAGCGTCCCCCACATCCTCAACGTCAGCTTCGATGAGCTGAGTGCCGAAGCACTCATCGTCCGCCTCAAAGACCAGGTTGCCATCGCCACCGGCTCGGCCTGCACCAGCGCCTCCTACACCCCCAGCCATGTCCTTCAGGCGATGGGCCTGGACGACGCCGTGGCTGCCAACGGGCTGCGTCTTTCCTGGTTCCCTTCCCAGGCAGCCGATTTCGATCCTCTCCCGCTCGCCGAGACCATCGCCAGCATGCAGCCGCAGGAAGGTTGACCAGCCCTACGCCTCTGAGCGACGCACCAGCCGGTGCCCGCGTAGCTGCCGGCCGCACCTGACGAGCTCGGCCTCCCAGCCGTTCTCGGTCCCGATCAGATGCGGCCGTTCATACAACCCCACCCGCATCTCAGACTCGGTCAACCGGCGGTATCGCGGCACGTCCGGATCATCCGGTGCCAGAAACTCGTGCTTGCGGTGCAGCAGCGGCCGGTTGACCGAGCTCTCGTATGAGAGATGGGACGCCTCAAGCGTCTGCAGATCCACCATGTAGGAGGACCGGATCCGCGGATGCGGGTCTTTGTCAAAGTCTGGGTAGTCCAGCCACGAGACCGCTCGCCCTTGGTGCTTGAGCTTGGCCACGGTCCACTGCTCCGGGCGGCCTGCGGCGATCGATGCGCAGTGCTCGTACAAGCGCAATACCGTCGGGATCCGCTCCAGCGCGCGTCGATGCACATACAGCGCCGTCGGTGTCACCTTGCCGGCAACGGAGGCATTCATGGCATTGCGCACATAGCCGTCGTCGCGGAGCTTCAACAACAGTCGGTCAGCCCGCTGACACGCCTCCTTGTAGGAACTGAAGAACGTGCGCACGTCCTGTTGCAAGCCCACTGGCAGACTCCCGAACGGCCCACGACCGTTGAACAGCTCCACCGCCAGGTAGAGCAGTGTGTTCAACGTCGATCGCTTAGCCCCCGCAGTGGCCCGTTCAGGATCAGCACCATCCCGCACCAGGCGCTTGACGTCGCCGGGCCGCAGGTGAGCCAACAGCTCCGCAACGGTCCGCGGCATCTCCTCAATGCGCGGCGGACGTCCCCTGCGCTCGAAGAAGTCCACCACCGCACTCACCGCTGAGGCAGTGTCCTCGGAAGCAAGCCACTCGGCATCCGGGATCACCCGCTGCGCCAGGTAGCTCAGACGGGCGCCCTCATCCCGAAACGCGTAGACGACTCCGGGCGCGGCCGCTACCACCCGCGCGCCGGTCACCTGCTCCACGTACGCCCGAAGCTCACTCGCGGCATATAGATGCTGGAACGTCTGCCGACTCGTCAGTAGACCGTCACCGAACTGCTCACCTTGGACTTTTGACTTCTCCCAGGTCAGCCGGGCTGAGACAACCAGCAGCGTCGAGGTCAGCTCCCACGCCTGCTTCAAAGTCTGCCGACGCTCTAGCGGATCCTCGATCACGTTCAACACGTAGGTCAGCAACACAACGTCGCTGGCAGCCAGTTGCGTGCCAGGGCGGTAATACGGATCCCACCCCGCCACCTGGCAGTCCAGTTGCTGCAATGCTCTGACATCGTCACCACGGCCACAGCCGTAGTCGAGGATCGTTCGCTCAGGTACCAACTGGCGGTCCGCCAGCGCCTGACGGGCGGGCACCGACAGCGCCATCCGCCCAATCGCCGTCCGGCGACGCTCGCTACCCCAGATTTGCTGCATAACAGACACCTGCGTCCAGGTACGACACCATCAGCAGGATAGAAGACATGGGACCGGCACACCTACGCAACGACAAAGTTGCCCCCAAAGCGCCAGCAGGCGGCTGTCTGGCAGTGGACGGTTGTCGCGCGCCCTGGCCAGTCCTTGCGACGGTAAACGTAGCCCGGCTATGAGCACACGCGAGGGGTGCGGCACCTGACACTCGCCGCCGCCGCGTCTGCTACCACGCGTGCTATCGGGATGCGGCAGGCCGCTTTATGTGACTGAGCCACTTCTCGACCAGTGTCGCTTGAGTAAGTGTAAGCCCCGCCAGAGATCCATCCTGGAGTTTTTTGCGTAGATCCGCCCTTGTGAGGGACCTGGATAGTTCTTCGATTTCCCGGGCACCCACGATACGACTTAGGAACAGCTCGAGGAGGAAGTTTGAATCAGGGTTTTCTAGCAATTTCCGACCAGCCAGGGTCAAGTTCATGTGGTCATTTTCAACATCCACTAGCCCCAGGGAGACCAGGACACGGGACCGTCGACGCGCCTCATCGGAGCGCGTAATCGTAGGGAACCGCTCTTGGAATTTGACGACGTAGTCATCCCAACTCGGCTGACCGTCGGCAAGGTCGGTCATAGAAACGATGCAGCCCAAGAGATCCTTGCCTCGATCCGATGGCATCTTCTCGATGTAGTAGCGCGGCTGAGCAGTTTGAGGCGGTCGGGAGGAGCTTCCTTGAAGGGGGCTACCAGCCTTGCCTGTAATAGTTGCCAAGGCCTCCAAGTCGAGAGAAAGGAGGGAAAGACGCGACGCCTGGACGCCAATACCATGCTCAGTTAGCAAATCAGTCAACAACCGGCCATCGATCAGGTGAATTGGAGTGAGAGCATCATCCAGGGCCTCCTTGGGAGCATCTTTAGTGTACCCTCCAGTGGTCACAATGATCCCTTGCGTACCAGCCCTCAGCGTGCCTCTGAGCTCTCTGACCTCCTTTACTGTTACCGGTTTCGACCAGCGCTTCACCTGAATAGCTGTAGGTACTGTCATAACGCCGCCTGCAACGAGAGTGGCTCGGACGTCAACGCCACCATCCTTAGATCTTCTAGTGACCTTTACGTCTTCGTATTTCATCGCAGTGAACAAATCGGCTACGATGTGCTCGAAAACCTCTGGAGGAACTTCCCGCAACTGCTTCAGCAGCTGCTCCTTAACTTGCCCATTTTCTTGTTCAATGGCCAGCTCAGCCCGGTTGCCGGGAGGGCGGAGGCGAATAGACCTCCCGGACATCGAAAAGCGCTGTCGATACCCTCGCGCCGAACGCAATCTGTCATCCCTCAACAACGCTTCAAGCAGCTGCTCTTGCGCAAGCGTGCTGCCGGCAATCTGTTCGTCACCCAATTCCGTGAGAATGCGGTCAAACTCCAGAGGGCCCCCACTGTGGTCACGGAGGACTTCGTAGACCTTGCGAGCGGTGAGCTGTCCAGGAGTGGCGAGAACCGTAAAGGCGGAGTCCATCAGAGGTTTGCGTACCTTCTGTCAGATTGTGCGCGTGTTGTCGGTGCGGCCAACGCATGAAGCGAGGCGAGTATCAGGAGCAAGCATGACACTGAGGTCTGACAACCCATCGTGGCGCCAGGGCATTTGGCCCCGCACCCATCGGACAGGCGGCGGACGGGCAGTGGCTATCGAGACCTACCCATCCCCCTGACCAGCTCAGACACCGCTGAAACAGACGCCCTCCGCTTCGCCGGCTGGCCAGGGAACACCTCAGGAGGGGTCCGTCGGCGAAATCGTCAGCCGCGCCCTATATGTAGACGCAATGGCCTCGATGGCGCCTGGAGGTTGCTCTGACGTACATCGTTGTCTTCACCTGGCCTCCGGAGCCTGTTGCAGCGAAGACAGTGACGACCGTCCTGATGTTCTCCTTCGACTCGCCGGTACTGCTGGCGGGCACGCCCCAGGTAGCCCTACACCTCGCCGACCTCTGGGAAAACAGCTGAGCTGGCGCGCGAGGCGGGCACCGCGCGGGGTGGGGCGGAGCCGGACCACTGAGTGAACACACGTACGGTAACAATTGCTTGACAGGTCGCCTGGCCGACCGGTGTGCCATTCGCCCAGGAAGAGGGCGCCTCGTGGTCGTTCACCAACCCTGATCTACGTACGCTCGGTCAGCGTACGCGCACGGTGAGTGGACGGTACTCATCACCCGGGGTGACGATGGAGCCGAGTCAGAAGCGGTACGGCGAGGCTGGTGCGCGGGAGGTGGCCGACGGTGGCCTACGGCAACACGGACGACGGCGTTGCGGAAACGACGACACGGGGAGCGGGAGTCTGCACCGAGCCGGGCACGTCGGACAGTCTGCGCACCTTCGGCGCCTTCCTCCATGCCTTACGGGAGCACGTGGGCCTGAGCCGCGAGGAGTTCGCGGACCTGGTCGGCTTCTCGAAGCACACGGTCGCCTCGATCGAGCAGGGCCGGCGGATGCCGGACCGCGACTTCGTGGAGCGCGCGGAAAAGGCTCTCGGCAACACGGGGGCGCTGCGGAGGGCCGCGCCGCATCTGTCGCGGCAGGCGGGGCTGGCGAGTTGGTTCCGGCAGTGGGCACGCTTGGAGACGCAGGCGGTGACCTTGTGGACCTACGAGTGCCGGGTGATTCCCGGGCTGCTCCAGACCGAACGGTATGCGCGCGCGGTGACCGAAAGCGTGCCGCCCGTGAAGGACGAGGAGCGGGTGGCCGAACAGGTCGCGGCCCGGTTGGAACGCCAGCAACTGTTCGAGCGCAAGCCGCCGATCGCGTTCAGCTTCATCATCGAGCAGGCACTTGTCGAGCGCGGTACGGGCGGCCCTGACGTGATGCGGGAGTGGCTCAACCATCTGCTGGAGCGGTCGCTGCAGTTCAACGTCGAGTTGCAAGTCATGCCGAGATATCAGCCCGATCATGCTGGATTCGACGGTCCGTTGATGCTCCTCGAAGCGCAGGACAACAAGTGGTTCGGCTACGCGGAGGGGCAGCGTGGCGGCATGCTCGTCTCGTATCCGAAGGAGGTCAGCATCATGCTCCAGCGGTATGCGAAACTGCGCTCACAGGCTCTCAACTCCGAGGATTCCAGGGGCCTGCTGAAGCGACTTCGAGGAGCGCTATGAGCAGCATCGACGAACGGGCTTGGTTCAAGAGCAGCTACAGCGGTTCCGACGGTGACGCCTGCGTCGAGGTGGCGAAGGGCAGCCGGGCCGTCCACGTCCGGGACTCCAAGGATCAGCGGAGCCCCGAGCTCGCCCTCTCCCCCACCGCGTGGGACGACTTCGTCACCTACGCCGCTCAGGGCTGATCCGCACGCAAACAGCAGCGCCCCGCGCCGGACCCTTCCGGCGCGGGGCGCTGTCACTCACCGGGTCGGCGGCATCCACTTGCCCTGTGCAGGGGAAGGGATCAGCTTCTTTGGAAGAACTCGATCTCCGCCAGGGCCAGTTGACGGCCCTGTGTCAGGCCTGCGGGTGAGCGCAAGGTCAGGCTTACCGTCTTCACGTCGCTGATGCCGGTGGGGATGGTCTGGGGGCCGGGTTTGTCGCTGAGGGTGAGTTGCTTGTGCTGCTTCTCGCCGTCCTGCGTCGTCACCTCCAGGTCCATCTGGAGTGCGCGTGCCTCGCGGGCGTACGCCTCCGGTTCCGCGGATGGGCCGTTGGTGATGATCAGGTCCACCAAGCGGAATGGCTTGCGGAAGGTGTACGTCACCGAGGCGCCCGGCGCAGGTGCGCCCCAGTAGCTGTTGGTCAGCCCGTCCGTGGTGTTCTTCGCCGGGTGCCGGGGGGACTCGGCGCTCGCCTTGATGTCCACCGGGGTGATGGGCTGGGCCTTGCCCAGTTTGTCCCGGGTGTCCTGGAACAGCGCGCGTCCGGCGGGGAGCAGGAGGAGACCGCCGGCGCACAGCGGCACGACGACTGCCGTGATGACCAGGAAGCGAACAGCCCGGCCCGAACTCGCCCTTGTCTTGCGGCGGAACGGCCAGACGGTCCGCCACCAGGGCAGCTGTTCGGGCTGCGCGGCGGGGGTCAGCGGGGCCGCACAACGGCGGCAGAAACGGCGGTCCGGTGGGTTGGGTGTACCGCAGGAGGGGCAGGGCACGCCTGCCACCTCGTCGGGCACTTCCACGGGGCGTACGACGGGGCGGGGAGCCACCGGCTTCGCGGGGCGCACGGCCTGGATGGGATCGACGGGCTGGACGGGTTCAACGGGGCGGATGGGCGCGGGAGTCGGCGGCTCGGGGGTTGGGGCGGCCTCGTCGGTGCGGGGGGCATCGGCGGTGTGGGAAGGCCTGTCGTCAGTGGCAGGCGGGCGGGGGGCGGGGCTCGTCGTCGCGTCCTGGACGGAGGCGGGCACGGAGTCCCCGGTCCCGCTGTCACTGTCCCCGGAGCGTGGGTCCGCGGCAGGTACCGGCGGCGTCCTCCGCGCCTCGCCGCGATCGCGGCCCGTCAGTCGCGTACGCAGGGACGGGCCGTGGCCGGGAGCGGGGGACGTCGGCTCCGGAGCCGACGGTGGGGAGGGCGTGCCGGGGGTGGGCGGCTCCGGGGCTGTGGTTGGTGTCGGTGGCTCCGGCGACGTTTCCGGAGACGCCGGGTCCGGAGCTGACGTGCTGGGAGGGGGCGTGCTGGTCGACCAGCCCAAGTATGTGCCGCAGTTGCCGCAGAAGTCGTCTGTGGGGGCGTTGGACGCCCCGCACGCGGGGCAGGCGCGCATGGCGTCACCTTCCTTCGTCGGTGGGGTCGTCGGTGGGATCGGCGGTGGGTGGGCCGGGGAGGATTTCCAGGCGGCAGGTGGTGTGTACCGGGCACATGGTGTTGACGACCTCGCGGATGCGGGCCGGGTCCGGGCGCGCCTCGGCGGCCGGCCACACGCGGACCAGGATTTCGGCGGGAGGTTCCGGGGGGAGGTCGGTGCCGGGGGTGTTGGACCACACGGCGGCGCCGTCTCCGGTGACCTCGGCGTGGAGGCCGAGGGTGAGTCGGAGGGCTTCGGTCAGGCCGCGTCTGGTGCCGCGCCAGCGGTGGAGTTCCACGGCTCGGAGCACTGCCTCGCGGCGGCGTTGCAGCGGCCAGCGGGGGTCGTGTGCTGCGCCGACCCAGGACGCGAGCCAGGCGAGGAAGTCGGGCGGGGTCAGCCGGGGGTCGAGGTAGGCGGGCAGGTTGTCGAGGGTGGCGAAGGCCGGGGCGAGGACGGTGTCGAGGCCGGCGGTGAAGCGTTGCGCGAAGTCGTCGTCGGCGTAGAGGGCGGGGAGTTGCTCGCCGATCGGGTACCGGCTCGGCAGGCCGGGGATCGCGGCGCGGCTCATCCGCGTGCCTCCGGCTCCACGGCCGTGACGACCACCTGGTGCTGGTGCGAGAAGACCAGCGCGCCCGGCGCCACGTCGATGCGGTCCGTCGGTGCGCCGCGTCGCCCGGTGATCGGGTCGGCGGGGAACAGCCGGATCTCCTCCACCAGGGCGTTGCCGGTGGCGCGTTGGATGACGCCGAAGACGTCGCCGTACTGGACCGGTCGTCCGAAGGGCCAGCCGGTGCCGTCGGGGCCGCCGACCAGCGGGTTGAGGTGGCGGAACAGTGCGGCGAGTGCCGCGTCGCGGACGCGGTCGGTGTCGGCCGGGGCCGCCGCGAGCCTGGCGACCACGGTGACGCCCTGGTAGACCGGCGGCTCGACGACAAGGCGGGTGCCGATCAGGCGGCGTTCGTCGAGGCTCGCGGTGATCGCCCGGAGCACCTGGTCGGAGGGGATGAGCTGCTCGAAGCGGAGGCGGTCGTCGCCCTCGTCGGCGACCGCGTCCGGCACCACCAGGACCCGCACCGCGCCCGGACCGTCGGCGGCGGGCAGGCAGCGGACCCGGCGTACCGAGGGGGCGGCCTGGCGGCTGATGATCTCGTAGTCCTCGGCGGTGACCGCGCGTTCCTGTATGCGCAGGGCGTCCGGCGCCCGCAGCTTGGCGTTGGAGACGGTCTCACCGGCGACGCCGCCGCGTGCCGCCTCCCGGTTGACGACCCGCGCCACATACGGGACGGAGCTGCGCAGTACGGAGATCGCGCCGCGGGCGACGTTGCCGGCCGGGCCGCCGCCGGTGCGGTAGCGGGCCACCCGTATCCGGGCGCCCTTGGGCGGTACGGCGCCGCACTGGCGCAGGGTGCCGTCCGGTTCGCGCAGCGCCGGGGGGAAGGTGAACTCGGCGGTGGTGGGGTTGACTTGGACGTGGTGGGCAGTGGGGCCGGAGCGGCCGAAGTGTTCCACCACGTCCCAGCGCCGCCAGCCTTCGGCGGAGGACACCTCCACCACGGGCGGTTCGCCGTCGAGGAGGACGGGCGGGCGGCCGAGGCGGAACGTCTGGCCCGGGACCCCCTCGGAGGTGCCGAGCGGTACGTCGGTCTCGGTCTCGGCGTGTTCGACGGACATGGTGCCGCCCACGGTGAACACCGACGCCTCGCGCACCGTCGGGGACTCCGAGTAGAACGGCTGGCCCGGCTCCGCCTCGGTGACGCGGCAGCGCAGCCAGCCGGCCCGGGTCCCGCCGATCACCGACGCCGTGTGTCCGGGCGGTACGTACACGACGACCTCGCCGGGCCGGTTCAGGCCGCCGGTGGTGTCCTCGCCGGTCTCGCATGCCTGCCAGCCGCCGCCGTCCCACGCCTCCCACACCAGCGGGGGCTGGCGGGGGTCCACGCCGATGCCCTCGACGCGGCTGTCCAGGCGCACCGCGACCACGCAGCGCGGCACCGCCGCAGGGAGGCCGAACAGCAGCGCGTCGCCGGGCTGGGGTGCCGCCTGGAAGACGGGTATGTGGCGGCCCTCGGCCAGTTCCCCGGTCCGGTCGGTCTGGTCGCCCGTGCGGGGCGCGGTCACCAGGCGGGTCAACTCGGATGGGATGATGCGCAGTTCGTCGGTGGTGGTGAACACCACAGCCTCGTCGCTCTCGCCGCCCGCCGTGGTCACCTCGGTGCCCGCGGGAAGCGTCACCGTGTCGGGCTGCGGCGCCGACAGCCAGAAGTCGACCTCGGCCACCGCCGCGGACGGCGGGAACAGGCGGATGCCGAGCAGGTCGAGGAACGCGGTGTAGTTCTTGTCCGGGACCCGGTTCAGCCGGTACAGCAGCTGGTCCACGAGGTAGGCGAACGTCTCGATGAGGGTGACGCCCGGGTCGGAGACATTGTGGTCGGTCCACTCCGGGGCGCGCTGCTGCACGTACCGCTTCGCCTCGTCGACGAGTTGCTGGAACCGCCGGTCGTCCAGGTTGGGGGAGGGCAGGGTCATCAGCCGGCGCCCCGTTCCTCGGCCCCCTCCTCGGAGGGGATCGTGTAGAAGGGAAAGACCAGGTTGCGCCGGTCGTTGGTGGATCGCAGGGTGTAGTGCACGTCGATGTAGAGGGTGCCGTCCTCGACGGCGTCGTAGGCGACCACCACGTCGTCCACGGCGATGCGCGGCTCCCAGCGTTCCAGGGCCTCGCGCACCTGTTGCGCGATACGTCCGGCGGTGGCGCCGTCGCCGGGCGCGAAGACGTAGTCGTGGATGCCGCACCCGAACTCGGGGCGCATCGGGCGTTCGCCGGGCGCGGTGCCCAGGACCAGGCGGATCGCCTCCTCGATCTCCCGCTCCCGCTCGACCATGCCGATCCCACCGGTCGGCCCGACCCGCATCGGGAAGCCCCAGCCGCGGCCGATGAACCGTTCGCTCATCACACGCCCCCGATCAGCACGGTCGGGTCGCCGGCCGAGATCATCGCGCCGCAGGTGGTCTTGTCGCGCATCCGGGCGGCCGGCAGCCCGCCGATGAGGACCTGGCCCGTGGCGAGGGCGGCCGGGTCGGGCATGATCACGTTGCCCGGTCCGAGGGCCAGGTGCGGGGGCATCGCGCAGGTGTGCAGGCTGCCCACGACGGCGGCGGGACGGCCGCCGATGAGCACGCTCGCGACCGCCGCGGCAGCGCCGGGCGGCGGCGTGGCGATCACGCCGCCGTGGTTGGTGGGGTCACCGGAACGGGCTGCGGCCGGCATGCGGTGCTCCTTTCGTCCTTCGTCGGTTACGGATTCGGGCTCGCCTCAGTTGATGCGGAGCAGTTTGGCCTTGAGGACGCCCAGCAGGCCGCCGTCGATGGTGACGTCCGTCCTGCCCGTGACCTTCACCGAGGCGCCGTCGATCCGGACCGCGGCCGTGGCCTCCAGGTCCACCTGCCGGCCCTTGACGGTCACGTTGCCCTGCCGCGCGTCCAGGGTGATGCCGGTGCTGTCGAGCACGACGGAGGTGAGGGGCCTGCCCCGCCCGGCGTTCACCGTCAGCTCGATCCGGTCCCGCCGGTCGTCGAGGCGTACTTCCAGGCGTTCATCGCCGGTCACGAGTCTCAGTCCGGACGGGCCCGGTGCGGCGGCGTCCAGCAGTTCCACCCGGTGTCCCGAACGCGACACGAAGGAGCGGCGGTTGACCTTCCCGGTCGTCCTGTCGATGAGCGGGACGTCGTGCGGCGAGGGCTTGTCCACGCCGTTGTAGAGGCCGCCGATGACGTACGGGCTGTCCAGCAGGCCCTGTTCGAAGCCGACCAGGACCTCGTCGTTGACCTCGGGGCTGACCACGCCTCCGCCGCCCTTGCCGCCCCACTGCACGGTACGCACCCAGTCGGTGACGTAACTGTCGTCCAGCCAGGGGAACTTGAGTCGTACGGCGCCGTTCTGGGCGCCGCCCGGTTCGCGTACGTCCGTCACCACGCCGATCGCCAGACCGGGGATGCGCGGGCCGCGGCTCGGCGCGTTCGCCCCGGTCACCAGGCCGGTCAGGGAGCGGTCCGGGCTGGCGCTGACCCACACCGTGGTCCGGTACCCGCCGTGCGGTTCGATGACGTGCCGCACCGCGCTCGCGGTGTACCGGCCGGAGAAGTCCTGCCCGACGTTGCCGAGCGCTACGGGCCTGCCCGCCCGCAGCTTGGGGTTGCCCTCGGCCTCCGCCTCCAATTCGGCGAATCCAGAGCTGACTTGGGCGGCAGCGGCGTCGGCGACCGCCTTCGTCTCGGCCTGGGTGCGGTACGGGGTGTCCGTGACGGTCAGTTTCGTCGACCTGCCGAACCGGGAGGCGCCCGCCGTCGGGCTCAGTCCCGGCACCACCGTGCCGCTGGTCACCGACGCCTTCCGGGCCACCAGCGGGCGCTTCGTGGTGACGTCCCAGCCGCGCACCTCCACCTGGGACGCGCCGTCCGCGGCCGACAGTGAGGCCCGCAGCGCCAGCAGGTTGCGCCCGTACTCCAGCACCATGGGGTTCCGGGTGGCCGGGGTCGACGGCGCGGGCGCGCCGGACGCCTTCTGCGGCCTGGTGAACTGCAGCAGACCCTGGTCGTCGACGCGCACCTGAGCGCCGTTCTCCCCCGCCAGGAACTGCAGGAAGTCCCAGTCGGACACGTTCGCCTGCGACAGCTGCCGGTAGGTGACCGGCGCGGCTTCGACTCTGCCGCAGGCCAGCCCGGCCCCGGCGGCCACCTTGCGGACGATCGCCGCCGCCGTCATGTCGCGGTACGCCACCACCTTGCGGCCCCGCTGGAGGCGGTGCGCCTTGGAGTAGGCGCGCACGACCGTGAAGGAGCCGGTGCGGTCCCGGTCCAGCTCCAGGGCGGTCACCTCGCCGCTGAACAGCCGCTCGCGCACCTGCCCTGACACGGTCACCACCGACACCTTCAGTGGGGTGCCGATGGTGATGCCGGTCGCCTGAAGGAACTCGTGGTCGGGGTCGCGGAAGGTGAGCACCGCGGAGTCCGGCAGGCCGACGTTCTCGTCCACCACGCAGCTCACCAGCTGGGCGGCCCAGATCTGCGGGAGTTCGCCGGGCGCCTCCACGACGGGGTCCGCCGCGAACGACCGGCCGCCGCGCGCCTCGGGTGTGGTCACTGGTCCTCCTCAGCGCCCGTGTCGCGCAGCCCCGGCACCACCAGTTCGGTGCCGGGCACGAGAGCCATCGGGTCGTCGATGTCGTTCGCCTCCGCGATGACCCGCCAGGCCGTCGCGTCGCCGTACTCCCGCCAGGCCAGCAGCGCCAGGCTGTCGCCCGCCACGAGGGTGTGTGTGCTGCGCCCGGTGCGCGCGCCGGACGTCGGGTTCTGGCCCGGCGCGTCGACGCTCGCCTCCTCGATGGACAGCGCGCAGGTGGCCCGCAGCGGCTTTCCGTCCACGTCGAACAGCGTGTACGTCACCGACAGGCTGGAGAGCACGCCGTCGAACGACGTCGTCCGCGCCGTGCCCCACTCGAACCGGACCCACGGGCTGGCCGGCTTCTTGCGGCCCAGGCTCGCCGGGGTCGGCACGCATGCCTTCATCAGCTTCTCCACCGCCAGCTCCACGGAGTTGTCGTGGGTGGCGGTGGCGTCCAGGAACACCTCGAGGCTGAGCCGGCGCGGGCCGCTGCCGACGAACTCGGGCAGCGCCGACTGCCCGGCCATCCGCGAGGGGGACCGCCGCCATTCGGTGGTCTTGTGCAGTTGCAGGGTGGAGGGGTTGAACTGCAGGTTCAGCCGGGCGATCGTCCCGCCGGGTTTGGCGCCGACGGAGGCCGGGGGCTCCTTCAGGGTCAGCTGGGCCCTGGTTCGGCTGGTGCGGGCTGGGGACACGGCGGGACCTCCTTCCGGGGAACGGACGTGTGCCGGTGAACGGGTGGGTGAGGGAGAGCGGTTCAGGACGGGCGCAGGCCCTGGTGGGCGATCTCCAGGGTCTCCACCGCCGCCCGGGAGTCGGCGGGGTCGAAGGACGGGCCCTGCCAGCGCACCGGGACGATCCCGAGCACCTGCCAGCTGATGATCCGGGTCAGGTCCGGTCTCAGTGCCGCGATCTCGCCGTCCTTGGGTTCCACCCGCTTCAGCGTCTCGTCGAGCCAGCGGGCGATCTTCGCCGTGTCGGCGGTGACGGGCCGGGTGAGCGTGATGTTGGTCCAGGTCACGCGGCCGGGCAGCTGCCAGGTGAAGCCGTTGTTGCCGCCTTCGGCGTACGTCTCCATCTCGACCTCGGCGCCCATGCCGGAGCAGGTGTGGAAGGCGCCCAGGTCGTTGCCGCCGATCGCGAGCCGGAAGAACACGCTCGTCGCGAAGATGCTGTCGGTCATGCGTCCGTCACTCGTCCGTCGGTCGTCGTTCAGTCGGTCAGGCGGTCAGTTCGGCCAGTTCGGTCAGTTCACTCAGTCGGTCACTTGTCGGTCAGGGGGTCGTCGCCCGTCGCGTGGCCTCAGCGGCGTCCGTCGTAGGGGCGGCCGGTGCGTTCGCGGCCGCGCCGCAGTTCGGTGCGCAGCAGCCGCGACACGGGGTCGAGCAGGCGGCGCGCCAGGTCGTCGAGGTCGGGGCCGGGGTCGTCCTGAGGGGTCCCGGGGCGGCGGGCGGCCGAAGCCGTGGCGGACCCGGCCGACGGCTGCGACCGGCCGCGTGCCGGTACCTCCTTGACCTGTACGCCCGGTACGCCCTTGAGCAGGTCGGCACCGCCCGTGCCGGTGGTGTCGCGCTGAACGGCGGTCGTCGGCCCTGTGATCGGCCTGGGGCCCGGCGCGACGGTCCGTGGCCGGACCACGGGGACGGCCGCCGCCGGTGCCGGGGCGGCCGACGGGCGGTCCGGGAGCGGCGGCGCCTGCGGGGCGGTCACCGGCAGGGACTTCGGCGGTACGGCGGTGGTCGCCGGGCGGAACTGCGCGGGACGGACCACCGGGACGCGCTGAACGGGAGCTGCGGGGGGCTTGCCCTGTGGCCCGAGGTGCGCGGTCGTGGCCCGCTGGACGTGCGGCTGCGCCGGCGCGGGGGTGGGGGCGGACGGGTGGGGCGCCGGGCGCGCGGAGTCCCCGGCGGCCGGCGCGGTGGGCGGCGTGGTGTCGGCCGGGGAGGCAGTCGGTGCGGCGGGCCAGCGCGCCGCGACCACGGGACGGCCACCGGAGCGGGCGGCGGCGGGCGATGCCGCTCCTTCCGGGGTCCGGGTGCTCAGGGTGAGCGGGCGGGCGGCTAGCAGCGCCAGGGCGCGGGGCTCGGCCATGGCGGAGTGTGCGGTGGAGCGGGTCACGGTGAGCGGGTACGGGCCTGCCGGGCCGGTGGGCCGGGCACCGCTGGTGCCTGGGGCCACGGCCCTGGCCACGACCACCGGGGCCGGGACGGCGGGGCCCTGAGACCGTTGCCTGCCGGAGCCCGGGGCAGCGGAGGCCGTGGCCGGCGCGCCCGCCGGTGCCGGACGGTCGGCTGCGGCGGCCGGTGCCGGGCGGTCGGCTGCGGCGGCCGGGGGCGGTGTCACCAGCGGCGTGGCGGTCCCGTGCGCGCGCTCCGCGGGAGCTGCCTGTGTGGTGCTCACCGTGGAGGAGTCGTCCGTGCGGCGGCGTTGGACATCGGCCGCCCCCAGCAGCGGGGCTTCCGCGCCCGGCGCGCGGGGTGCGGCACCGGCGGGCGGCGCCACCGGAGCGGTCGCGGAGTCTTGGTCCTGCCGTACCGGAGCGCGCTGGACGTCCGGGCCGGACGCCGTACGGGAGGCGCGGGCACCGGACGTGGCCGCCGCACCGGGCAGCTCGGCGCTCGGCGGCAGCGCGGACAGGGGCGCGCCCAGGCCGCCGCGGGCGCGTGCGCCGGTGTCGCCGGGGGCGGAGGTCCGACGGGGGGCGTCAGCCGGGGGCGCGGGGATCGTTCCCTTGGCGCCGCCCGTACCGCTGTCGTCCGGCCCCGGGGTGTCGGCCTGGCGCTGGACGACGGGCAGCGTCGGGCCGGACGTGGTCGCGGCACCGGTTGCGGCACTGGTCACGGTGGCGTCCTGCGGCAACGGCATTGCCGTGGCGGGCAGTTCGTTCAGTGGGGCGCCGAGGGGCGGGCGGCTGCCCGCGGGTGTGGCGGTGCGCTGTACGGGGGCGGTGGAGCCCGCGCTCGTACGAGGCGGTGCCGCCGTACTGGAGACGGCAGGAGTGGTGGCGGTGTCGGGCGCCGCGGTCGTGGAGGGGCGCACCGCGGCGACACGGCGCACGGGTCCGGACGGGCGACGGGCGACGGTCAGTCGGGGCCCCGACGGGCCGATCCGGACTGCAACTGCCGGTCGGCCCTCGGCCGGGCCGGAGGCACGGGACGCCTCCGACCGCCCGCCCTGGCGAGCGGGCTCGGGCCCGGTCGCCTCCGTCGCGGCACGCTGGACGGCGGGGCGGGATGCCTCGCCGCCGGAGCGGGCGGGTCGGGTTGCCGTCGCTCCGTCGGTGGCGCGTTGGACGGCCGGGGCCGCAGGCGTACGCGCCCCGGAACCGGCCGACGCCCGGGAGCCACGGCCGGAGTCCGGCCCGGACGCGCCGGCGGCCCGGCTCGCAGACCCGTCGGCGGCCCCGTTGGCGACCGTGGGCGGAACCACCGCCACACGTCGGACGAGTGGAGTCGTGGAGGCGGCCGGCCGGCTGCCGGTGTCGGCGGGGAACACGACCGGGCCGGCGCCCGGCCGTGCGGCCCGTCGGGCCACGGGAACCGGCGGGGAGAGCACGGCCGGGGAGTCCGAGGGCGTGAGGCCACGGGTCCGGGGAGCGTCGTGACGCGAACGCCCCTCACCCGGAGCGCTGTTGTCATCGGAGCCGCCACCGGAGGGCCGTACGACGGAGGACGAGCGCGAGCCGACCTCCGCCGAGCCGACCTCCGTCGGACTGGCCTTCCGGTCAGCCGAGCCCATCCGGCGGGCAACCGGCGTTGTCGGGGCGGCCGTCCGCCCGTCCGGGCTCCCGGATTCCGGGGCCCCCTCACCCGAGTCGTCCGCCCCCTCCGGCCGCAGCGCCCTGAGCAGCAGTGGCCCGCCGGCGGCGTAGGTGGGCCGGGGAGCCGCCGGGTGGGTGACACCGCGTACCAGGCCGGCCGGAGCGGCCGGGAGCACCGCGTGACCGAGGCCGCTGTCGAAGGAGGGGTTCTGCCAGGAGGCCAGGCCCGCGCGGAAGGCGAGGCCGTCGCTGACACCGAGCGGGGCGCGGGACACGGTGAGTTCCGGCGCGGCGGTGCGGCGCCATCCCCCGTCCCAGTCGCCGGGCACCGAAAGACCCGCGCCACCCGGCGCGGAGGAACCCGCGTCGCGGAACGCGGAAGGACCGCCAGGCACGGAGGAACCCACGCCGCCCGGCACCCACGAACCCGGATCGCCCGGCGCCCCCGAGGAACCCTGACCGCCGGACACGGAGGTATCCGCGTCACCCGGCACGCTCCGACGACGCGGTCGCGCGCCGGACGGGTCGTGCCCGGTGGCCCGGCGGCGCAGCCAGTCCCGCCATGCCATGTCCTCAACCGCCTTCGTTCACACGGGTGTTGATACGGGCGATCTCGGCCACCCACTGCCGCCGCTCGTCGTGGGTCAGGTCGAGGATCTCCTCACGCGGCCAGTGGAAGTGATAGGCGATGTACGCGACCTCCTCCCGGAGCCGGGGAAGGGCGTACGTCACGATTCCCCCAGGCGCCCACCCGAGAGGTCGACCTCGAAGCCGCCCTCGCAGTGCGGGCAGGTCACCGCGGCACGGGTGTGGCCCTCGCTGTTGATCCGGCGGTAGAAGTCCTGGAGGAAGGCGACGTCGGTGGCGTACATCCGCTCCACGATCCCGGCGTGCACGTCGGTGATGGTGCCGAGCCGGGTGATCACCTGGCCCAGCAGGACCACGCTCAGGTAGGCCGGGTTCTCCTTGACCCGCAGGTCGATCTGCGGACGCAGCTCGTCACGGGCGGTGGCCAGGCGCATCGCGCCCTGCCGGTGCACCGTGCCCGCCTCGTCCACGTAGCCGCGCGGCAGTTCGAACTCGAACTCGTCGCGCAGCCCGTGGTCCTCCCGTGGCGGCGGGGCGGCGGCGGGGGTCTCCGCCGCCTGCTCCGCGGGCTGGGCGGGCGCCGTCATCGCGAGGATCTCGTCCAGGTTGCCCGCCGTGACCGTACGACGCCTCATTCGACGGTGATCTCCTCGAACACGATCGTCACGGACTCGGTGGCCGGAGACGACTCCCCCGCCTTCAGCGACGGGCCCTCCCACCGGGACACCCAGCCCTGCATCAGCTGGATGCGGCGGACCGTGTTCATTTCGGAGTCCATGATCTCGATGGTGAGGTTCTGCCGTGCGGAGGACACGGCTCCCTTGTTCAGGGTCTCCTTGATCCACTTGGTGAACTCGCTGCTCTTGTCGAGTCCCCGGGTGATCGTCACCTCGCCGGCCTGCCGGGCGCCGGGCTGCTTGCGGATGATCTGCATGCCCCGGTCGCTGACCTGCTTGACCTCTACGACGTCTTCCTCGACGGTCAGTCCGCTGATCTCCTGGATCGACTCGACCCGGTAGCCGCCCAGTTGCACGCCGAAGACGTGGGTGGAAAGAGCATCGCCCTCTGCCATGACTGTCTGTCACCTTCCCTTGCTGAACCCGCGGGTCACTCGTCGATGAGGCTGGTGCTGTCGGAGAACTGGGCCAGGCGGAACACCACGAACTCCGCGGGCTTGACCGGCGAGACGCCGATCTCGCAGACGACGCGGCCCTGGTCGATGGACTCCTGCGGGTTGTTGTCGCGGTCGCACTTCACGTAGAACGCCTCGTCGGCGGTACGGCCGAACAGCGCGCCCCGGCGCCACTCCTCGGTGAGGAACGCGGTGACGTTGCGCCGGATGCTGGACCACAGCCGGTCGTCGTTCGGTTCGAAGACCACCCACTGGGTGCCCAACAGGATCGACTCTTCGAGGTAGTTGAAGAGGCGGCGCACATTGAGGTAGCGCCAGGCCGGGTCGGAGGCGAGGGTGCGGGCGCCCCAGACGCGGATGCCGCGGCCGGGGAAGGCCCGTACGCAGTTGACGCCGATCGGGTTCAGCAGGTCCTGTTCGCCCTTGCTGAGCCGGACTTCGAGGTCCACCGCGCCGCGGATCACCTCGTTGGCGGGCGCCTTGTGCACACCGCGCTCGGCGTCGCTGCGCGCCCAGACGCCGGCGATGTGACCGCTCGGCGGGACGGTGGTGTTGCGTCCGGCGGCCGGGTCGAAGACGCGCACCCAGGGGTAGTAGAGGGTCGCGTACCGGGAGTCGTAGCCGGCCTCGTCGTTGCGCCAGGCGCGCACCTGCTGGGCGCCCAGGCCGGGCGGGGTGTCCAGGACGGCGACGCGGTCGCCCATCTGCTCGCAGTGCGAGATCACCGCGAGCTGCACGGTGCGCACGCCCTCGGCGTCGATGTCGCCGCGCTGGTAGGCGCTCATCAGGTCGGGCACCGCGACCATGGTGATCTCGTCGATGGTCTCCAGGCCGCCGAACCCGGTGCGGGCGGCGGCGTCGCCGACGTACTCGGCCGCGTCGAGGCGGGCGACCTCGCCCGAGCCGTTCGCGGCGGGCGCGGCCGGGGCGTCGGGCACCGCCTGGGTCTGGGCGGCGGGCCTGCTCTGCGCGGCGCCCTGCTGCTCGGTGACCTGGATCAGCTTGGAGGCACGGGCCTGGGTGACCAGGTATCCCTTGACGTTCTTGCGGGTGGAGGCCTCGTACGTCTCCGCCACCTGGTCGCCCTGGCGGACCAGGAGCTTGAAGCGGTCCTCCGGCGGGTTCTCGCCGTCCGGGTCGGCGACCTCGACCGTCACCCCGGTGACGCCCGGCCGGGCGGCGACCAGGAAGCCGCCGAGGGCCACCGGCTCCGCCGCCCGGTCCGCGCGCCGTCCGCCGTCCGCCGCCGGGGCGGAGGTGTCGTCGGCCCGGCCGCCGATCCGCACGATGTAGGCGGCGCCGCCGCCGTTGGTGAAGTAGCCGTAGACGGAGAGGGGCAGGTAGGCGCCCTCGGTGAAGCCGCCGAAGAGTTGGGTGTACTGGTCCCAGCTGCTGACCAGCGTCGGCGTGTGGAACGGGCCGCTCTCGGCGAACCCGACGAACGCGGCGACGGCGGTGCCGACCCCTTCGATCGGTCGGGCACCGGACTGCACCTCCTCCACGTACACGCCCGGGGTGAGGTACGTCGGCATGCTCGCTCCTTCGCGTCCTGCGGGTCGGTCACCTGTGTCCAGGCCGAGTCTGCGCCGGGGTCCGCCGAGGCGGCAGGGGCCTGCGGACCTGGACGGGGGCAGGACCGCTGCCTTCCGTACCCCCGCGGGCCGTCCGGGCGTCACCCGTCTCTGCCCTGCCGGTGCCCGCGTGGGCCTGGCGGAGGCGTCGCGCCGCACGGTCCACTGGGGGCCGCAGCAGGGGTGCGCCGACGAGGAGGCAGCGGATGCGGACGTCCAGGGCGCAGAGCGAGCAGGCCGAGCCCCGGCAGCCGGCGCGTGGCCCGGCCTCCGCCCGGCGGGAGACGCCCTCGGCCGGCGCCGCCGTGCCGCCCCCGCTCACCGCCGCCGCGCTCCGCGCGGCACAGCGCGGAGCGGGCAACGCCGCGGCGACCGGCATGATCGCTCGCCGCGCAGGCACCACGCCCGCCCCGGAGCAGCCGGACTCCGGCAGGGTGAACGAGGTTCTGCGCTCGGCCGGCCAACCGCTTGCCGCGCCGGTGCGCCAGGAGATGGAGTCGCGGTTCGGGACCGACTTCTCCGACGTACGCCTGCACACCGGTGCCGCCGCCGCCCGCTCGGCCCGCACCATCGGGGCCCGCGCCTACACCTCCGGAAGCCATGTCGTGATCGGCGACGGGGGCGGTGACCGGCACACCCTCGCCCATGAGCTCACCCATGTCGTCCAGCAGCGCCAGGGGCCGGTGGCCGGTACCGACAACGGTGCGGGGCTGAGGATCTCCGACCCTTCCGACCGCTTCGAGCGGGAGGCGGAGAGCAACGCGCGCCGCGTCCTGAGCGGCGCCGCGCCGGCGACCCGGGATGCGGAGCGGTCCGCACCGTCGGCCGAGCGGGTCCAGCGGCGGACGGTGCAGCGCTGGACGGAGCAGGCCACCCAGAACCAGGTGGCCATGAAGGTTTCGGCGGGCGGGCTGTTCGCGGTCGCGAGCGCCGACGCCACCTCGGTCTGGGTACGGGTCGGCACCCCGCAGGACGCCGTCTCCCCGGCGTTGCGCGCGACCAGCACACCGCCGCAGGACCTCTTCGGCACCGGGAACTACCAGGAGCACCAGCTCGCCAGGCAGATCCTGGACGACTGCCTCCACACAGCGGAAGAGATCATGCACGACGCCGCGGGAGAGCTGAAGGACGGTTCCCTGAACAGCAGCGTGCGCACGGGTGCCGGGCTCAAGCCCTTCGGTACGTCGGACGAGCTGAACCGTGAGCGGGCGGGCGCTTTCGACGGGGCGACGGATCGCCATGCCAGTCCGGAGGTCGGACAGTCCTACCTGATGATCGCGATGGATCCGGGAGACCTGGTCATGTCGCAGTACCACGCGGCCGCGGTCGTGGGACTGGACGGAACGGACACGGTGACCATGGAGGCTTTCGCGGGCAGCGGGCAGACGACCCCGGATCCCATGACCTACACGATCGGCACGGTGAACTCGTTCCACGATTACTGGACGGGCGCCTACTACGGCCCGAACTATCCCGGTGTCACCATGAGGACGGTGGTCATCGTCAAGCGCGGAAGGGGGCCGCGCGTGCCGGCGGGCCAGGAGCAGCCGGCCAACCCCAACGTTCCGTGAGGCCGTGATCAGGCCTCGTCCTGTGAGGCCCCGTCCTGTGAGGCCGTGATCAGGCCTCGTCCTGTGAGGCCCCGTCCTGTGAGGCCGTGATCAGGCGCCGGTGGCCACCGCCAGGTACGGGCCGAACTCGCCCTCCAGGACCAGCCGTCCGAGCTTGCGGTACTCCTGGGCGACCGCCGTCACCAACTGGCGCATGGTGAGCGGGCTGCCGGACTCGGCCGCCAGGTAGGCCGCGGTCACCGCGCAGGCGCGGATGGACCCGCCGGCGAGTTCGAAGCGGTCGGCGCAGAACGCGAGGTCCAGGTCGCCGGCCCGGGGCAGGCGGTCGCCCAGGCAGCGCTCCCACAGGTCGAGGCGCCGGCCGGAGTCGGGCACCGGGAAGTCGGCCACCACGTCCAGCCGCCGGGTGAACGCCTCGTCCAGGTTGGCCCGCAGGTTGGTGGTCAGCACCGCGATGCCGTCGAACGACTCCATGCGCTGCAGCAGGTAGGCCGACTCGATGTTGGCGTGCCGGTCGTGCGCGTCCTTCACCTCCGAGCGCTTCCCGAAGATCGCGTCGGCCTCGTCGAAGAGCAGCACCGCGTTGACCGCCGAGGCCTCGGTGAAGATGCGCTCCAGGTTCTTCTCGGTCTCCCCTATGTACTTGTCGACGACCGTGGACAGGTCCACCACGTACAGATCCATGCCCAGGTCGGCGGCGACGACCTCGGCGGACATGGTCTTGCCGGTGCCCGACTCGCCGGCGAACAGCGCGATCACGCCGCGCCCCCGGCCGCCGCCGGGACGCATCCCCCACTGCCCGAGCACCTGCTCGCGGTGGCGGGCGCGGAGCGCGAGTTCGCGCAGCCGACGGTGGGTGGACGGCGGCAGCACCAGGTCGTCCCAGCCGACGCCCGGCTCCACCCGGCGGGCGAGCCGGTCGAGCCCCGCGCCGTTCTGGGCGCGTACGGCGGTGCGCAGGTCGTCGGGGCGGACCGGGCGGCCCGCGAGGGCAGCCGTGCGCACCGCCACGTCGGCGGCCCGGTGCAACTGCCCCGAGTCCAGGCGGTGCGCGGCGACCGCCTCGGCGAGCGCCTCGACGTCACCGGTCGCGAGACCGCCGCGGAAGCCGTCGCCAGAGCTGTCACCGAAGCCGGCACCGGAGCCGTCACCGAGGCCGGCAGCACCGGAGTTGTCGTCGCCCGCCGCCCGTTCGAGGGCGTACCGCCAGCGCGCGGCCTGCCGCTCGGGGGAAGGCGCCGGCACGTTCAGGACGACCGGTGTGTCGGCCGCCCACTCCGGGGCCCAGCCGACGGTGCCGTGGGTGAGCAGGGGCATCCCCCGCAAGGCGGCGCACAGCGCCCCGAGCGTGCGGGCCCGTTCGGCGGGTTCCGCGGGCAGCGCCTCCAGGGGGCCGAGGACGACCCCGGCGCCGGTGAGGCGGGCTTCGCGGGCGGCGACCCGGGCGAGTTCCGGTACGTCGCCGGGGCGCCGGGCGAGCGCCACCGCGTCCAGGACGAGCGGACGCAGCCCGGCCGCGCGCAGGGCGGCGGTGGCCAGACCCGCCGCGTCGCCGCCCCGGCCGCGCAGATGGACGAGGCCGACGCCGGTGCCGGCCGCGGCCGCCGCGCGGTGGACTTCCGCCGCCTCGGCGGTCGGGTCCTCGCGGGCCTCGCCGAGCACCCCCGCCAGCCGGGCGTCGGGCCGGGCACTGCCCAGCAGGTGCCCGGTGACCCGGTCCGGGACCACCAACGCCCTTGACAGCGGGGGCCGTTCGGGCTCGGCGAGCTCCAGCAGGCCGCCCTCGATCAGCGGCGCCCCGGGGGCGAGCCGGAACCGGGCGGGCGCCGCTCCGGCGAGCCCGCACAGTTCCAGGGCGAGCCCGACCGTGGGCCGGCGGCGTGTCAGGTCGTCGTTGAGGTAGCCGTAGAGCCGCTCGAAGCGGGCGTCGAGGTCGGGCGCCACCGCGACCAGGAGCAGGTCCAGGTCCAGCGGGGACAGGCCGAACCGCCGGGCGAGGCCGTCGAGCACGGAACCGGCGGGCGGCTGCCACGGCTCGTGCCCGGATACGGCGAGGCCGCCCGGCTCGTCCAGGATGCGGGCGACCGCGTCGGGGGTGAGGTACTGGCCGCGGTACGGGTCGTCGGGATCGGGGTCGGCGGCACGACGGACGGCCACGGCGTGGCGTACCCGTTCCTCGACCAGCCTCAGCCGCGACCAGAGGTGTTCCACGTCGGTGCGTTCGGATGCGACGTCAGTGGCCACGGGTTCGGCGGTGTGCGTCATGGCTGGCGGTCCCCCCGGCGGCGACGGGCGGGGGCGGGGCCGCGTTCGCGCGGGCCGGCGAAGCCGTCCGGGCCCGGGTCGGTCGCCTCCTTGTAGCGCAGTCGGCGGCCCGGCACCGCCTCCCCGTCCTCGCCGCGGGCGGCGGAGCGTACGACGAGGCCTTCGGTGACCGGCGGTGCGGTCGCGCTGGTCACCCCGGCGAGCGGCGCCCGTACCCGTACCTGGAGGGATGCCTTCATCTCCCCGCCGAGCGCCGACCACACGTCGGCGGCGGAGGGCGCGTCCGCGCCGGCCCCGGCGGTGTCGAGTGCCACCGTCAGGCCGAGTTCGGCGAGGGTGCCGGTGAGCAGGCGGGCGGGCAGGGTGCCGGTGGCCACCAGGGTCGCCAGCACCTGCGAGAGCAGGCGGTGTTCGTCCTGCGGGCGGTTGGCCCACGCGGTGACCAGGTACGCCAGCTCGAACCAGCGCGGCGGGGAGCGCCGTGCCACCAGGTGGCCGTCCTCGTCGTACACCTCTCCGGTGCCGCTGCCGCGCCGGGTGGCGTCCTCCCGGATGTCGTAGAGGAAGACGCAGACGGTGGGGGCGCTGCGGCGGGCCGCCCAGTCCCGGGTGGGGGCGTCGAAGACCACCTCGACGCCCGACGCCTCCAGCCCGGACTCGTCGAGCAGCCGGCGCAGTCCCTCGTCGACCTCGTGGATCACCGGCGGGTCACCTCGTCGGGCGGCTGGATGCTGCCGCTGACCACCAGGAAGTCGGTCTTCACGGGCGAGAAGCCGGGGCCCTTGGCGGTGATGACGCGCGGACCGGTCTGGTCCTTGGCGAGGATGAGCAGCTGGCCGATGAACGTGCCGTCGGGACGGGGGACCGTCGGCGCCGCCGCGGCGGTGATGCCCGGCTTCCAGGTGAACCGTACCGGCGCTCCCGGCGGGAAGTCCTTGCCGCGCACGGAGGTGACGAAGCCGGGCTTGCCGACCTCCGGCACCGCGACGATGCGCGGCTGGAGGATGCGCAGCCGCTGCTTGGCGGTGTTGTCGCTGTTGTCGGCGTCCGTGCCGGTGGTGGTGAGCAGGCCGGTGACGCGGCCGGTGAGCGCCCTGTCGGGGCTCAGGACGACCCGGACGACGGTGCTCGCGCCCGGCTTGAGGTCCGGCAGCGCGCACACCCAGGACCGGTCGCAGCCCTCCGGCGGGCCGTTGTCGGGGATGCCCGCGGGCAGGCCGATGTGCAGCCGCAGCCCGGTCGCCAGCGCGTTGCGGCCGTTGCGGACCGTGTAGGTGACCACGACGCGTCCGCCGACGTAGCCCGGATTGGGCTGCGCGGTGACCTTCACCCCGGGTCCGGCGGCGGGCGCGGGCGGCTCGGCGGGCACGGTCGGGGGCGGAACCGTCGGGGTCGGGACCGGGATCGGGATCGTCGGGGTCGGGGTCGGCGGGGGTGTGGCCTCGCGCACCGGGATCACGGTCCGGCCGGCGTTGTCGCCGGGCTCGGGGTCCAGGACGGTGCCGGTGACCGACCAGTCCACGGGCTGGTCGCCGGCGGTGAGGCCGGTGAGAGTGACGTTCACCGTGACGGTGCCGCCGGGCCGCACCACGCCGACGTCGCACTGGTAGTCGGCGGCGTCGCAGGTGCCGCCGGGCCAGGTCGCCCCGGTGACCTGCACGCCGGCCGGCGGGACGATGGTCAGGGTGGTGCCCGGGGAGGCGGCGGGGCCGTTGTTCACCAGGTCCACGCCGACCGTGACGGACGTGCCGACCGTGACCTGGGGGGTGGTGCCGGGCGCGTGCACGGCGAGGTCCACGGACTGCTGGACGCTGGGCTCCTTCTGCCGGCCCGGCAGGTTGCCGGTGAGCGGTGTGAGGTCGCCGGATTCGACGTCCAACAGGCTCAGTTTCTCGGGGCTGTTGACGGCGACGGCGGCCCGCGAGCTGATCACCAGGCTGTTGCCGTCGGCCGTCCAGGCGGCGTCACGCGGCTGGAACGGGCCGGTCGCCGAGGTGTCCGGCAGCGGCCGGCCGCAGGCGCCGGGCAGGCCGCGGGCGGCGGCGGGGGTCAGCACCCGGCAGTCGTCGCCGGTGAGGGAGGTCAGGAGGATGCCGTCGCGTTCGTCGATCCGGCCGCCGCCGCTCTTGCGGTTGAAGGCGATGGCGGTCCCGTCCGGCGAGAACGCCGGGCTGTCGTCGATGACCTCGCAGGCGCCCGGGCAGATGGTGGCGCTCAGGTCGCGCTGCTGGTCGAGGTGGGCCACCGGCACGGTCCAGATGTGTTTGTTGCCGCCGGTGCCGTTGATCACCTCGCTGCGGGTGAAGGCGAGTGTCCTGCCGTCGGAGGACCAGGTGGGCTGGGCGTCGCGGCCCGTCTGCTCCCCGGCCGGCGGGGTGATCTCCCCGGTGATCGCGCCGGTGGCCGCGTCCGCGACGAGGATGCGGCTGGGCCCGCCGACGCCGCCCGGTGAGGTCCGGGTGAAGGCGAGGTACTTGCCGTCCGGGGAGAACGCCGGGTCGGTGTCCCAGTCCGTCGCTCCGCGTCCGGCGAGCGGCAGCGGCGCCGCGCCGGAGCCGTCGGCGTCCGCCGTCCAGATCCGCTCGATGCGGCCTTCCGGGCCGTCCTCGAAGCGGGTCACCACGATCCGGCGGCCGTCGGGTGTGTAGCTCTGCCGCTCGGTCCACGGGTCGTATCCGGACGCGGGCTGGAACAGCGGGTCCTGGGCGGGATCGGTGTGCGTGTCGGCCGCCGGGTCCTCCTCGAGGATCGTCAGCCCCAGATCGCGCGGGTCGGAGCCGTCCGAGCGGGCGTCCTGCAGCGTCACCACGTGCGGGCCGGACGCCGAGACGCGCTCGACCACCACACCGCCGCCGTCGAGCGGGCCGAGCCAGGTGACGGAGGAGACCTCCCGGTCCTCGCTGAGCACTACCGCAGGGGTGTCGGCGGAATGCGCGGGCACCCGGAACACGTGTTCCCAGTCGCCCTCGCAGGAACAGGTGCGGTCGGGGCTGAGGAACAGCACACCGTCCCCGTCGGGCAGCCAGGCTGCCCCGTGGGTACGCCAGTCCGCCTGCTCGCCCGCCAGCAGCGGCCCGTCGGTGGTTCCGTCGGTCACCCTCAGCCGGGGGCCGGACTGTCCGGGCGCGGCGCCGGTGTACGCGATCAGGTCCTGGTGCGCGGCGTCGTCCACCGGGTTCCACACCGGGTCGGTGGCGGTGCCGTTGGCGGGGTCGGTGACCCGGGTGACGGCGCCGCCGGCCAGCGGCCGTACGTAGATCTGCTCCCCGGCCAGGACATCGGTGTCGCTCGCGTACGCCAGCCGCCGCCCGTCCGGGGAGACCGTCGGGCACTCCTCGTTCGCGGGGGTGTCGGTGAGCCGCGTCAGGCCGGTGCCGTCGGTGCGCACCAGCCACAGGTCGCGCTGGGTCCCGCCGCCCGTACCGTCCGGCTCGGCCGCGTCGAAGACCACGGACCCGCCGTCCGGGGTCAGGCGGGGGTGCGCGGCGTCCATGCCGCTGGTCAGACGCCGTACGGAACCGTCGGCGGACCGCAGGTAGATCTGCGGGGTCCGTTCGTCGCGGAGGCTCGCGAAGACCAGCTGGTCGCCGAGGGCGGACGGCTGGACGTCCTGGTGGGCCGGGCCCGCGCCGAACAGCGGGGTGCTGGTGGTGCTGCCGGTCACCCGGCCGAGGCTGCGGTGCCGGGTGCCGGCGTAGGCGATCCGGGCATCCGGGGTGCCTGCCGCCGCGGCCCGCGGTGCGGACTCGGCGCTGCCCTGCCCGGATGCCCCCGCCACCGCCAGCAGCGGGACGAGCAGCAGCAACGCCATGCCGAGTCTGCCCGGGCGGTACCGCCCGCCGGGGCCACCGGTTCCCATCGAGATCCCCCTCGCGGTCTGCTGCGGCACGTGGCTGTGCCCCCGCCACCCTGCGACGGCCGCGCACCGACGCGGCAGGGCGGCGGAGCCGTGCCCGGGGGAAACGGGCGGTGTGTTTTCGGGCAGCGCCGGCGCACCCGGCTCTCGTCCCGGACGTCTCAGATGAGTCCGTTCCGCAGCGCGTAGCCCACCGCGTGTGCCCGGTTGCGGAGTTGGAGGCGGGTGATGATCTCGTGCAGGACGTTCTTGACGGTCCGTTCGGAGTAGGCGGTCTTGCGGGCTATCTCCGCGGTGTCCATGCCCTCCGACACCAGGCGCAGCATGTCCGCCTCCCGTGTGGTCAGCGTGGACAGGGACAGGCCGCGCGGATCGAGCGGTGAGCGCTGCAGGGCGCCGACGTGGCTGAGCAGCTTGCCCAGCAGGTCACCGGGGAGTACTCCCTCGCCGTTGGCGGTCGCCAGCACCAGGTGGGCCAGCCGGTCCTGGTCGGCCTCGCCGCGTCGCAGCACCGCCGCGACGCCGCACTCGATGACGCGTTGCAGTGCGTCGGAGCCGAGGGTGCTCACCACGAGGCCGACGCGGGTGGCGGAGTTGAGCCGCAGCCGGTTCAGCAGTTCGGCGACGTCGTCGTCGACGCTGTCCACGACCACCAGCGATACCTGGGCCTCCTCGGCGGTGTCTTCCGCGAGCAGGTCGACCTCGGGGCGCTGGCGCAACTGCTGGAGGACGCCGACGCGCAGGACCGGATCGGCGGCGTAGAGGGCCACGGTCACCCGCTCCGGCCGGCCGGTGCGAGAGGCCCAGTGCCCTAAGCCGGTGGTTGCGGATTCATATGACGTGGGGGCGGACATGGCGGGGCTGTTCTCCTCTGTGCAAGGTTCGGGGGGGTTACCTGTCCGGAGTTCGTGGGACAGGGTCGCTGGGGCCGGAGAACACCGGAAGGCGGCGCACGGGAGCCCCTGGAGTGACTTCAACAGGTCGGTATTTACGATGCGTTGACGGTGACTGCGCAGGCACCACGACTGCCCGGATGTTGCCCCCGCGCCCCTCGGCGTACACCCGCCGGTGTTCCTACGGTGGTGGCGTGACGCCTTCTGCAGCCTCTTCCGGTCCCGGTGCGCCCGGACTCGACATCCCGGTCGTGACGGTGGTCCCGGGCGGCACCGCCACGACCAGTCTGACTGTCCGCAACGACAGCGACATCGTCGAGGCCTACAGCCTGGAGGTCGTCGGGGACTGCGCCTCCTGGACCACCGTGGAACCCGCGCGGGTCTCCCTCTACCCCGGCACTTCCGAGACGGTGACGATCCGGCTGGAGCCGCCGCGCTCGCCGGAGATCCGGGCCGGCGAGATGCCCCTCGCGGTACGGGTCCTGCCGACCGAGCACCCCGAGGCGGTACGGGTCCCCGAGACCACCGTGCACGTGGAGGAGTTCCACGAGCTGCGCACCGAGCTGCTCCCGCGCCGCCGGCGCGGCTGGCTGCGCGGCCGCTACCGGCTGGCGGTGCGCAACGCGGGCAACACCCCGGTCCAGGTGGGCTTCACCCCCGGCCAGGCGGGCGAGGAGCTGGCGTTCGCCTTCAACCCGGCCGAGCCGAAGCTGGAGCCCGGCGAGTCGGCCGAGGTCGGGCTGCGGGTCCGTACCGGCAAGCCGGTGTGGTTCGGCTCCCCGGTGGTGTGGCCGTTCACCGTGGACACCGCCGAGACCGGGGACCGGGAGGGGAACCGGCCGGACGAGACGGTCCACCGGCCGCCGCTGGACGCGGAGTTCGTCCAGATACCCGTCTTCCCCAAGTGGCTGCTCGCCCTGCTCGCGGCGCTGCTCGCGCTGCTGCTCGCCTGG
The DNA here is from genome assembly GCF_055569945.1 of Streptomyces sp. NPDC031340. Classification (NCBI taxonomy): domain Bacteria; kingdom Bacillati; phylum Actinomycetota; class Actinomycetes; order Kitasatosporales; family Streptomycetaceae; genus Streptomyces; species Streptomyces sp. NPDC031340. The sequence continues at coordinate 42,211 of NZ_JBVIIE010000037.1, forward strand.
TTCACGCTGGTCCGTCCGGCGGTGCGCAGCGCCGCGAAGGAGGCGGCCAACGAGGCGGTGCAGCCGCGCCCCACGCCCGCCGGGGAGCAGGGCGCCAACGGGCAGGGACCCGGCGCCGGTTCCGGCGGCGGCGCGAGCGCATCGCCCGGCGCCCAGGGGTCGGGCCAGGGGCTGGGATCCGGATCCGGCGGCGACGGGGCCTCGACCGGCGACGGCACCATGGCCGGCGGCGGTCAGCAGAGCTCGGCGACCATCGATCTGAAGACGGCCGGCGGGGAGACCAGGACCGGCACCTACAAGGTCCCGGAGAAGAGCGTATTCGGCGTGACCGATATCGTTGTCGCCAATTTCCAAGGCGACGAAGGGGTGTTGACGATCACCTTCGGGGACCGCAAGATCACCACAATCGCGCTGGAGACCTTCCGCAACCAGGACTACCACTGGGTCACCCCCATCAAGATCCCCGCGAACGACACCGTGACCATCGAAGTGACCTGCGCGAAGCCGGGCACTCCGGCCACCGGCCGCCGGGCACAGGGATGTCACGAGGTGCTGAACGTGAGCGGTGTGCTCAGCAGCACCAAGCAGTGAATCCAACCTCAGAGTTCCCGATCATTCTTGATCAGTGCCGAGTACACCTGTAAAGAGCGACAAGTGGTTCCGTCCGGAAATCGATAACCCAGGTCTGAAAACCGGCACCCGGGCCGATGACGGCCTTTCCCGTCCCTCCACCGGCAATCACGCGCTCCGGCACCACGCCCCCACTCCGCCGACCGTACGACACGTCACCGCCCCGAGCCCTCGCAGCGACCGCCGACGACGGCCGCATCGCCGGGGTGTGGGTGTCACGCGGACTGATCGAGAGCCCGTGGCAACGGCGAGCCACGGCCCTGGCGTGGTCGGCGCCGACGCAGCCCCGTCCCGAGCGGTGACACCCTCCGCCCCTCCGCGGCTGCTACGCCTTGCACCGCCGGCAATGCGTAAGCCCCCGCGCTTCCGCGTCCTCTCGGGACATCTGCTCGATTCCCCCGAACGTCTCCGGTTTGCCGTTCAGCGCTGGGCAACTGGTGTCGGTGTGATACGAGTCTCGATGAATGCCGATGCGTACGTGCACTTCGTTCATGGAAGTTCCGCTCTCCTCGTGGATTACGTGTCGCCGTCGAAGCGGCCCGATTCCCTCAACGATCACGACCGGCCGCGGCAACGTCCGAAACCGGCCGATCAGCGCCTCTCCCGCCGCGGTCTCCGCCTCGACTCCACTCGACCTCTCCGCAGTTCTCGAACAGGAGCATCGTGTGCCTCGGGTCCGTTTGAACATCGCCCGGGAGAAGAAGCCCCCGCTCGACGTGCTCACAGCGATACGTGCGTGGACCATCGCGGTGATCTCCGACCTCACGCGGCAGTGAGGTGGCCGGGCAGCGGCTCGGAGAGGCCGACGTCCAGGCGCGACGCGGTGACGAGCGAGGCCGTACGAGGCACGGGCGGCGCGGTACGTGCACGGTGGAATCGCGCTGAAGCACTGCCCGCGCTCGTGCTCAGGTGTCCAGGTGGTCCACGAAGATGCCGATGAGTATGCGACCGCCGAGGCGAGGCTCGGGCAGGCTGAAGTGGACTCGGTTGCGGTGCCGTTCCTTCTTGCCGTGCCACTCGCAGCGGTAGGTCTCGCCTTCGTGATCGACGTCCCGCTGCTTCATGATCGCGGGCTTGGAACGGGTGTTGGGACTCTCCGGGGACAGGTCCAGGCCGAATCGGCCCAGTTCCGCCTGCACCTGGTGCGGCTGGCCCGAGTGCAGGGCCAGGGCGTCGGCGAAGTGGTCGTGCACCACGCCCAGGAGCCGTACGACCCAGTCGCGCATCTCCGCGTAGCTGCCGTCGAACTTCCGGAAGGAGAGGGAGTCGGCGAAGACCAGTTGCGGGAAGCTCTGGCGGGCGAGGCCGAAGAAGTCCCGCTCCGTGATGTTCTCCCGTGCGAAGAGGGATCGCCGGAACTCGGACAGCGCGGGCGCCTCGACGAGGTGGAAGACCTCCTCGGTCGCCGGCTCACCCGTCGCCCCGTCGACGCCGGAGACCGGGAGCCAGCCGCGGCGGCCTCCGGCGGGGAAGACCAGGCATGCGACGTGGTGCCGCTGCCGCGTCCGCCACCAGGCGTAGCAGAGGGACCAGGCGAGGTCCCGGTCGACGCCCGCCACTTCGACGCGGTCGGGCAGGCCGGGAACGTCCGTGTCCCAGGTGGGGCAGCGGTCCATGTGACGGATCATCCTCAGCCGCGCGTCCCGTCCGGCACGCGGCGCCTCCCCCTCGTACAGGACGTCGTAGAGCTCACGGCTGTCCGCGCACTCCACCGCCATCCACATCGGTGAGACGGCGACCGTCTGCTGTTCGGATAACTCCTCCAGCGTGTCGCTGAAGTCGTCCAGCAGGTCCGTCAACCGCTCCTCCGTCAGCCCCCGGAAATCGAATGACGACTCGTCCACGACGATCCGGTACGGCTCACCGCCCCCTGCGCCTGGCACGTGCCAGCCTCCCCAGGTCCTGTTCGATCTGGTCGAAGAAGCCCCGCGGCCACTCGGTCAGTTCGCCGTTCGTGGTGAACTCGATGGGTGCGGAACCGGCTTCCTCCTCGCCGAAGTAGTGCACGACCGCGTCCCCGGGCGGCAGGCTCCGCTCCTCCGCCACGGCCAGCCGGGCCCCGTTGAGCACGTGGTCGCTGTGCGTCTCCACGATCACCTGGGCTCCGGCCCCGGCGACCCGCGCCAGGAAGCGGCCCAGCTTGGACTGACCACCGGGGTGGAGGTGCGCCTCCGGGTTCTCGACGATCAGCAGGTCCCCGGGACGGGTGAGGAGACCGGCGACGATCACCGGCAGGGCGTAGGAGAATCCGAAGCCCATGTTGGCCGGACGGATCGGCTCGCTCAGCAGTCCCGGTTCCTGGAAGCGGATGGTGCTCGCCGTGATGCCGGGCGGCCACTGTGCGGTGATCTTGATGGGGCGGATGATGTCGGAGGCCCAGGTCTCCACCTGTGTGCGCAGTGTCGTGACGTTGTGCGTGCTCCGGGTCGCCGGATGGAGCAGCGGCTCACGCACCACCCGGGTCTCGTGCAGGGCGAGTAACTGCGCGGTGTACTGCCCCTGCACGCCGACTCCGATGAGGTCGGGATGCTCGGCGGAGACACCCAGTTGGTCGCGCGGACCAAGACGCTCGGCACACAGGTAGGTGAACGCGCTTCCCCGACCGCACAGTTCGGCCGGTGGCGGCTCGCTGTCATCGACCACCCTCAGGTAGAGCGCCTGTTCGTCGGGGACCGTGAAGCGGTGCACACTCGGCGCCCGGGTGCCGTCGCCGATCTGGATCTCGATGGTGGAGTCGGGGGCGTCCGGATGCAGCACCTCGTGCGCTTCACCCAGGGCGAGTCCGTAGGGACCGTTCAGCTGTACCACGCGGCCGGCCGGCGCGTCCGCGAGCTGACGGGTCAGCAGCAGGCTCTGGATGGTGGTGCTCTTCCCCGTGCCGTTGAGTCCGGTGAGCACGGTGAGGGGGCGCAGGGCGAAGGACGCGTCGGCGAAGCGTTTGAAGTGCCGGACGCGCAGGGAAGTGATCACTTCCCTGCCTCCGCGATGTCGGCGGTGGCGTCGAACCGGTACATCACCCGGCGGACGTCACCCGTGGAGGAGGTGATGGCTTCCAGGTATCGGTAGTCGTACGTCATCCGCTCGCGTGCCAGGGCGACGATCTCCTCGCGGCGCCGTTCAAGGTCCGTGGCGTCGTGCTTGGCGAGGGTGATCGACCAGGTCTCGAAGAGTGCCCGGTTGATCGGGTTCCGGCCGGACGACTCGAGCGGCCACTTGCGGAACGCCTGGTCACCGAAGACCAGACGGGCGTTCACCATGGCCTTCCGGAAGGCCGCCACGAGGTCTCCGACCCTGGCGTCGGTCACGTCCTTCACGCTGTCCAGCATGGTGGTGGTTCGCTGGAGGAACGGGTCCATGGCGGCGTACTTCGCGTAGCCGTCCGTGCCCATCAGCCAGAAGGCGGCGAAACGCAGGGCCATCTCCCGGTCGTTCATCCGGATGTGGCCGCCCATGTCGTTGGTCGCCGCGTTGAACTCCGCCGTGTCGGTCATCTCCCGCAGGACGGTCCGGCTGCGGTCCTTGCTCATGCAGTGCCGGATCTCCTGCGCGTTCAGGGGCGTACCCCCTGTATTGATCCGCTTGAAGATGTCGTACATGACATCGGACGGAGTCGTCGGGTCGATGACGTTGGTGACGATCTGGGTGTTGTAGATGCGCCGCTTCCAAGGGGCGGGGAGATCCTCGAAACGCTTGCCCTCCACCGCGCTCTGGAGGTACTCCAGGCCCTTCAGTTCGAATCCGCGCTCGTCTCCCCCGCGGACGAAGTCGTGGATGGTCGAAAGGCGCTGGAGGCCGTCGACCACGCGCATGAGCCCGTCGGTGTCCTCGGCGAAATAGAAGGCGGGAAGCGGGATCTGCAGGAGCACGGACTCGATGAGCCGGGACTTCTGCTTCGGTTTCCACACCCGTCCGCGCTGGAAGTCCGGGGCGAGCTCCAGTGACCCGTCCTCGATCATGTCCAGGGCGTTGCGCAGCGAGAACTGCTTGGTGTTGACCCGGATCTGCTCCGGATCCCATGGCCGGTCGATCTCCGGTGGCGCGTCCTCCGCCTCGGTCTCCGCCTCGACTCCGGTACCCGTGTCGAGGAAGTGCTCCTCCGTGATCTTCGGCGGCTCTGGGAAGTCCGAGGTCGTCATGCGGCGATCGTAGCCGGGCGACCGGCAACCGGAAGCCTCTCTTGGCCGGGCGAAACCGTGGATCCGTCCGGGCTGCCTTGTCCTCTCACTCGCCACCCAACACCGTGTCCCCGTCGAACCGCAGGGACGTGATCCGCGACTCGCCGACCCATTCCCGAAGGGTGTTCAGTGCGGCAGGCTCAAGTTTCGTGGTGAAGAGGATGGCCAGGTGCTCTCTGGCTCGTGAACACGCCACGTAGAACAGGTTGCGCGCTCTGACGAACGCCTCCAGTTCCTTGCCCACCAGTTCGTCGCGCCGGGAGAAGTTGGCCAGCATCTCGGGGATCTGGAAGCGGGAGTGGCCCTTGCTGATCACGGTGAGGACCCGGGGGAACTCCAGTCCCTTGACTCCGTGCTGCGTGGCGAAGGGCGTGCCGCCACCGAGGTGTTCGTTCAGCGCCAGCAACTCCGCGTACGGTACCTCGCGCAGCTGCTGGTATTCCTTCGACAGGACCGCCGCCCGGGCCTCGGCCCTGTCGTCACTCACAGCCTGCGGGTCGGTGCCGGACGGTGACACGGCCCTCCGGTGACGCTCGCGTACCTTCCCCAGGCCGTCGAAGAGGTGCTGCTCAAGACAGAGATCGAGGACGTCGCCAACCGTGCCCGTCTCGCGGGCCTTCCCCAGCTTCTCCAGGAACGCCACCCATTCCTGCTTGTCAGCGGGCGAGTTGATGGGTGGGCGGCCACGCGGGTCGAGTGCGTCGAACATCGCGCCGTAGCGCTTGTTCCGGTGGTGGAACAAGGCCGGTTCCAGCGCGTCCATGAAGAAGGCCATGGCGTGGTCCTCCTTCTTCACGTAGGAATCATTGCGCCGAAATGCCCCGTGGAGCTTCTGATACCCCAGCTCGCCGGCGATCGTCTCGTGCGTGAGCATGAGGATCTTCGTGCTGGGCTCCTCCGCCCGCGCCTGGTCATCGTGCCCGGATGCCCCGGTGCTCCAGAAGCGGTCGCGGACGTCGTCCAGTACCCATCTCCGGGCCGCGTGGGCCGCGTCCCAGCCGAGCTGGCCCTTCCGGTGGTGGGTGAGTCTTGTCCCGGCCCATTCGTTAGTGTGATAGACGGCGACGGTGCCCTCGCCCGCTCCTGAGGCCGCGGTCTGCGTCAGTTCGGGACGCATCGTGTTCAGGAGGTTCACGACGGCGCGCTGCGAGCGGCGGTTGCGCCGTCTGAAGACCGGCACCGGGCGCGCGTCCTCGAGTGCCCCGCATGCGTTCTCGTAGATCTGCTGCCAGTGGTCTCCGAAGAAGCCGCAGAGGGGACCGCGTGCGGTGGCCTCATCGCCCGGCGCTCCCAACATGGCCTCCGCCAGGCCAGCGGGGGTGTCCTGGTACTCGTCCACGAAGACGATCGGGAACCTGTCGGCGGCCAGGGCCCGGAACTTGGGAAGGGCGAAGAACGACCTCGCGAGGACGGGCAGGTCGTTGTGCCCCAGCCGTACCTGACAGGTGTCGTGGTCCACTTTCTGGAAGCCGGTGCTGTACTCGACGGTGTAGCCGTCCAGCGACGTACGGCCCTCCAGCTTCGACGGCATAATGTCCAGCTCGACGATGTGGCGCAGCAGGTGCTTGCGGAAAGGGGAGAGTAACTGCCACAGGAAGCCGTGGATGGTTTCGGCGAACACGTACGGGCTGCGGTCGGTACGGCTGATGATCTCGTCGCGGGCCACATTGGTGTAGGTGACGCAGGCGACGCGCTGGTGGGACCGCGGGAGGTAGCGGGCGCGGTCGGCCAGGATGCTCTGGAGCGCCTCGATCAGTGAGCTGGTCTTGCCCGCACCGGCGCCGGCCTCCACCTTGAAGTGACGGCCTTCCCGGAGGGCCGTCAGGATCGTGTGCGTGACGTCTTCCGCCTCGGTCGTCACTCGTCGTCCGCCTTCGTCGCCGTCCCGTCCTGTGCCATGAGCCACTCGAGGCCGCGCCTGATGTACTTCGGGACCTCCCAGTCGTGGTCCCCGAGGACGTGGTCGAGGGCGAAGTCGACCTTGCTGCGCCTGCCCTCCACGCTGCTACGGGCCTGTTCTTCCAGAACCTGGGCGGGAGCGTCACTCGCGGAGATGCCGAACAGGGCCCGATTGGCCAGCGCGAAGGCGTCTTCGAAGGTGCGGCCGCACGGACCGCCGGGCTCCTCCGGCACCTGGTAGGCGAGGCACATGCTTCCGCCGGCGATCGGCGGGCCCGTCTCGGCCCGCTGCAGCAGCTCGGCCACCGTGATGTCCTCTGTCTCCGAGAACCACACCTTGATGGACTGGTTGTGCGTATGCCCGGCCCCGGACACGAGACACTTGGCCATTTTGGGCCCGCTCTTGTCGACGGGATCGAGGTCCGTGATGATCAGAGCCGGGATCCCGAGGACCTTCAGCAGCGGATAGAACTTGTGGGCATGCGCCCCGCCGACCTCCATCACGGTCACGTACTGGTGCCGGGGCGTCTCTCCGGGCCTCCTCGCCGCCAGCTTCTCCTCCGCTGCCGGGACGAAGACACGCTCGCTGGCGCCTTCGACGAGGATCGCCTTGTCCGCGAAGTAGAGGTCGGCCCGGGTGAGGGTCAGGTACTTGCGGAGGAACCTCTCGTCGCCTGTCACCTGGGACAGGTCCTTGATGACAGTGCGGGCCGGCCCAGGCTCGCTTCCGCTCTCCACGGCGTCCTCCTCCTTCCGGAAGTACCGGATGCCGGAGAAGTGCCCCCTGTTGGCCACGTGTGCCGAGTGGGTGGTCACCACGAACTGGGCGTTCCACCGGGGGCCGCTGTCACCTGCGGAACCGCTCTCCTCGGCCGCTCCCGCCTGCTCGGGCATGCTCGCCCTCATCTGCGCGTCGATGCGAGGGAACAGACTGACGGAGTAGGTGAGTCGCTGGATGAACGCCTCCTGCATCTGCGGATGCAGATGGGCCTCCGGTTCCTCCAGAAAGACGAGATGGATCCCCGACTCCGGAGATGTCGCCGTGTGGTCGCGGTAGCAGGTGAAGAGCCTGAGCAGGATCATGACCAGGTTCCGTGTACCGAGGCCGTTGTACGACTCCGGAAACCGCACGCCCGCCACTCCCGGGTAGTGAATGCGCGCAAAGTTCCTGAGCAGCCTTTTGGAGTCCAGCCGGGCGGCCGTGACGAACTCTTGGTTGCCCAGGCCCGGATAACCGAAGGCATTCAACGTCGGCGCCACCCGTTCGCGGACCTTCTGGAGGCTGTTGTCGAGACTGCTGGAGCTCTCTACGAGCGTCATGTCGATGCTCGCGGCGAGCTCCTCCAGCCACGTCGCGTTCTGACTCTTCTCCGCCGCAGCCAGCAGTTGCTCGAAGACCGCTCCGATCGGCGCGGCATGCCCTTCGCCCTCATCGTCCAGCCCTCGCTGCGCCTCGATGAAGTCCACCCTCACCAGGGTGCGCACGTCGGCGAGGTCGACCGGTCGGACGTTCGCCTCATCGGTCGGGTCGACCGCCGTCACCGACATCTCGAAGTGCTTCGGGATGCCTCTGCCCAGCTTCTCAAGCGTGGCGGTGGCATCCGGCTCCACGGGCACACTCCCGAAGAACTCTTTCAGGGCACCGTCCCCCAACGCGTAGGCGAACCTGATCACCACCTCGGAGCAGTCGGGGTCGAGGTCCACCACGAAGGGGGCCAGGGGTCCGTAGTGGCCGCAGTTCTTGTCGTAGGCGACGTGGAGGGTGAGGGTGACTGCCGGAACCGTGTCGCGCGCCTGCTCCGCCTCGCCCGAGGCGAAGAGGCGATGGGCGGCGAGGAACTCCTCGTAGCAGTCGGCGGAGAAGTCCTCGATGCGCAGCGCGGTCTTCTTCCTCGCCACGAAGAATTCGAACAGCTTCGCCAGCGAAGTCTTTCCCGTGTTGTTACGGCCGACGCACAGTGTCACCTCGTCGGTGAAGGAGAGCTCGGTTCTGCGGAGCAGCCGGAAGTTGCGGATGACCGCCTTGGTGAGCCGGGGCGGCACCGGAGCCACGGGCTCAGGCGGCTCGGCGGAGCCGTCGCGCGGGCCTGGGATGACAGGCGGTGCAGTGGTCTGGGTCATCGCAACTCCTTGCTGCGCTCGTACACACCCCGGTCGCCTTGAGGGGACGCGCGGCAAAGAGAACTCAAACCCCCATGCGATGCCTCGCCCCCAGGATCCGGGGCAGCATCTTGTCACCATAAGCCTCTAAATGCACAACAGCCACATTTAATTCACTTTCAGTCATCTATCGATCAGAAATCACTCTCAAATGTTCGGTATGCGGCACGAATCAATGCGGCCACCACCTCACGGGCCGACGGATCAGGTGAGGGGTGGCCTCCCCCTGAGTGGTGGACACGCTGATACTGGATCTGCTTGATCCGGAGGAAGCGAGAAGACCGCCGATGGCGATGAAGGACTACTCGGACGAGTTCAGGGCCGATGCCGTGGCCCTGTACGAGTCCACGCCCGGGGCGACGTACAAGAGCATCGCCGCCGACCTGGGCATCAACCGGGCCACCCTGCGTGAGTGGGTGCTGCGGGACCGCGAACGCCGCGGCGTCGCCGCCGCCACCCCGTCTGCGGGCGGGATGCCGTCGGTCAGGTCCGGGCAGACGACATCGTCCGCCGATCCGGACGAGCGGATCCGGCAGCTGGAGGCCCGGGTGGCCGAGCTGGAGGCGAGTGAGCGGAAGCTGGCGACCGAGCGGGACATACTCCGCAAGGCGGCCAAGTATTTCGCCGGGGAGACCAACTGGTGAGTCGCTTCCAGTTCGTCGCCGACCACCGGGACGCCTACGGCGTGAAGCGGCTGTGCGAGGTCTTGGACCTGAACCGGTCCAGCTACTACAAGTGGCTCTCCGGCAGGAAGGCGAGGGTGTCCCGGCAGAGCGAGGACCGGCTCCTGGCCGAGCGGATCCGCGAGGTCCACGGCGAGTCCGGCGGCGCCTACGGCTCCCCACGGGTGACCGCCGCGCTCCGCGCGAAGGGCCTGCGGGTCAACGAGAAGCGGATCGCCCGCCGCGCAGCGCGAGTGTCGCGGTCTGCCGTGCCGCCCGGGTCTGCCAGGAGGGCCGCCGGACGCGTCCGGTGACGTAGGCGGCGACGGGCACGGCCGCGGTGGCGGTGAGGCCGGCGGCGAGGGCGGTGCGCTGCAGGGCGGGGTGGTGGCCGAGCCATTCGGTGTAGCGGCTGCGTGGCAGGGCGTGCCCGTCGAGTCCGCCGTGGGGCGCCGGGGCCGGGCAGCGGCCGGTCGAGGTTGTCCGAGCCGGTGTCCGGCTGGTCGGTGACCTGACTGGCGAAGCCGATGCGGCGCACGGCCATCAGCCGGTCGGTCAGTGCCGGAGCGAAACGCTGGGCCAGCACGAACTGCACGGCCGACCCGCCGACCGGCACCTCCCGGGTCGGGTGCGTGGCGGCTTTCACGATGGCCCGCGCCACCGCCTCCGGGGCGTAGACGGGCGGGGGCGGCTTGGGCAGCGCGTCGAGCTTGGAACGGGCGTGCGCGAACAGCGGGGTGTCGATGGACGCGGGGAGGATGGTGGTCACCGCCACCGGCGCCTTGTCCGCCATGAGCTCCATCCGCAGCACGTCGTAGAAGCCACGCAGGGCCCACTTGCTCGTGACGTACGGCGCCTGCAACGGCACCGCGCGGCTGCCGCCCGCGTCCGTGCGCATGCTGGACGGCAGCCCGGCCCGGTACGGCATGGGGTTGCAGACCGCCACCGTGAACGGCGTGACGTTCTGGGGGAAGACGGGCGAGACGTACGGCTGCCGCACGCGCGTGTTCTCCACCCGCGATCTGCGGCTGCGTTTCGTCCTGGCCACCACCCCTACGCCGCTGACCACGGCCGAGGACATGACCTATCGGGTCGTCACGGTCCTCACCTCCTGACACCGCGGGCAGGGCGGCGTCGGGACCCATGGGGCCGAGCGGCCCCCTGCGGGAGGACATACAGCACCTGCCGTGCTGTTTCGTGGCATCGGAGGCTGGACACGCAGCGAAGCGAACAGAAGTGAACAGCCCTGAGGAGCTTGTGATGAAGGCAGCAGTGGTCCGGTCTTTCGGCGAGCCGTTGGTGATCGAGGAGCGGCCGGACCCGCAGCCCGGTCCCGGCCAGGTCCGCATTCGTCTCGAGGCCTCCGGGCTGTGCCACACCGACATCCACGCCGCGCACGGGGACTGGCCGGTCAAGCCGAACCCGCCGTTCGTCCCCGGTCACGAGGGCGTCGGCATCGTCGAGGCGCTCGGTGAGGGCGTGACGCATCTGGCCGTCGGGCAGCGCGTGGCCGTGCCGTGGCTCGGCTGGGCCTGCGGGCGGTGCGAGCACTGCCTGTCCGGCTGGGAGACGCTGTGCGAGCAGCAGGTCAACACCGGCTACGGCTGCGACGGCGGGTACGCCGAGAAGATGCTGGCCCCCGCCGACTTCGCCTCCGTCGTGCCGGACGGCATCGACCCGCGTGACGCGGCCCCGCTGACCTGCGCCGGCGTGACCACGTACAAGGCGCTGAAGGTCGCGGGCGTGCGGCCGACGCAGCTGGTGGCGATCTCCGGCGTCGGCGGACTCGGTCACCTGGCCGTGCAGTACGCGAAGATCGCCGGGGCGACGGTCGCCGCGATCGACGTCACCGACGACAAGCTCGAACTCGCCCGGGAACTCGGCGCGGACATCCTGATCGACGCCCGCAAGGAGGACCCCGCCGAGGTGCTGAAGCAGCACGGCGGTGCGCACGCCGCCGTCGCGCTCGCCGTGAACGAGGCCGCGTTCGCCTCCGTCTACGGCGGACTGCGGCGCGGGGGCAAGCTGGTCATGGTCGCCCTGCCCGCCGGCGGCACCATCCAGGTCCCGATCTTCGACACCGTGCTCAACGGCACCTCCGTGATCGGTTCCATCGTCGGCACCCGTCAGGACCTCGACGAGGTGTTCCAGCTGCACGCCGCCGGGCGGACGAAGGTCATCTACGAGACCCGGTCCCTGGAGTCGGTCAACGAGTCCATAGCCGACGTCCTGGACGGCCGGGTGAAGGCGCGTATCGTCTTCGAGATGTGACCCGCCTTGCCCGCGTCCACGCGAGCGGCGCCGGAGCTTGCCGGCCGGCGCCGCTCGCGTGTGCCGGGCCGGCGGGGATCGCCGGGGCGTCCGCCCCGCTGTGTGAAAGGTGCTGACATGGGCGAGCCGCGCCGCGCGGACCGGCATCACCCGGCGGTGGTGGCGCACCGCCTGAAGCGGGCGGAGGACGTGCAGCTGCGCATCGCCGACGCCATCACCCGGTTCGCCGGCTCGATGCCGTTCGTCTACGTGCACGCGGTCGGGTTCGCCGTGTGGATGCTGTTCCTCGAAGGAAGCCCCTGGCCCTCGCTGACCCTGGTGGTGTCGCTGGAGGCCATCTTCCTGTCCACGTTCGTCATGATCGGGCAGAACCGGCAGGCCGCGTTCCAGCAGATGAAGGCCGACCACGACTTCGTCGAGCAGGAGCTGGAGCTGAAGACCAACACCGAGCTGACCCGCGCCATCCACGCCATGACGCGGGAACTCCACCGCCGCCTCCTGGAGGAGCAGCAGGACGAGGACCCCGTCGTGCGTTGACCGACGGCGCCGGTGACCACTCCCGCCCCCACTGGCTGCGGTTGCGGTCACGGGTGCGCGGATGTATGGGCGTACGGGGGTACTCGCCTTCACGGCGGGGGCCGTTCTCGGGGCCGCCGCCGGGAAGGGGCGGAGATGCGTTCCGTCGTCGACTGGCTCACCGGGCTGCCGGGGCCCCTAGTCTACATCGTGGTCTCGGCACTCGTGTTCGCCGAGGACGCGCTGTTCTTCGGGTTCGTGCTGCCGGGCGAGACCGCGGTGATCGTCGGCGGTGTGCTGGCCGGGCGGGGCGTCGTCGACCTGCGCCTGCTGATGGCCGTGGTGGTGTTCGCGGCGATCGCCGGGGACAGCGTGGGGTACGAGGTCGGGCGGCGCCTCGGGCCGCCCGTGCTGCACAGCCGGCCGCTGCGGCGGCGCGCCCGGCACGTGGACAACGCGCGCGAACTGGTGCGGCGGCGCGGTCCGGCCGCCGTGTTCATCGGCCGGTTCGTCGCCCTCCTGCGGGCCCTGGTGCCGGCCACGGCCGGTGTCGCCGGGCTGCCGTACCGCCGTTTCCTGCTCTACAACGCCCTCGGCGGGGTGGTCTGGAGCGTCGGCAACGCCCTCCTCGGCTACGGCGCGGGCGCCGCGTACGAGCACGCGGAGCACCTGGTCGGAGGCACCTTCGCGCTGCTGGCGGCGGTGGCCGTCGTGGTGGCTCTCGTCGTCTGGCGGGTCCGCCGCCGACGCCGGGACCGCAGCGGCGACCGGGACGGGGAGGGGCAGGGGCAGGCGCGTGCGGACGATCGCCACGGGCCCGTGGACGGGACGGCCTGACCGCCCGGAGGCTTCCGGTTCCGGCCCCCTCTCTCTCCGCCGGTCAGGCGGACCGTTTGCGGGGCGTGGCCTTCTTCGCCGGCGTCTTCTTGGCTGCTCCCTTGGCCGAGGACCCGGCGGCCGTCTTCTTGGCGGTGGTCGTCCTGGTCGGCGCCGCCTTCTTCGTCCCCCGCGCCGACTTCGCCGGGGTCTCCTTGGCCGCCGCCGTCTTCTTCGCCGCGGACGTCGACTTCTTGCCGCCGGTCTCCTTCGGGGTCGCGCGGGCCGGCTCGCGGGCGGACAGGCGCGTGACCTCCGTCTCCTCCTCGGCCCCGGCCTCCGTACCGGTCTTCTCGGCCGCCTCGCCCCGCGACTCCTTCGCCGCCTTGACGCTCTTCTCCAGCGCCGCCATCAGGTCCAGGACCTTGCCGCCCGCCGCCGGCTGCGGGGCCTCCGGTGGAGCCTCGCCGGCCGCCTTCGCAGCGACGACCTCCTCCACCGCCTCCCGGTACTCGTCGTGCAGGTCCTCCAGGTCGATCTCGCCGAGGGTGTCCATCAGGGTGTCCGCGAGGTCGAGTTCCCTGTCGTTCACCGTGACCTTCGTGTCGGGGGCGACGCCCTCGGGGGCGCGGACCTCGTCCGGCCACAGCAGTCCGTGCATGGCGATCGCGTCCCCCACCACCCGGAGCATGCCCAGGCGCTCCTTGCCGCGGAGCGCGAACTTGGCGACGGCGACCTTGTTGCTGCGCTTGAGCGCCTCACGCAGGAGGGTGTACGGCTTCGCGGCCTGGGCGCCGCCCGCCGCCAGGTAGTACGCCGCGTCCATCTGGAGCGGGTCGATGCGGTCCCCGGGGACGAAGGCCACGATCTCGATCGTCTTCGCCGTGGGGATCGGCAGCTGGGCCAGGTCCTCGTCGGTGATCGGGACGACCGAGCCGTCCGCGTCCTCGTAGGCCTTGCCGATCTCCGACTGGGTGACCTCGCGGTCCTCCAGTTCGCAGACCTTGCGGTAGCGGATGCGGCCGCCGTCCTCCGTGTGGATCTGGCGGAAGGAGATCGAGTGGTTCTCGGTGGCGTTCACCAGCTTGATCGGGATGCTGACCAAACCGAAGGAGATGGCGCCGTTCCAGATGGATCTCACGTGCAGCACCCTTTCGGTCGTTATGCACCATTGGCCACTATTTGCATGAGATTCTCATCGTATGACGCCTATCACCGAGGTGGAGGGGAGACGGGTCGCGCTCAGCAACCTGGAGAAGGTGCTGTATCCCGCGACCGGGTTCACCAAGGGCGAGATGTTGCACTACTACGCCACCACCGCCGACGTTCTGCTCCCCCATCTGCGTGATCGGCCGGTCTCCTTCCTGAGGTATCCCGACGGGCCGGGCGGGCAGGTCTTCTTCGCCAAGAACGTGCCGCCCGGTACCCCCGGCTGGGTCACGACGGCCGAGGTGCCGCGGTCGGAGGGGCCGGTGCGGATGGTGCTGGTGCAGGATCTGGCGAGCCTGATGTGGGCCGCGAACCTCGTCACCGAGTTCCACACCCACCAGTGGCCCGTCGGCACGCCGGGGGTGGCCGACCGGATCGTCTTCGACCTCGATCCCGGGGCGCCCGCCGACATCGTCCAGTGCTGCGAGGTCGCGCTGTGGCTGCGGGAGCGGCTGGCGGCGGACGGGATCGAGGCCTGCGCCAAGACCTCCGGGTCGAAGGGGCTGCATCTGCTCGCGGCGGTCGCGCCGGCCCCTTCGGAGCAGGTGAGCGACTACGCCAAACGGCTCGCCGTCGAGGCCGAGCGGGCCATGCCCCGGCTCGTGGTGCACCGGATGACGCGGAGCCTGCGGCCGGGCAAGGTGTTCGTCGACTGGAGCCAGAACGCCGCCCGCAAGACCACCGCGGCCGCCTACACGCTGCGGGCCCGGCCCGAGCCGACCGTGTCCGCACCCGTGACCTGGCGCGAGGTCGAGGACTGCGGCGCGCCCGCGCAGCTGACCTTCCTGGCGCCCGACATCGCGCCGCGCGTACAGGACTACGGCGACCTGCTCGCCCCGCTCCTCGAACCGGAGCGCGCGGGCAGCCTGCCCTGAGGCCCCAGGCCCGGACGGCCCGGACGGCGAAGACACCTGGAGCCCCCGGCGCCCGGCCGCACCGCCCGGTCCCCGGCGCCCGTGTCAGCCGCCGGCCGGGCCCCCGTTCACACCCGCGTCCAGGTGTGCCGGTCGCGGGCCATGGCGTGCAGAGCCTCCACGTCGGCCGGTTTGAGGATGCCGCCCAGGCGGGCCAGATCCGCGATGTCCGCGTCCGTGACGACCCGGACCTCGCGGAGGGGGACGGGGACCGAGACCCCGGCGGAGCCGACCAGGGCGAGGACGGGGCGGACCTCGGCGGTCAGGGCGTGGGAGGCACGGCCCGCTTCGGCGCGCACCCGGCGCAGCAGCGGCCGGGGATCGCGGCGGCCCACGGCCACCATCGGATCGGCGACCGTCACCCGCTGCTTGTGGGCGGGCAGCGTGTGCACGGCGAACAGGCCGCCGGGGCCGATCACGAGATGGTGGATGCGGTCGCCGCCCGGCAGCGGGATCGAGTGCAGGGCGTGCCAGCCCGCGCCGTCCAGCCGGTCCAGGGCCTCGCCCACCGCCTGCTCGGCCGCGAGGGCCTTGCGGCGCGGGTCGGGGCGGAACCGGTGCGGGGGGCCGGGATCACGATCGAGGTCGATCTGGAGCGCCTCGCCGGGGCGGTTGGGCGCCAGGTCGTCGTCCGGATGGAGCGACAGCCGGGCCAGCTCGGCCGGGGTCGGCACCGGGGGCGGGCCGACCGTCACCGAACCGGTGAGGAAGGGGCCCAGGACCTCCAGGACGTCCTGTCTCCGGTCGTCGGCGAGCAGATTGACCCGGCCCGCCTCCCGGTCGTACCAGGCGATGTTCCGGCCGTCCTCGCGGCAGACGTAGAGACGTTCCTGGCCGTGTCGCCAGGTCGGTATGACGCGCAGTCCGCTCATGCTCATCACCCCTGACCATGGGAACAGGCGGGGTGCTCCAGGGGCAAGAACCCGGTTACCTTGAGAGGCGCTGGAGACATGTTACGTACGGGCATGTTGGGGAGGCGTTGTTGCGCAGCCGCAGGAAGCAACCCGACGTACCGGCTCCGGACGCCCCGTGGAACGAGATCGTGCCCGGCCTGTGGATGGGCGGGCACGAGTTCAGGGGGCTTTCCGGGCAGGTGGAGTTCGCCGTCGTGCGGGACGAGTTCGACCTGGTGCAGACCCTGCTGAGGCTGCCGGGGCACGGGCCCGATCCGGGCGTGGAGCACCATGTGTGGCCGATCCCGGACGGCCCGCTGGACGGCACCCAGCTTGCGGGCGTGATGCGCCTGGCGCAGGCGGCGAGCGACGCGCTGGAGGAGGGCCGGAAGATCCTCGTCCGCTGTTTCCACGGGTACAACCGCTCGGGGCTGGTCGTCGCGCACACCCTGGTCCGGCGCGGGGCTTCCGCGGACGAGGCGATCCGGCTGATCCGGGACCGCCGTTCTCCGTGGGCGTTGCACAACGACCTCTTCGTCGAGTACCTGCGTGCCGGGCTGGCGACGGCGCGGCTGCTGGAGGAGCTCACCGAGTGACGGGCTGACCGCCCCCGCACCCGACCCGGCCCCGCCCCGTCGCCCGGCCGACCCTCGGCCCGTCACCGCCTGGCGCGCCCCTATGGCCCAGCGTGACGGGCGGCCGGATCACTCTGCTCCTAATGTGGCGATCAGTCAGCTTCCGCCCCCTTTCACCTTTCACGGAGGTATCGCCATGTCCCTGCGTTCCGCCCTCACGCGTCTGTCGATAGCTGCTGCCGCCGGCGCCCTCGTCACGTCGGCTGTCGCCACCCCCGCCCTCGCCGACGACTGGGACCAGAACGACGGCCAGAGCAGCGGCCAGTACGGGGACCAGTACGAAGGTCAGTACGACGACCAGAGCGGCGGCCAGTACGAAGGCCAGCACGACGGCGGCCAGTACGAAGGCGGCCAGTACGGAGGCGGCCAGCACAACCGGCTCACCCAGGGCGTGGTGACCGCGAACAGGCTGCTGCTGCGCAGCGCGCCGAACCGCGGCAGCCAGGTCATCCGCGTCGCCTACCGGGGTGAACGCGTGTCGATCTTCTGCAAGACCACGGGCGAGAGCGTCCAGGGCGACCGGCTCTGGTACCTCCTCACCGACGGAACCTGGGCGTGGGGGTCGGCGCGCTTCATCGACACGATCGGGGCCAAACCACGCTGGTGCTGAGCCCCGGAGATCACAAGAAGCACTATTTGGGTAGGTTCCGGACATGATCAACGCCGGAACGACCGTGGAGCGGACGGACGCCCCCGCCCCCGCGGTGCGCCTCCCCCGGCGCCGTGGCATCGAGCTCGCCCTCATCGTCGTCGCCGTACTGCTGTCCGTGTGCGGCTACTGCGGTGTCGGGCTCGCCAGGCACGGCGCCGTCCCGCCCGGCGCCGCCGGTTACGGCGCCGGGCTCGGCGTGCTCGCGCTGCTGGCGCATCTCGCGGTGCGGCTGCGCGCCCCGTACGCCGACCCGCTGCCGCTGCCGATCGGCGTGCTGCTCAACGGCCTCGGGCTGGTCCTGATCTACCGGCTCGACCTGGAGACCCCCGGCGACCGGGCCGCCCCCGCCCAGCTCGTCTGGTCCTCGCTGGGCGTGGCCCTGTTCACCGTGACCGTGCTGCTGCTGCGCGACCACCGCCTCCTGCAGCGCCACGCCCGCGGCTGTGTGGTCGCCGCGCTGCTGCTGCTCACGCTGCCGATCCTGTTCCCGCCGGTCAACGGCGCCCGGATCTGGATCCGGATCGCCGGGTTCTCCATCCAGCCGGGCGAGTTCGCGAAGGTGCTGCTGGCGGTGTTCTTCGCCGCGTACCTGGCCTCGGAGCGGGGCGCGCCGGCGTTCGCGGGCCGCCGCGTCTGGGGACTGCGGCTGCCCACCGGCCGGGCCCTCGGCCCGATCCTCACCGTCTGGCTGGTGAGCGTCGGCGTCCTGGTCCTGGAGCGCGACCTGGGCACGTCGCTGCTGTTCTTCGGCCTGTTCGTGGTCCTGCTGTACGTCGCCACCGGCCGCACCGGCTGGATCGCGGTCGGTGTGCTGCTGGCCGCCCTGGGCGCGGTGGCCGTCGGCCTGCTGGAGCCGCACGTGCACGACCGGGTCGAGGACTGGCTGCACCCGTTCGCCTCCATCGAGGCCGGCCGGGGCCCCGGCCAGCTCGCGCAGTCGCTGTTCGCCTTCGCCGCGGGCGGCTTCCTCGGCACCGGCCTGGGGCTCGGTCACTCGATCCTGGTCGGCTTCGCCGTCAAGTCGGACTTCATCCTGGCGACCGCGGGCGAGGAGCTGGGCCTGACGGGCCTGTCCGCGATCTTCATCCTGTACGGCCTGCTCGTGGAGCGCGGCTACCGGGCCGCCACCGCCACCCGGGACGACTTCGGCCGGCTCCTCGCGGTGGGGCTCTCCTCGATCATCGCCCTCCAGGTGTTCGTGATCGCGGGCGGGGTGACCGGCCTCATCCCGCTGACGGGGATGGCGATGCCGTTCCTCGCGCAGGGCGGCTCCTCGGTCGTCACCAACTGGGCGATGACGGCGCTGCTGATCCGGGTGAGCGACTCGGCCCGGCGGCCGGTCGGACCGCAGGGGGCGCCATGACGCGGTACATCCGGCACGCCGCCCTCTTCTGCGCCCTGCTGCTGGTGGCGCTGCTGGTCAACGCCGCCCGCGTCCAGGTCGTCCAGGCCCCCTCCTACGACGGCAGCCCGGCCGACCGCCGCCCGACCATCGCCCGTTACGGCCAGCCGCGCGGCGACATCCTGGTCGGCGGCGAGGCGGTCACCGGCTCCCGCGACTCCGGCGAGCAGCTCCGCTACGAACGCACGTACACCAACGGCCCGTTGTACGCGCCCGTCACCGGGTTCGCGTCGCAGAGGTACGGCACGACGCTGCTGGAGCACACCGAGGACCGCGTGCTGTCCGGCACCGATCCGCTGCTCGCGCCGCTGCCGCTGTGGAGCGACCTGACGCGTGCCCGCGGCCCGGGCGGGCACGTCGTCACCACTCTCGACCCGGCCGCGCAGCAGGCGGCGTACGAGGGGCTTGCCGGGCGCAAGGGCGCGGTGGCGGCGATCGAGCCGGCGACGGGCCGGGTGCTGGCGCTGGTGTCGTCCCCGTCGTACGACCCGGCGGTGCTGTCCGGGAACGCGGCGTCGACGACGCGGGCGTGGGCGCGGCTGAACGCCGACCCGGACAAGCCGATGCTCAACCGGGCGGTGCGGCAGACGTATCCGCCGGGTTCGACGTTCAAGGTGGTCACCGCGGCGGCCGCGCTGGACGCGGGCGTGGCCGTGGACGTCGACGCGCCGACCCGCTCGCCGAACCCGTACACCCTGCCGGGCACCTCGACCGCGCTGACGAACGAGTCCCCCGGCTGCGCGGACGCCTCGCTGCGGAAGGCGTTCGTGCGGTCGTGCAACACGGTGTTCGCCAAGCTGGGCGTGGACGTGGGCCGGGCCGCCATGGCGCGGACGGCATCGGCCTTCGGCTTCAACGACCCGGCGCTGCGCATCCCCTTCTCCGTCTCGCCGAGCACCTTCGACACCTCGGTGGACCGGGCGCAGCTGGCGCTGTCGTCGATCGGGCAGTACAACACGCGGGCCACGCCGCTGCAGATGGCGATGGTCGCGGCGGCCGTCGCGAACGGGGGGCTGGTGCGGCCGCCGTACCTCGTGCGGCGGACGACGACGCACGACGGCGGCCTGGTGTCCCAGACGCCCCCGCGACCCGCCCGCCGGGCGATGCGGGCGACGACAGCCGCCCGACTGAGGGAGCTGATGGAGGACGTCGTGGCCGCGGGCACCGGCCGGAACGCGTTCGTCCCCGGCGCGGTCGTCGGCGGCAAGACCGGCACCGCCCAGCACGGCCTCGGCAACGCCGGCACACCGTACGCCTGGTTCGTCTCCTGGGCGCGGGGCGAGCGGGACCTGGAGGCGAGGGTGGCGGTGGCGGTGGTCGTGGAGGACGCGTCGGCGAAGCGGCGGGAGATCACCGGCGGCGGAATGGCCGCACCGATCGCCCGCGCGGTGACGCAGGCGGTACTGCACTCCCGCCCCGACCAGCTCTAGGAGCACAGCCCTGGCCGGGCGAGGGGTCCGTGCGGGAGGCTGCACGCGTGATCGAGCGAGAGGCCGCCGTTCGGGCTGTCGAGGACCAGCTGGAGCGCGACTACCGGCAGTGGCGGGCCGCGGGTGCGGACGCGATGCGGATGGCCGTGGTCGACGTCGAGGAGCACGAACTGGTGTGGATCGTCTCCTGGACCTCCGAGGAGTTCGTACGCACCCGGAACCCTGAGTTCACGCCGGCCGGCAACGGGCCGTACCTGGTCGACCGTGTCGACGGCGGACTGCACCGGATCGGCGTCGTCTCCGCGATGACCGGGGAGTGGGAGGCCGACTACCGAGCCCGGACACGTGGGCTGCCGGTGCGCACCGCGGTGGACGAGCTGCACGACGCGCTCGGCGAAGTCGCCGCCGCGCGCGGACGCATGCACGCCGTGCGGACGCTGCGCCGGCGGCTGCCCGTGCTCTCGCCCGCCGAGGCCATCGAATACGTCAGCGCCTTGCCGGACGGTGCGGCACCCGCGCGTCTCGTGGCCGTCGCCACCGAACAGCTCGTGAAGCCTCTCGACCCGGTACTCGCAGTGGAGACGATTCCGAGCAGGGCGGAGACCCGAGCGGGTCACAGACCCGGGGGATGACCGAAAGAAGCCGGTCGGCAAGCCGATCGCGCACCCGGCCCCGTTCCTGCGACGACGAAACGGCCCGGCCGCGTTCTAGCCGGACGTTCCCGGCAGGGCCTCCCGGCGGTGCAGCCACTCCGGCGGGACGCCGTCGGCGCCGGTGCGGGCGGCGACGACGCCTCCGGTGATGGCGCAGGTGGTGTCGACGTCGCCGAAGCCCTCGGCGGTGGCCCACAGGGCGGCGGTCAGGTCGTCGGGGTGGCGGGCGGCGGACCAGAGGGCGAACGGCACGGTGTCGTCGGCACGGACCCGCTGCCCGTTGCCGAGGATGTCGGAGGCCTGCCAGGGCTCGGTGGCGAAGGGCAGCCGGGCGGCGCGCAGCAGCCCGTCCCGCACCGCGCTGTCGGGGGTGAGCGCGGCGACGGCCGCCAGGGTCAGTTCGTGCCGTGCCGACAGCGCGGCCGCCACCGCCACGGCGACCGCCCCGGCGACGCCCTCCGGGTGGGCGTGGGTGACCTCGGCGGACAGGACCGCCTGCTCGACGACGCGCGGGAGGCTGTCGTGGAACCAGGCGCCGAGGGGCGCCACCCGCATCGCGGCGCCGTTGCCGAGGCTGCCCTCACCGCCGAACAGCCCGCGCGCCAGTTCCGGCCAGCGGTCCGGCTCCGTCAGCAGCCGGGGCAGCAGGTCGTGCATGCCGTGGCCGTAGCCGCGGGCCGGATCGGCGTCATAGCCGGACGCGAAGGCCAGGGCGAGTTCGCGCTGCCGGATCTCGCCGTGCTCGTCGAGGACCCGCAGGACGCCCAGCGCCATCGCCGTGTCGTCCGTCCAGTGCCACCGGGGTTCCGGCGGTGTGCGCCGGGCGCGGACCTCCTCGTAGGCCTGGCGCGGGTCGCGGAACAGGGGGAACCAGCGCTCGCCGAACGCGTCGCCGAGGGACAGGCCCTCCAGGCTGCGGCGGGCGGCGGCACGGTGCGTCGGCGTCATCCCGTCAGCCTGCCACGGCCGCCGTCAGCCCTCGGCTCCGGCCTCGATGGTCTCCTCCACCTCCGCGACACGTTCCCGTTCCTCCGCCGCGAACCGCTCGGCGTCCAGCCGCTCCGCGATCTCCTCGTCCTGGGCCATCAGCAGATCCAGGTTGGAGTCGCCCATCTCGAACACGCCCATGTCGACATACGCCTGCTGCAGCCCCTTGCCCCACAGCCCGATGTCCTTCACGCACGGCACGATCCGGGAGAACAACAGCTGCCGGAACAGCGCCAGGAACTCCGACCGCTCGCTGTACTCCTCCGCCTCGTCCCGCGGAATGCCGAAGTTCTCCAGTACCTCCACGCCGCGCAGCCGGTCCCGCATCAGGTAGCAGCCCTCGATGACGAACTCCTCCCGCTCCCGGAGTTCGGCGTCGCTGAGCTGCCGGTAGTAGTCCCGCAGCGCCATGCGGCCGAAGGCGACGTGCCGGGCCTCGTCCTGCATGACGTAGGCGAGGATCTGCTTGGGCAGCGGCTTGTCCGTGGTGTCCCTGATCATGCCGAAGGCGGCCAGCGCCAGCCCTTCGATCAGCACCTGCATGCCCAGGTACGGCATGTCCCAGCGCGAGTCCCGCAGCGTGTCCTCGAGCAGCGACCGCAGACTGTCGTTGACCGGGTAGAGCATCCCGATCTTCTCGTGCAGGAAACGGCCGTAGACCTCGGCGTGCCGGGCCTCGTCCATGGTCTGGGTCGCCGAGTAGAACTTGGCGTCCAGGTCGGGCACGGACTCCACGATCCGCGCCGCGCACACCATCGCGCCCTGCTCACCGTGCAGGAACTGGCTGAACTGCCAGGACGCGTAGTGCTTGCGCAGCTCGCCCTTCTCCCGCTCGGTGAACTTCGCCCAGTACTTGGTGCCGTACAGGGTCATCGCCTCGTCCGGCGTGCCCAGCGGATCGTACGGATCGACCTCCAGGTCCCAGTCGATCCGCCGCTGCCCGTCCCACTGCTTGTCCTTGCCCTTCTGGTACAGAGCGAGCAGGCGGTCACGGCCGTCGTCGTACTCCCAGCTGAATCGGGCCGCACCGCTCGCCGGCACCTGCCAGAGGGGATCTCCGGGGTCCTTGGCGTACAGGTCGTATGTCGGCATGTCTCGCAGGCTCACACGCGGTAGACGCGGGGTCAACAAGTCGCGCGCAGGGGATTGACGAGCTTGCTGACAAGCAGTCTTATAAGAGGCGATGTGACCGCCGGTAATGAAGCGAGGGAACGATGACGACCTTGACGGAAACCGACGCGCTCGAAGGACTGCGCGACGCGCTCGGACTGCTCAAGGACCGGGAGCAGGTGGCCGAGCGGCTGCTCGCCTCCTCCGCCAAGCACTCCTTCGACCCGGACAAGGAGCTGGACTGGGACGCGCCCTTCGAGGAGGGCAAGTGGTTCTGGCCGCCGGAGCTGGTGTCGCTGTACGACACCCCGATGTGGAAGCGGATGGGCGAGGAACAGCGCATCCTGCTCTCCCAGCACGAGGCCGCGGCCCTGGCCTCGCTCGGCATCTGGTTCGAGCTCATCCTCATGCAGCTCCTGGTCCGTCACGTCTACGACAAGGCCGCCACGAGCGCCCACGTCCGCTACGCCCTCACCGAGATCGAGGACGAGTGCCGGCACTCCAAGATGTTCGCCCGCCTGATCTCGCACGGCGGCACCCCCTGGTACCCGGTGAGCCGGCCGCACCAGCAGCTGGGCCGCCTGTTCAAGACCATCTCCACCACACCAGGCTCCTTCACCGCCACCCTCCTCGGCGAGGAGGTCCTGGACTGGATGCAGCGCCTGACCTTCCCGGACGAGCGCGTCCAGACCCTCATCCGGGGCGTCACCCGCATCCACGTCGTGGAGGAGGCCCGCCACGTCCGCTACGCCCGTGAGGAACTGCGCCGCCAGATGGTGACGGCTCCGCGCTGGTCGCAGGAGTTCACCCGCGTCACCTCGGGCGAGTTCGCCCGCGTCTTCTCCGTCGCGTTCGTCAACCCCGAGGTCTACACGAACGTGGGCCTGGACAAGCGCGAGGCCATGGCGCAGGTGAAGGCCAGCGGCCACCGCCGCGAGGTCATGCAGACCGGCGCGAAGCGCCTGACGGACTTCCTGGACGACATCGGCGTCCTGCGCGGCGTGGGCCGCCGCCTGTGGAAGTCGTCGGGCCTGCTGGCGTAGCGGCGGCCGCGTGAAGCGTGTCCGGGCCGTCGCGGGACCCGCACCCGCCGACGGCGGGAAGGGGACGGGGCGGGGGTGTTCGCCCGCAGCGGTTGGCGCGTCAACCCCGGCACCTCTCGAACCCCCGATTCCGCGCCGTTCCGAGGACGGACACCCCCGTCCCGGCCCCGACCCACCCGCCACCGCAAGCGCTACACGCACCCCCACAAAGCCGAGCAAGCCGCCGCAGGCACCCCCCACAAAGCCGAGCAAGCCGCCGTAAGCACCCGCCCCCGCCATCCGGTTACGCTGCGGTCCATGACCTCCTCGGCCCCCACCCCCGCCTACCGCCGCCTCAGCGTCGAGGAACGCCGCAGCCAGCTCCTGGAGGCCGCGCTGAGCCTCTTCGCGCACCGCGCCCCCGAGGACGTGTCACTGGACGACGTGGCGGAGGCGGCCGGGGTGTCACGGCCCCTGGTCTACCGGTACTTCCCCGGCGGCAAGCAGCAGCTCTACGAGGCCGCGCTCAGGTCGGCCGCCGACGAGCTCCAGGAGTGCTTCGACGAACCCCGCGAGGGCCCGCTCCTGCCCCGTCTCGCCCGAGCCCTCGACCGCTACCTCACCTTCGTCGACCAGCACGACGCCGGCTTCAGCGCGCTGCTCCAGGGCGGCAGCGTCGTCTCGACGTCCCGTACCACCGCCATCGTGGACGGCGTACGCCGGGCCGCCGCCGAGCACATCCTCAGCCACCTGGACGTCGCCGACCCCGGCCCGCGGCTGCGCATGACCGTCCGGATGTGGATCACCGCGGTGGAGGCGGCCTCCCTGATCTGGCTGGACGAGGACAAGCAGCCGCCCGTCGACGAACTGCGCGACTGGCTCGTCGAGCAGTTCGCCGCGGTCCTGTCGGTCACCGCGTCCCGGGACGAGCAGACCGCGGCGCTGGTGCGAACGCTCGCCGAGGATGTCTGACACTGGTCGCGTGAAGAGCGAAGACACCCCCTTCGAGGGCGGCCCGATGGACGGCCGCGTGCTGCCCGTGCTGGTGGGCCCCACCGGGCACCCGCCCAAGACGTACCGCATCCCGGTCCCGGACCCCGACGGCGGCCCGCCCGCCGTGCTGGTCTACCGCCGCGTCCCCCGGGGCCACAGCAAGCGGCTGGGCCTGACGCTGGGCTGGAAGTACGAGTACGCCCCCGGCCATCAAACAGGCCTGAGGTGGCCTTGGTCGAAACCGAACCCCTCCCGAGACGCCACCCCGAACCCGACGCGAGACACCACGCCGGACGACAACCCGGACGACACCCACGGGTGACGCGCTTGCGCCGATGCGCGCACACCCGGCGCGCGGAGCCGCCGCACACGTCCGAAGCTCGCGATGCGGGGTGGAGGGGCCACCCCGCCCCGGAGGTGATGACGTGTCAGGAAGGCTTCTCCGCCTGGCCTGCACGGCGGCGACGATGGCCGGCACGGTCCTCGCACCGCTGCCCGCCACGGCCGCGCCCGAGCCCGGCGACCGCACCGTCGCCGAACTGCTGACGGACCTTCAGGCTCGCTACCGGCAGGCCGAACAGGCCACCGAGACCTACAACGCCACCGCCGAGCAGCTCCGCAGGCAGCGCGCCGAGGTGGTCCGCCTGGACGGCGCACTGGCCCGAGCCCGCCTCCGCCTGCACGACAGCCGGGGCGCGGCGGGCCGTCTCGCCCGGCAGGAGTACCAGAACAGCACGGACATCTCCCCCTACGTACGGCTGCTGCTGGCCCGCGATCCTCAGCATGCCCTCGACCAGAGCCATGTGATCGGCCGGCTGGCGCGGGAGCGCGCCGAGACGGTGGGCCGGCTGACCGGCACCGAGCAGAAGGCCGACGACCTGGCCCGCAAGGCCCGCAAGGCCCTCGACGACCAGCTCACCCTCGCCGCCCGGCAGCGGCGGCAGCGCGACGACGTACGCGGGAAGCTCCACGAGGTGGAACGACTGCTCGCCTCCGTCACCCCCGAACAGCTCGGCCGGCTACGGGACTTGGAAGCGAGCGGCGTGGACGAGGCGCAGCGGCGGCTGGTGGCGTCCGGGGCGCTGGGCCCCGAGCGCGCCCCCTCCCCGGAGGGCGACCGGGCCTTGCGCTACGCCACCGAACAGCTCGGGAAGCCGTACGAGTGGGGCGCCGAGGGACCGGAGTCGTACGACTGCTCGGGCCTGACCGCGCAGGCCTGGGCGCAGGCGGGCCGGCCCATCCCCCGGACCAGCCAGGAGCAGTGGGCGCGGCTGCCGAAGGTCCCGCTGACCGATCTGCGCCCCGGCGACCTGGTGGTCTACTTCCCCCAGGCGACGCACGTGGCGATGTACCTGGGGGACGGGAAGGTGATCGAGGCTCCGCGGACCGGCGAGCGGGTCGAGGTCTCGCCGGTCGCGTCGTACCCGATCCTCGGAGCCGTACGCCCGGACGGCGCTCTGACCGAGGCCCCGGACGAAGCCCCGGACCAGGCCCCGGATCAGGCCCCGGTCACGGAGGCGAGGTAGGCCTGCGTCTTCTCCGGCTCGTAGAAGAAGTTCTCGAAGTCGGCCGGGTCGTTGAACGCGTTGGCGAACCGGTCGGCGACCGGCTGGAGCTGGCCGGCCGCGCCGATGAGGTTCAGCACGTGCTCCGGCGGCGGCGCGAGCATCGCGTTCGTCCACTTGGTGACGTGCTGGGCGGTCTGCCAGTACCGGTCGAACGTGGCCTGCATCCACTCCTCGTCGAACGGCTTGTCCTCGCGCTCGATGATCGAGGCGAGGTAGGCGGCCGCGCACTTGGAGGCGGAGTTGGAGCCCTGCCCGGTGATCGGGTCGTTGGCGACGACGACGTCCGCGACGCCGAGGACCAGCCCGCCGCCGGGCAGCCGGCCGATGGGGTTGCGGACGGTGGGCGCGTAGCGGCCGGCGAGCGTGCCGCCGGCGTCGGTCAGCTCGACCTTGGTGGCCCGGTCGTACTCCCAGGGCAGGAACTTCTCCATGAGTTCCAGGGTCAGGGAGAGGTGCTCCTCCGGGTCCTTGACGCCGTTGAACACGTCGAGCGGGCCGCCGGGTATGCCCTCCCAGAACAGGATGTCCGCGCGGCCGGACGTGGTGAGGGTCGGCATGACGAACATCTCGCCGACGCCGGGCACCAGGTTGCAGCGGACGGCGTCGTAGTCCGGGTGCTCCGGGCGCGGGCCGAGCCCGTGGACGTAGGCCACCGCCAGCGCGCGCTGCGGCTCGCTGTAGGGGGAGCGGGAGGCGTCCCGGCCGAACATCTGCACCAGCTCGCCCTTGCCGGCCGAGACCAGCACCAGGTCGTAGGCGCGGGAGAAGTAGTCGAGGTCGCCGACCGCCGCGCCGTGGATGACGAGCTGGCCGCCGCGCTGCGCGAACGTCTCCATCCAGCCGGACATCTTCACCCGCTGGTCGACCGACTGGGCGTACCCGTCGAGCTTGCCCACCCAGTCGATCGCGCGCTGGGACGGTCCGGGGTCGAAGGAGCCCGGGGCCGCCACCGAGACGCCGAGTCCTTCGATCTTCGGGGCCTGGGACTCCCAGAAGTTCAGCTGGAGATCGCGCTCGTGCTGCAGCGCCGTGTGGAACATGCACTGCGTCGACATGACCCGGCCGGTGCGGATCTCGTCCGCGGTCCGGTTCGACATCAGGGTGACCTCGTACCCGTGGGACTGGAGTCCGAGGGCGAGCTGGAGTCCGGACTGGCCGGCTCCGACGACGAGTATCTTCCGCATGCGGGTGAGCTCTCCTAGGGACGACGGGGGCGACGAAGGACTACGGGGGACGACGAAGGACGACAGGGGGCGGGGAAGGACGACAGGGGACTACGAAGGACGGCAGGTGACGACCGGAGGGGACTACCCGGGTGTTTCCTCGAGGGCGTGCGCCACCAGGGACAGCAGGGTCTCGACCACCGAGATCCGGCGCCGCGCGTCCATGACCATGACCGGTATGTGCGCGGGGATGGTGAGTGCCTCCCGCACGTCCTCCGGCTCGAACAGCTCGCTGCCGTCGAAGTGGTTGACGGCCACGACGTACGGCAGTCCGCAGCTCTCGAAGTAGTCCAGCGCCGGGAAACAGTCCTTCAGCCGGCGGGTGTCGGCCAGCACGACGGCGCCGATCGCGCCGCGCACCAGGTCGTCCCACATGAACCAGAACCGCTGCTGGCCCGGCGTGCCGAACAGGTAGAGCACCAGGTCGTCGTCGAGCGTGATGCGGCCGAAGTCCATGGCCACGGTGGTGGTCAGCTTGCCGGGCGTGGCGGTGAGGTCGTCGTGCTCCTCGCTCGCCTCCGTCATCAGCGCCTCGGTCTGCAGGGGCGTGATCTCGGAGACGGTGGTGACCAGCGTGGTCTTGCCCACGCCGAAGCCGCCGGCCACGACTATCTTCGTGGCGATCGGTGCACGGGTGCGGTCCGTCTGCCAGGATTTCAGGTCCTCGTCCGGTTCGGCGAGGGGGGAGACGCCACGAGCGGCGTCAGAGACGGCGGAGTCCACTCAGCACCCTTTCCAGCAGAGCGCGGTCCGGACGGCCGGTGCCGTGACCGGTTCCCGTGCCGTACACGCGGATCTTTCCCTGGTCCGCGAGGTCGCTGAGGAGCACGCGGACCACGCCGAGCGGCATCTTCAGCAGCGCGGCGATCTCGGCCACCGTGCGCATGCGGCGGCACAGTTCGACGATGGCCCGCATCTCCGGCATGACCCGGGTGGTGAGGGAACCATTCGTCAGCTCCTTGCGCTCCTCCGGAGCCTCCAGCGCCGCCACGAACGTCTCCACGAGGAGGACGTGGCCGAAGCGGGTACGGCCGCCGGTGAGCGAGTAGGGACGGACGCGGGCGGGCTTGCGGTCGCCGCCGCGGACCGGCAGGTGCTTCTTGCTGTTCTTCGGCGCACTGGTCATCGGGGACTCCCCGCGGACTGCGACTCCAGGGATTTTCGTAGCTCGCTGCGGAGTTCGGGCGTCAGCACGTGGCCGGCGCGGCCGACGAACAGGGCCATGTGGTAGGCCACCACGCTCATGTCGCAGTCCGCCGCGCCGTGCACGCCCAGCAGCGAGCCGTCGCTGATCGACATCACGAACAGGCTGCCCTCGTCCATCGCGACCATCGTGTGCTTCACGCCGCCGAAGTCCATCAGCTTGGCGGTGCCGACGGTGAGGCTGCCGATGCCGGAGACGACGGTGGCCAGGTCGGCGGCGGAGCCGCGGGGTCCGCCGGCCGTGCCGGTCTTCGTCTGCCGGGCCTCCTCGTTGCGTCCGGGGTCCGAGGACAGCAGCAGCAGACCGTCGGAGGAGACCACCGCGACCGACTGGATGCCCGGCACCTCCTCGACGAGGTTGGTCAGCAGCCAGTGCAGGTTACGGGCCTCACTGCTCAGTCCGAAGGTACTGGGCGCGGTCAACTGCTTGCCTCCTCGACTGTGCCCCCCGTGGCTTGTTCGGGTGTGGGTGCCGCTGTCTCCGGCGTCCGGTTCTGGCCGGTCCGTTCAGCGATCTCCGCCGACACGTCGCGGTATCCGGCCTCCGCCCCCCGGCGGAAGCCGCCGAGCCTGCGGCGCAGGGCATCGGCGTCGACGGAACCGCTCCGGGGGCGTGGAACCTCGGCGGGTGCGGTGATCTTCGGGGTCCGCTTGGGCAGACCCTTGTCGGTGACGGGCTCCTCGTCCGCGGTACGGGTGTGTTCCGCCGCGGCGGCGCCCTCGCCGGGTACGGGCCGGCCGGCGCCGTCGGCGCCGCTCGTGCCGCCTGTGCCGTCCTCGCGGTCGGGCGCGGACGGCTGCTGCGGGGCTTCCGCGTCGGACGCCGGGTGGGTGTGGGTCGGGTCCTCCTCCTCGGGCGGCGCCGGGAGCAGGAGCTCCATCGTGGTCTCGGCGGGCCGCTCGCGAACCGCTTCCGGCTCGCCGACGGCGTCAGCGTTCCCCGCGCCGACGCCCGCCGCTCGCGCGGTCGCTTCCGCGGGCTCTCCCGCGGCCTCTTCCCCGGTCTCTCCCGCGACCCCCGCCGCGGCCGCCCGCGCGGCCGGGTCCGCACTCTCGTGCGCGGTCCCTTCCGCGGTCTCTTCCAGCGCCTCCGGCACGTCCGGCGCGTCCGGCGCCGGCCGCTCCCCGCGTACGGCCGCGTCCGCGTCCGCGTCGGCGGCGCCCCGCTCGCGCACCGCCTTCTCCGCCAGCGCCACCAGCGGGTCGCCGGAGTCGGAACGGCCGTGCAGCACATTGGAGTTGGCCTCGGCGTCCGCGCCGGGCAGGGAGAAGGAGGCGGCGGTGCCCGGTCCGGGCTCGGCGGACGCCGGCACGGCTGCCGACGGCGCGGCCGCCAGCAGCGGGGTGGGCAGGACCACGACCGCGGCGATGCCGCCCTGCTTCTGGTCGCGCAACTGGACGCGCACGCCGTGCCGGTGGGCGAGACGGGCGACGACGTAGAGGCCGAGGCCGAGGCCGTCCTCGCCCTCCTGGTCGTACGGCGACTCCGGGTCGAACTCGGCCAGGCGGGCGTTGAGGCGGGTCATCCGCTCGGGGGTCATGCCGATGCCCTCGTCCTGGACGGAGAGCATGACCTCGCCGTTCTCCAGCAGCCAGCCGGAGACCTCGACCGGCAGGTCGGGCGGGGAGAACGCGGTGGCGTTCTCCATGAGTTCGGCCAGCAGGTGGGACAGGTCGTCGGCGGCGAATCCGGCCACATGCGCGTGCGGCGGCAGCGCGGCGATGCGGACGCGCTCGTAGCGCTCGATCTCGCTGACCGCGGCGCGGACGACGTCGACGAGCGGCACGGGACCGGCGTGCTGCTGGACGTGCTCGGTGCCGGCGAGGACGAGGAGGTTCTCGCTGTGCCGGCGCATGACCGTGGCGAAGTGGTCGAGCTTGAACAGGGTGGAGAGGCGGTCGGGGTCCTGCTCCCGCTCCTCCAGGCCCTCGATGACGGCGAGTTGCCGTTCGACCAGGCCGAGCGTGCGCAGGGCGAGGTTGACGAAGGTGCCGCCGATGCTGTCCCGCAGCCGTCCCAGCTGGGCGGCGGAGTCGGCGAGTTCGGTGCGCAGTTCCTCGCGGGCGTCCGCCATCTTCTGCCGCTGGCCGACCAGGTGCTTGCGGTCCGCCTCCAGGGTGGCGATGCGCTCGTGGAGGGCGACGGCGCGCGCGTGCAGGGCGTTGACGGAGCGGACGGCCTGGGCGAACTCGTCGTTGCGGCCGGTGAACTTGACGGGTTCCTCGGCGGTCGGGTCCTCGGCCTGCGCGAGCCGGGCCGAGCCGAGGCGCAGCACGGCGAGCGGGCGGGTCAGCGTGCGGGCCATGGCGGTGGCGACGCCGACGGCGAGCAGCATGAGGGCACCGAGGGCGGCGATGCGGATCTCCAGCGCGGTGACATCGTCGTCGCGCAGCTGGGCGAGGTCCTTGGTGCGGCGTTCGTACAGGGCGGACTCCACGCCCCGCATCGCGTCGATGCGGGCGGACAGCGCGGCGTCGAGCTTCCCGGTGGGGGTGGAGAGTTCGGAGTCGGACAGCGTCGGCTGGTCGGTGAGAGAGGCGAGGTACTTCTCCGCGGAGTTCACCTCGGGACCGGTGACGGTGGAGTCGTACGACGTCCGGGCGGCCTTGGCGGCGCTCTCGCGGAAGCCGGCGAGTGCGGCGTCGGAGCGCAGGCGGGCCTGGACCGCGGCGGCGGTCAGGGCGTCGCGCCGCTTGGCGTCGGCGGACGTGGACGTGGTGGTCGTCGTGGGCAGGCCGGTGACCGGGCTGATGACGGTCTGCGTGGTCGTGGGCACGTTCAGCGCCGCCAGCAGCAGCCCGCGGGCGGCGGCGGCCTGCTGTACGGCGGAGTCGAGCTCGGCGAGGGCGTACGCGCCCGATCCGGCGCGCGGCGGCATCTGCTCGGCCAGCCGCTCCGCGAGCCGGTGCAGCTCGGTGACGGCGCCGGAGTAGGCGTCGTGCGCCTCCAGGGCGCTGCTCTTGCCGGTGAGCGCGGCCCGGCGCAGGGCGGCGATGCCGTCGAGGTCGCCGCGCAGGGAGGCGGGGACGCCCGGGTCGCCGCGCAGCTCCTCGACCTGCCGGTCGACGCGGGCGCTGCGCTGCTCGGTGGGCGCCTTCGACTTGGGCCGCCCGGCGGCGATGTACGAGGTCACCTCGTCCCGCTCGTCGGCGAGGGCGTGCGCGAGGGCGAGGGCGTCCTGCGTCTGCTCGGCGAGGGTGACCAGGTCCTGGGAGTCCTTCAGCTGAGCGGAGGCGGCCAGGACGGCGGGGGCTCCGGCCCCGGCTATGGCGGCCGCCACGACCGCCACGGCGACGATGAGCCGGTTGCGCACATGGGTGCGTCGGCCCTTTCCGGTGACGGTGTCGGGAGTGCCGGGCGTGCGCTCCGCGCCCGCTGCGGGGTCCGTCTGCTTGCCTGTGCGACGAGGCCGCGTCTTCTGCACCGGTGCTCGCATTCCTGACTCGTGTTACCCATGGGCCCGGGTGACGTTCCGTCAGCAGGTGCCGACTGCGCGTGTGCCCGGTACGGTCCCCGACCCTCCCAGTGCCGGTGGGCGGTGGCCGCGCATCACCTGACCCGCCACCCGAAGGAGTGAACATCGGAGGGGAGTTGGCGGGCAAGTTCCTCTGACCGTTGCACCGGTCCTGTGCGGCGGGCCGGTTGGACGTCTGCGGCGGGCGGTGGCAATATTTGCCGCCACGCATTCCCGGAGTGGCGAATTCCCCCGCAAAACAGACGCCTGACCTGCGAGAGGATGTCAGCCCGGCGACGATTGCCAGCCTTTCGTGAACCTCGTGAAGGGCTCGTGCAGACTGGCTGAATGCGTACGGAACTTGCCTCGGAGCCGGGCGACCACACCCTCGCCAACGAGGACTTCGCCGCTGTCGTCCTGCCCGCTTCGGGACAGGGTGGCGCCCTGGTGGTCCTGGACGGGGTGACGCCGCCGAAGGGCGGGAGCGGGTGTCTGCATTCGGTCCCCTGGTACACCGCGCGGCTGGGCGGTGCGCTGACCGAACTGACCCTTTCCCTCCCGGATGTTCCGCTCTCGCGGGCCCTGTCCCGGGCCATCGCGCGCACCGCCGAGTCACACGCGCAAACCTGTGACCTTTCTCACCCACGAACACCACAGGCGACGGTGGTCGTGGCGCGCTGGTCGACGCGGCAGGTGGAGTACCTGGTCCTGTCGGACTCCGTCCTGCTGGTGGAGTCGCCGGACGGTTCGGTCACGGCCCTGCTGGACGACCGGCTGTCGCGGCTGCCCCGCTCCGCCCTGGCG
The DNA here is from genome assembly GCF_055569945.1 of Streptomyces sp. NPDC031340. NCBI lineage: Bacteria > Bacillati > Actinomycetota > Actinomycetes > Kitasatosporales > Streptomycetaceae > Streptomyces > Streptomyces sp. NPDC031340. The sequence goes on from NZ_JBVIIE010000037.1 coordinate 75,493, forward strand.
ACGGACGCCCTGGTCGACGCCCACGTCCGCAACAAGGAGGGCGGGTTCTTCACGGCGGCGGCGGATCCGTCGGTGGCGGACCGGGCGGTGACGGGCATGCTGCCGCGCGACCACGTGCGGTCGCTGGCCGCGCTCACGGACGGGGCGGCGAGGTGGGTGGAGCGGTTCGGGGAAGGAGACTGGACGGACTGCCTGAGACTCGTGCGCGAGCACGGCGCGCGGACACTGCTGAACCGCGTACGGGCCCTGGAATCCGCCGACAGCCGGCAGCCGTCCTCACGCCGCGGCAAGCCGCACGACGACGCGACGGTGGTGTACGCGGAACTCTGACCCCGCCGACCCGGCAGGCTGGTTCCACGGCCGCACCACCGCACGACGCACGACCGGAGAGGACGGCACGAGGCCCATGTCCCTGCCCAGCATCCTGGCGGTCTTCGCGCACCCGGACGACGAGTCCCTGTCGGCCGGCGGGCTGCTCGCACGGTACGCGGCGGCCGGCGCCCGCACCGCGGTGGTCACGGCGACCTGGGCGGCGGGCACCCGTCGCGCCGAAGAACTGGCCGACGCGCTGCGCATCCTCGGCGCCGCTCCCCCGCGCCTGCTCGGCTACGCGGACGCCCGCGCCCCGCAGTCGGCGCCCGGCGCCGCACGGTTGTGTGACGCGCCGCTCGACGAGGCGGTGGGCCGACTGGTCGCGCACGTACGGGAGTTCCGCCCGGACATCGTCGTCACCCACGACCCCTGCGGCGGGCTGACCGGCCATCCCGACCACGTCCACACCCACCGGGTGACGGTGCTCGCGGCCCAGGCCGCCGGGCTGGCCGGTCTCCATCCGGACGCCGGCGCACCCTGGCTGCCGGACTCGGTCCTCCTGGCCACCCACCCCGACTCCGCCGCGCGGGACCTGGGCGCCCGCCTGGTCCGCACGGGACGGGTCCTCCACAGCGTTCCGGACAGCTGGGTCGGCGTGACCGTCGACGTCCGTCCGTGGCTGGAGCGGAAGATCGCCGCCGTCATGGCCCACCGCAGCGAGGTGGCGCGGGGAGCCCTGCCCGGGCGGCTGGCCGCCCTCCCCGCGGCCGAGCGGGAGGAACTGCTGGCCACCGAGTGGTACGTGCACCACCCGCTCGCCCCGGCGGCGCCGTCGGCCGGGCGGGACCCGCTCGGGCCTCGGGCTACCGCTCCATCCCACGGTTCAACTGACCGAGCAGGCGCGCCAGTTCGGCCACCTCTCGGCGGTCCCAGTGGGCCAGCTGACTGACGTAGCGGGCCCGGCGCGCCTCGCGGACCATGCCGACCCGGCCGCGGCCCTCCTCGGTGAGGTGGACCAGCCAGGCCCGTCCGTCGGCGGGGTCGGGCTCGCGGGCGACCAGGCCCAGTTCCTCCAGGGCGCGCAGCTGGCGGGACATGGTGGCCTTGCCGACGCCGATGTAGGCGGCCAGTTCCGTCGCCCGCTGGCGGCCGTGCTCGTCCAGCCGCACGAGGAGGCCGTAGGCGGCCGGTTCCAGGTCCGGGTGGACCTCGCGGGCCATCTCGCCCTGGCTGGCGCGGGCCCGCCGCAGCAGAACCGTCAGTTCGCGCTCCAGGGACAGGTACTCCTGGTCCGCGCCGCTCGGTGACGCCTGCGACTCAGCTCGGCGTCCGCCGCCGTTTCCGCCTTCGTGCACGTCAGTCCCTGCCTCGGTTTTCCCAGTACTGAAAGTTTCCGCCGAACGCCGTCATCGCCGCAGCTCGGCAAGTATTTCGCAGGCTTAGACCAACGGCAGCCTCCGGTCCCCCTTCCCAGCCGCCGGTCTACGTGCGTAGCTTCTTCAGCAGCCCCGAATGGCATGCTCACGCCATTCTCGTCGGCGCCCGGCCGGTCAGCGCCGGCGCCTTCCAGCACCTCCCCCCACCCCAACCCCCCGCACCCCCACTCCCGATCCCCCACCACCCCGACCGAGCATCACCGAGCCTTCGGAGGCACGTCATGCCCGTGCACAGACCCGGACCGCTCCATCCCCGGCGCCTCTTCCTCGCCGGGCTCCTGCTCGCCGCCCTCTCCCTCGTCCTCGCCGTGCCGGCGTCCGCCGCGGGCACGCCCGCCCGCGGCTCCGCCTACATGGGCATGGGCGTCCTGGCCCACGACGGCAGCGCCGGCACCCCCACCACCGGTGACGCCACCCAGACGGAGGGCGTCGACGTCTCCGGCTACCAGGGAAACGTCGACTGGTCGACCCTCTGGAACAGCGGGGTCAGGTGGGCCTACACCAAGGCCACCGAGGGGACGTACTACACGAACCCCTACTTCGCGCAGCAGTACAACGGCTCGTACAACGTGGGCATGATCCGCGGCGCCTACCACTTCGCGACCCCGGACACCACCAGCGGCGCGACCCAGGCCAACTACTTCGTGGACCACGGCGGCGGCTGGTCCGGGGACGGCAAGACCCTCCCGGGCGCGCTCGACATCGAGTGGAACCCCTACGGCGCCGCCTGCTACGGCAAGTCGGCGGCCGCGATGGTGAGCTGGATCGCCGACTTCCTGAACACGTACAAGTCCCGCACGGGCCGCGACGCCGTGATCTACACGGCCACCAGCTGGTGGACCCAGTGCACCGGCAACTACGGCGGCTTCGCCTCCAACAACCCGCTGTGGATCGCGCGGTACGCCTCCGACCCGGGGACGCTGCCGGCCGGATGGTCGTACTACACGATGTGGCAGTACACCTCGTCCGGGCCGACGGTCGGCGACCACGACAAGTTCAACGGCGCGCTCGACCGGGTGCAGGCGCTCGCGAACGGCTGACGCACCACCCCGCACGCTGACGCCCCGCGCGCCGATGCCCCGTCCCGCACATGGGAGCGGCCCGGGCCTCCCTCACGAGAACCCGGGCCTTCCCTCATCCGATGGCGTCCTCCCCCAGCGCCAAAAGCCTGGGAGGTGCCCCCACCGCCGCCACCGGAACCTCCGGCTCCGCGCCGCTCGCGGCGGGCGCGAGGGCCAGCTCCAGGACCTGGCGGACGTCGGTGACGGCGTGCACGTCGAGCTTGTCCAGCACCTCCGCCGGGACGTCGTCCAGGTCGGGCTCGTTGCGCTTGGGGATGATGACCGTGGTCACGCCCGCCCGCTGCGCCGCGAGCAGCTTCTGCTTCACCCCGCCGATCGGCAGCACCCGGCCGGTCAGCGACACCTCGCCGGTCATCGCCACGTCGGTGCGGACCAGTCGGCCGGACAGCAGCGAGGCCAGCGCGGTCGTCATCGTGACGCCGGCGCTCGGGCCGTCCTTGGGGACCGCGCCCGCCGGGAAGTGGATGTGCACGCCCCGGTCCTTCAGGTCCGCCACCGGCAGCTCCAGCTCGGCGCCGTGGCTGCGCAGGAAGCTCAGCGCGATCTGCGCCGACTCCTTCATCACGTCGCCCAGCTGACCGGTCAGGGTCAGGCCCGCCGCGCCCGTCTCCGGGTCCGCGAGGGACGCCTCGACGAACAGGACGTCACCGCCGGCCCCGGTGACCGCCAGGCCCGTCGCCACGCCGGGCACCGCGGTGCGGCGCTCGGCCGGGTCCTGGGCCGCCTCCGGCACGTGGTGCGGCCGGCCGATCAGCCCGCGCAGATCGTCCGCGCGGACGGTGAACGGCAGCTCGCGCCGGCCGAGTTCGTGCTGCGCGGCGATCTTGCGCAGCAGCCGGGCGATCGACCGCTCCAGGGTGCGCACCCCCGCCTCGCGCGTGTACTCGCCGGCGAGCTTGCGCAGCGCGCCCTCGTCCAGGGTCACCTCGTCCTCGGCGAGGCCGGCCCGCTCCAGCTGGCGCGGGAGCAGGTGGTCGCGGGCGATGACGACCTTCTCGTCCTCGGTGTAGCCGTCCAGCCGGACCAGTTCCATACGGTCCAGGAGCGCCTCCGGGATGGCCTCCAGGACGTTGGCGGTGGCGAGGAAGACGACGTCGGACAGGTCGAGTTCGACCTCCAGGTAGTGGTCGCGGAAGGTGTGGTTCTGCGCCGGGTCCAGGACTTCGAGGAGGGCCGCCGCGGGGTCGCCGCGGAAGTCGGAGCCGACCTTGTCGATCTCGTCGAGCAGGACGACCGGGTTCATCGAACCGGCCTCCTTGACCGCGCGGACGATGCGGCCGGGCAGCGCGCCGACGTAGGTGCGCCGGTGGCCGCGGATCTCCGCCTCGTCACGGACGCCGCCGAGAGCGACGCGGACGAACTTGCGGCCCATGGCGTGCGCCACGGACTCGCCGAGCGAGGTCTTGCCGACGCCGGGCGGGCCGACCAGAGCGAGCACGGCGCCTCCGCGCCGGCCGCCGACGACGCCCAGGCCCCGGTCGGCGCGGCGCTTGCGGACCGCGAGGTACTCGGTGATCCGCTCCTTCACGTCTTCCAGACCGGCGTGCTCGGCGTCCAGGACCGCCTTGGCGCCCTGGATGTCGTAGGCGTCCTCGGTGCGCTCGTTCCACGGCAGTTCGAGGACGGTGTCCAGCCAGGTGCGGATCCAGGAGCCCTCGGGCGACTGGTCGGAGGACCGCTCCAGCTTGTCGACCTCCTTCAGGGCCGCCTCGCGGACCTTCTCCGGCAGGTCGGCGGCCTCGACGCGGGCCCGGTAGTCGTCGGACTCCTCGCCCTCCTTCTCACCGTTGAGCTCGCGCAGCTCCTTGCGGACGGCCTCCAGCTGACGGCGCAGCAGGAACTCCCGCTGCTGCTTGTCCACGCCTTCCTGGACGTCCTTGGCGATGGTCTCGGCGACGTCCTGCTCGGCGAGGTGGTCACGCAGCTGCTGGGTGGCCAGCTTCAGACGGGCGACCGGGTCGGTGGTCTCCAGGAGCTGGATCTTCTGCTCGGTGGTCAGGAACGGCGAGTAACCGGAGTTGTCGGCGAGCGCGGAGACGTCGTCGATGGCCTGGACCCGGTCGACGACCTGCCAGGCGCCGCGCTTGCGCAGCCAGGCGGTGGCGAGCGCCTTGTACTCCTTGACCAGTTCGACCGCGTGGCCCGGGAGCGGGTCGGGCACCTTCTCGTCGATCCGCGTGCCCTCGACCCACAGCGCCGCACCCGGGCCGGTGGTGCCCGCGCCGATCCGTACGCGGCCACGGCCGCGGACCAGCGCACCCGGGTCACCGTCCGCCAGCCGGCCGACCTGCTCGACGGTGCCGAGCACACCGGTGCCCGCGTAGGTCCCGTCGACGCGGGGCACCAGGAGCACCCTCGGCTTCCCCGGCTCGGAGCGGGCGGCGGCCTGGGCGGCCTCCACCGCTGCGCGCACATCGGCGTCGCTCAGGTCCAGCGGAACCACCATCCCGGGCAGCACGACCTCGTCGTCGAGCGGCAGCACAGGCAGGGCGAGCGGTGTGAACGCCTCGGACTCAGCAGCCATGATCTCCCCTTCGGCAGTCAAGTTGAGCTATGCCGACTCAATGCTCGAGGGCTCCGCGTTGTTCCCCGGGGCCTGTTCGCCGAGAGCGATCACCCGCGCCACCACGGACGACGGGCCGTCTATCGTCTCGGAGTAATAGACAGCCAAGGCTTCCATCTATTACGTGGAGAGATCGTGGACGGGATCGTGCGGGCGTGGGTGGACGGGTGGGTCGTGTCCCGCGGGGCGGCGCCGCCCGTGTCCGAGCCCTGGGGCTGCACGATCGACGTGGGCCTGGACGGTCATGTCACGCGGCACGTCTTCGGCACGGTCGGCGACGCCGTCCCCGAGCGGGCCGTGCGAGAGGTGGCGGACTCGGTGGCGGGGGCCGGGGTGTGGCTGAAGGTGTTCCAGGACCCGGGGACGGTGAGGCGGTGGCTCGACGAACGGTGGTGGATCGACCCCGAGACCGGCTGGCTGATGACGGTCCCGCTGGCGCGGCCCGCCCCGTCGCCGCCGACCCCGCCCGCCGGCTACCGGCTGCGCACCTGGACGCGCGGCGGCGTCACCCGCGCGATGGTCGCCGCCGCCGACGGCTCTTGGGCGGCCCGCGGTCAGATCACGCCCACCGGCGCGACCGCGACCCTGGACCAGGTCGCCACCTCCCCCGCGCATCGCCGCCGCGGGCTCGGCGCCCTGGTGGTGCGGACGCTGGAGCGCGCGGCGGCCGAACAGGGCGCGCAGACCGGCGTACTGGCCGGGACCCCGGCCGGCCGAGCGCTGTACGAACGTCTGGGCTGGCGCGTGGTGGCGCCGCTGACCAGCGCGCGTTCACAGGGGAGGCCCTGAGGCGGGGGCGGCCGCACCGCGGTGACGCCATGACCGCGTTCCAGGCGTACGGCGACCGTCGCACCGCGCTCGCCCCGGCCGTTCACGCCTCCGCGGGCAGGCCCGTCCCCGCGGCGGTGAGTGACCGCAGGGTGCGGTCGAGGTAGGCGCGCAGCCGGCCGACCATGTCGAAGTTCCGGGAGTCGAGCACCCACTGCAACTGCAGGCCGTCCATGACGGCGGCCAGTTCGTGCGCCATGCCCACCGGGTCGGCGTCCGGCCGCAGTTCGCCGCTCTCGACGGCCCGGCGCAGCGTGGCGGAGAGGTGCTCCACGAGTCTGGCGTAGCGCTGGACGAAGTAGGCGTGCGCGGGGTGGCCGGGGTCGCCCGCCTCGGCGGCGAGGACGTTGAACATCCGGGTACGGCCCAACCGGATGCTGTTGTAGCGGGCGAGCCGCAGGACGGTGGTGAAGCATTCGAGGGCCGAGGCGAAGTCGTGGGAGAAGAACTTCTCCTCGTCGGCCTCGTCCGTGCGGGCGAGGACCTGCACCAGGAGGTCCTCCTTGCTGCGGAAGTGGTGCAGCAGGCCACCCTGCGTGATCCCGACGTCCTTGGCGATGCGGGCCAGGGAGGAGGCATGGAAGCCCCACTGGGCGAAGTGCTCGACAGCGGCGTCGAGGATGCGCAGCCGGCGCTCGTCGCCCACGGCGTAGGTGCCCCTGCCTGCGCCTGTGCGGGTGCCGCCGTTCTCCTTCTGGACCATGCCCGCCACGATAGCCGCGCCGACGGCGGGCGGGACGCGGCCCGGGGCACACGTCCGCGACCGTCGGTTACACGAGTAAGCGACATCACTTTTCAAGCCATGTGCAACGTGATTCAAGCCACGCGCAGAAAACCTACTACCCACTCGGTTTTGCTGCTTCCCTGGTCGCGCCGGTGCGGCGAAGAAGCCGCCCCCGTCCCCCATGGAGAGTCGCCATGGCCCTCAGCCACGACGCGCCGCTCGACGAGACGTCCTCCCCGACGCCCGCGTCCGCTCACGCGGGAGCATCCCTCTCGTCTCCCGCGCCCGCCGAACCGTCCGCCCCCGCCAAGCTGGTCTTCGGCCTGGTCTTCGCCCAGTTCGGCGCCTATCTCGCCGTCCTCACCCCGGTGGTGGTGACCCTCGCCCTGCGGGTCTCCCAGATCGTGCCGGAGACCGACCGCGGCGCCGCCCTCGGCCAGGTACTGTCCGTCGGCGCCCTGCTGGCGATGCTCGGCAACCCCGTCTTCGGCGCCCTGTCCGACCGCACCACCAGCCGGTTCGGCCGCCGGCGCCCGTGGCTGATCGGCGGCATGCTGGCCGGCCTCGCGGGCCTGCTGGTGGTGGCCCTCGGCGGCAGCATCCCGGTCCTCATGCTCGGCTGGGCCCTGGCACAGCTCGGCATCAACGCCGCCCTGGCCGCCCTGACGTCGACCATTCCCGACCTGATCCCTGCGCACCAGCAGGCCCGGGTCTCCGGCCTGGTCGGCATGACGATCTCGCTGTCGCTGATCGGCGGATCGGCGCTGGCGCAGCTGTTCAGCGACTCGATGGCGCTCGCCTTCCTCGTCCCCGGCGTCATCGGGGTCGTCGCGGTCGGCTACCTGGCCGCCGTGATGAAGGACCGCCCGGCCCGCGCCGGCGCCTTCGAGCCGTACTCCGTCAAGGAGTTCCTGCGCAGCTTCTGGGTGAACCCGCGCCGCCACCCCGACTTCGCGTGGAACTTCGCCGGACGCTTCCTGGTCTTCACCGGCGCCTCCTGCGTGACCAGCTACCAGGTGTACTTCCTGATGGACCGCCTCGGTTACGGCGCGGACGAGGTCACCGACAAGGTGTTCGCGGGCACCCTGGCGATGGTCGCGGCCACCGTGCTGGGCTCCCTCGTCGGCGGCCAGCTCTCCGACCGCTCCGGCCGCCGCAAGCCGTACGTGCTGGGCGCCTCGCTGGTGATGGGCGTCAGCCTCGGGATGATCGCCTCGGCCCAGTCCTTCGGGACGTACGTCGCCGCCCTGGTCGTCTTCGGCTTCGGCGAGGGTCTCTACCTGTCCGTCGACATGGCGCTGGCGGCCGCGGTGCTGCCCAACCCCGAGGAGTCCGCCAAGGACATGGGTGTACTGAACATCGGCAACGCCCTGCCCCAGTCCCTCGTGCCCATCGTCGCCCCGTCCCTGCTGGCGATCGGCGGCGGCGGAAACTACGGCGCGCTGTTCCTCTTCGGCGCGATCGCCGCCGTACTGGGAGCGCTCGCCGTGCAGTTCGTGCGCTCGGTCAAGTAACTCGTCCCGTACTCGAGGAATCCAAGGAATCCGCCGATGCCCAGCCCCACGTACCGCGATCCGGCCCGACCCGTCGACGAGCGGGTCGAGGACCTGCTGTCCCGCATGACCCTGGCGGAGAAGGCGGGCCAGCTCTTCCACACCATGCTCGCCATGGGACCGGGCGGCACGCTCGCCGAGGAGCCGGGCGCCTTCCTTCCGCACGGCACCACCGAGCTGGTCGTCGGCCGCCACCTGACCCACTTCAACCTGGTGGGCCAGGCCGGCGCCCGCGAGACGGCCCAGTGGGCCAACCGGCTGCAGGAGCTGGCGGCGGACACCCGCCTGGGCATCCCGGTCACCCTGTCCACCGATCCGCGCCACGCCTTCACCGACAACCCGGGCGCCTCCTTCCTCGCCGGTGACTTCTCGGCCTGGCCGGAGCCGCTGGGGCTGGCCGCGATCGGGGACGCGGAGCTGGTGCAGCGGTTCGCGGACACCGTGCGCCGCGAGTACCTGGCGGTGGGCTTCCGGGTGGCCCTGCATCCGCAGATCGACCTGGCCACCGAGCCGCGCTGGTCGCGCCAGTCCGGGACGTTCGGCTCCCGCGCGGAGACGGCGGCCGAACTCGTCCGGGCGTACGTGCGCGGTCTGCAGGGCCCGCGGCTCGGGCCGGGTTCGGTCGCCGCGATGGTCAAGCACTTCCCCGGCGGCGGCCCGCAGAAGGACGGCGAGGACCCGCACTTCCCCTACGGCAAGGAGCAGGTGTACCCGGGCGGGATGCGCGAGTACCACCTGGCGCCCTTCGTGGCCGCCGTCGAGGCCGGGTGCTCGCAGATGATGCCGTACTACGGCAAGCCCGTCGGCACCGACTGGGAGGAGGTCGGCTTCGGCTTCAACCGGGACGTCCTGACAGGTCTGCTGCGCGAGCGGCTCGGCTTCGGAGGCGTCGTCTGCACCGACTGGGGCCTGCTCACCGACGCGGACATCATGGGCGAGCCGCACCCGGCGCGGGCCTGGGGCGCGGAGCACCTGAGCGTCGCCGAGCGCGCGGCGAAGGCGCTGGACGCGGGGGTCGACCAGTTCGGCGGCGAGCAGTGTCCCGAGGTGATCGTGGAGCTGGTCCGCTCGGGCCGGGTGAGCGAGGAGCGCCTCGACGTCTCCGTACGGCGGCTGCTGCGCGAGAAGTTCGTCCTCGGACTGTTCGAGAACCCGTACGTCGACCCCGACCGGGCCGAGGAGATCGTCGGGGCGCGTGAGTTCCGGGCGCTCGGCGAGGCCGCCCAGCGCCGGTCGCTGACCGTCCTGACCGACCGGGACGCCCTGCTGCCGCTGCGTGGCCGGCCCGGCCTGTACGTCCGGGGGGTGAGCGAGCGGACGGCCGCGGCGTACGGGGACGTGGTCGCCGATCCGGCCGCCGCGGACGTGGCCGTGCTGCGGCTGCGCACCCCCTACGAGGCGCGGCCCGGCGCCTTCGAGTCGTTCTTCCACTCCGGCTCGCTGGCCTTCCCCGAGGACGAACTCAAGGAGATCCTGCGACTGCTGGACACGGTGCCGACCGTGGTGTGCGTCAACCTCGAACGGCCCGCGGTGCTCCCGGAGATCGCCGAGCGGGCGGCCGCGCTGGTCGCCGACTTCGGGGCGTCGGACGCGGCTCTGCTGGACGTCGTGTTCGGGCGGGCGCGGGCCGAGGGCCGGCTGCCGTTCGAGCTGCCGCGGTCGATGGCGGCGGTGGCGGACACCCGCCCGGACGTGCCCGACGACACGGCCGACCCGGTGTTCCCGTACGGGCACGGCCTGGACGTCTGAGGCTTCCGGGGCCCGGCCCGTGGGGGCCCGGGGCCTGGGCCCGGCCCGTGGGCGGGCGGCCGGGGCCTGTGCCGCCCGGCCCCTGGCCCCGGCTGCGACTGCAGCTGCGACTGCAGCTGCGGCTGCGGCTGCGGCTGCGACCCCAGCCACCACCCCGGCCGCGGCGCACGCGTCGTGCGGACACCCACAATTCCCGTGGCCGTAGCGCCGTGTTCGTGCAGGATGGGCCCATGACCGCCACCTACGACACCCCCGTGGTCCTGGATCGCCGTGAGGGCCCCTACGGCGAGGTCGTGCTGCGCCGGCACGGCGAGTTGCTGCAGATCATCGCCAACGGCTGCTTCCTGATGGACACCTCCGACGGCCGCTCCGAGCGGCTGCTCGTCGACGCCGCGCTGGACGCCCTCGGCACCCGCGCCGAACCGCACGTGCTGATCGGCGGACTCGGCGTCGGCTTCTCGCTCGCACACGCCGCGGCGAACCCCCGCTGGGGCGCGATCACCGTCGTGGAACGCGAACACGCGATCACCGACTGGCATCTGCGCGGCCCCCTGTCGGCACTCTCGTCGCGGGCCGTGGCCGACCCGCGCACCCGCATCGTCGAGGCGGACCTGGTCGACCACCTCCGTGAGACGTCCGCCACGTACGACGCCCTGTGCCTGGACATCGACAACGGACCCGGCTGGACCGTCACCGAGGGCAACGAAAGCCTCTATTCGCCGGCCGGACTGGCAAGCTGTGCAAGGGTGTTGAGACCGGGCGGGGTTCTCGCGGTGTGGTCGGCCGAGCCCTCCCCGGAATTCGAAGAAACCTTGCGGAATGCCGGGTTCTCACAGGTGCGTACCGAAGAGGTCCCCGTTGCCCGGGGCGTTCCCGACGTCGTGCACCTCGCCGTCCGACCTGGATAGCAAAGAAACGGTGACTCCCCGTACGCTGCTGCCCTGACGCCGATCATTCAAGCGTCGATCGCAGGCATGCGCAGACCTGTGCAAGTGCAGACATGTGCAAGTAACGGATTCACCCCACGGATTCCGGAAAGCAACTCAGGGGCGGGCGATGGAGCAGACACACACCTCGCACAACGGCACGACCACGACCCCGGGCGCGCAGCGCCGGGTGCTGGTGGTCGAGGACGATCCGACGATCGTCGACGCCATCGCGGCCCGCCTGCGCGCCGAGGGTTTCCTCGTGCAGACCGCCGGCGACGGTCCGGCCGCCGTCGACACCGCCGAGGCCTGGCAGCCCGATCTGCTGATCCTCGACATCATGCTGCCCGGCTTCGACGGACTGGAGGTCTGCCGCCGCGTGCAGGCCGCCCGTCCGGTGCCGGTGCTGATGCTCACCGCGCGCGACGACGAGACCGACATGCTGGTCGGGCTCGGCGTGGGCGCCGACGACTACATGACCAAGCCGTTCTCCATGCGGGAGCTGGCCGCGCGGGTGCACGTGCTGCTGCGCCGGGTGGAGCGGGCCGCGCTGGCCGCGGCGACGCCGCGGAGCGGCATCCTGCGCCTGGGCGAGCTGGAGATCGACCACGCGCAGCGACGGGTGCGGGTGCGCTCGGAGGACGTGCACCTCACGCCCACCGAGTTCGACCTCCTGGTCTGCCTGGCGAACACCCCGCGCGCGGTGCTCTCCCGCGAGCAGCTGCTGGCGGAGGTGTGGGACTGGGCGGACGCCTCCGGCACCCGGACCGTCGACAGCCACATCAAGGCGCTGCGCCGGAAGATCGGCGCCGAGCGGATCCGCACGGTGCACGGCGTGGGTTACGCGCTGGAGACCCCGAACCCGTGAGCGGCGGGCCGGCCGCACGGAGAGGCCCCGGGGAGGAACCCTGGGGCGGCGTACGCCCGTTCTCGATCAAGACCAAGCTGGGCGTGCTGGTCGTCGTCTCGGTGCTGATCACCACGGGTCTGCTGATGATCGCGGTGCGCACGGAGACCGAGCTGCGCTTCATCACGGTGTTCTCGATGATCGCCACGCTGCTGATCACGCAGTTCGTCGCGCACTCGCTCACCGCGCCGCTGGACGAGATGAACGCGGTGGCCCGGTCCATCTCGCACGGCGACTACACGCGCCGGGTGCGCGAGAACCGGCGGGACGAACTGGGCGACCTGGCCCAGACGATCAACCGTATGGCCGACGACCTGGAGGCCCAGGAACGGCAGCGCAAGGAGCTGGTCGCGAACGTCTCGCACGAGCTGCGCACGCCCATCGCGGGCCTGCGCGCGGTGCTGGAGAACATCGTGGACGGCGTCTCGCCCGCCGACCCCGAGACCATGCGCACGGCCCTGACCCAGACGGAGCGGCTCGGGCGTCTGGTGGAGACGCTGCTCGACCTGTCCCGGCTGGACAACGGCGTCGTTCCGCTGCGCAAGCGGCGCTTCGAGGTGTGGCCGTACCTGTCGGGCGTGCTGAAGGAGGCCAACATGGCCGTGCCCGCCCGCGCGGGCATCGCCTCCGGCTCCGGCAGCCACACCCGCACGGACGTCCATCTGCACCTCGACGTCTCCCCGCCCGAACTGACCGCGCACGCCGACCCGGAGCGCATCCACCAGGTGGTCGCCAACCTGATCGACAACGCGGTCAAGCACAGCCCGCCGCACGGCCGGGTGACCGTCAAGGCCCGGCGCGGCGCGCAGCCGGAGTCGCTGGAGCTGGAGGTGCTGGACGAGGGTCCCGGCATCCCCCGCTCGGAGTGGCACCGGGTCTTCGAGCGCTTCAACCGGGGCGACGGGGGCGCGTCGAAGGGGCCGGGCAGCGACGGCGGCACGGGCCTCGGCCTGGCGATCGCCCGCTGGGCGGTGGACCTGCACGGCGGCCGGATAGGAGTGGCCGAATCTGCGCGGGGTTGCCGGATTCTGGTCACTCTTCCGGGAGAGACTTCCGTACCAAGTTGACGTAAAGTCCGAACCGGAGTCCCAAGATCCACCGGACGTTCGCGCTGCCGGACACGTGTGATCAGGACAAGGCCCGCAAGCGCTGCTTCCAGGGCCCGCACCGTCACACCCCGGCGTCCCCCTCATACAGCGGAACCACGCTTGTTTCCCGCCGTTTCGAGCCCCGAAACACCCTTCGCAATGTGACTTACGCGACGTTGAACCGGCCCGGACTGACCTTCGCCGCCGGGGAGGCGTAGCCTTGATTCCCGCTGTCCATCACCTTGTGAAGCGGAAGAGGGCGGTTGCCGCCGTGTCGCCACAGTCCCCCAGTAACTCAAGCTCCTCCACCCTTCGGGCAGGAGGCGCGTCTACGACCGACGCCGACCAAGCGGGCAAGAACCCCGCTGCCGCGTTCGGTCCCAATGAGTGGCTCGTCGACGAGATCTATCAGCAGTACCTCCAGGACCCGAATTCGGTAGACCGCGCCTGGTGGGACTTCTTCGCCGACTACAAGCCGGGGGCGCCCGCCTCCTCGGCTACGGCGGGTGCTGCGGCCGCGGGGGCCGCAGGGACCACCACCCCGGCACCGGCCGCCCCGGCCGCGCCCGCGGCTCCGGCCGCCGTTCCCGCTCCGGCCGCCGCGGCCCCGAAGCCCGCCGCCGCGGCTCCCGCCCCGGCCGCCGCTCCGGCTCCGGCTCCGGCCGCGGCTCCCGCGAAGGCCGCCCCGGCCGCGAAGCCCGCCGCGAAGCCGAAGGCGGAGCCCGCCGCGCAGGCCGCCGACGGCCCGGAGCTGGTGCCGCTGCGCGGCCCGTCCGCCGCGGTCGTCAAGAACATGAACGCCTCACTGGAGCTGCCCACGGCCACGTCCGTGCGCGCGGTCCCGGTGAAGCTGCTGTTCGACAACCGCATCGTCATCAACAACCACCTCAAGCGGGCCCGCGGCGGGAAGATCTCCTTCACCCACCTCATCGGCTACGCGATGGTGCGGGCCATCAAGGCCATGCCGTCGATGAACTGGTCGTTCGGCGAGAAGGACGGCAAGCCCGTCCTCGTCAAGCCGCCGCACGTCAACCTCGGCCTGGCCATCGACCTGGTGAAGCCCAACGGCGACCGCCAGCTCGTCGTGGCCGCCATCAAGAAGGCCGAGACGCTGAACTTCTTCGAGTTCTGGCAGGCCTACGAGGACATCGTCCGCCGCGCCCGCGACGGCAAGCTGACGATGGACGACTTCACCGGCGTCACGGTCTCCCTGACCAACCCCGGCGGCCTCGGCACCGTCCACTCGGTGCCGCGCCTGATGCCCGGCCAGTCGGTGATCATGGGCGTCGGCTCCATGGACTACCCGGCGGAGTTCCAGGGCACCTCCCAGGACACCCTCAACAAGCTCGGCATCTCGAAGGTCATGACGCTCACGTCGACCTACGACCACCGGGTGATCCAGGGCGCGGCCTCCGGCGAGTTCCTCCGCCAGGTCGCGAACCTCCTGCTCGGCGAGAACGGCTTCTACGACGACATCTTCGAGGCCCTGCGCATCCCCTACGAGCCGGTCCGCTGGCTCAGGGACATCGACGCCAGCCACGACGACGACGTCACCAAGGCCGCCCGCGTCTTCGAGCTGATCCACTCCTACCGGGTCCGCGGCCACGTCATGGCCGACACCGACCCGCTGGAGTACCGCCAGCGCAAGCACCCCGACCTGGACATCGTCGAGCACGGCCTCACCCTGTGGGACCTGGAGCGCGAGTTCGCCGTCGGCGGCTTCGCCGGCAAGTCGATGATGAAGCTGCGCGACATCCTCGGCGTGCTGCGCGACTCGTACTGCCGCACCACCGGCATCGAGTTCATGCACATCCAGGACCCCAAGCAGCGCAAGTGGATCCAGGACCGCGTGGAGCGCCCGCACTCCAAGCCGGAGCGCGAGGAGCAGCTGCGCATCCTGCGCCGGCTGAACGCGGCGGAGGCGTTCGAGACCTTCCTGCAGACGAAGTACGTCGGCCAGAAGCGCTTCTCGCTGGAGGGCGGCGAGTCCGTCATCCCGCTGCTCGACGCGGTGCTGGACAGCGCTGCCGAGTCGCGCCTGGACGAGGTCGTCATCGGCATGGCCCACCGCGGCCGCCTGAACGTGCTGGCGAACATCGTCGGCAAGTCGTACGCGCAGATCTTCCGAGAGTTCGAGGGCAACCTCGACCCGAAGTCGATGCACGGCTCCGGCGACGTGAAGTACCACCTGGGCGCCGAGGGCACCTTCACCGGCCTGGACGGCGAGCAGATCAAGGTCAGCCTGGTGGCCAACCCGTCCCACCTGGAGGCGGTCGACCCCGTCCTCGAAGGTGTGTCGCGGGCCAAGCAGGACATCATCAACAAGGGCGGCACGGACTTCACCGTGCTGCCGGTGGCGATCCACGGCGACGCGGCCTTCGCGGGCCAGGGCGTGGTGGCCGAGACCCTGAACATGTCGCAGCTGCGCGGCTACCGCACCGGCGGCACGGTCCACATCGTCATCAACAACCAGGTCGGCTTCACCGCGGCCCCCGAGTCCTCGCGTTCCTCGATGTACGCGACGGACGTGGCCCGCATGATCGAGGCCCCGATCTTCCACGTGAACGGCGACGACCCCGAGGCGGTCGTGCGGGTCGCGCGGCTGGCGTTCGAGTTCCGCCAGGCGTTCAACAAGGACGTGGTGATCGACCTCATCTGCTACCGCCGCCGCGGTCACAACGAGTCGGACAACCCGGCCTTCACCCAGCCGCTGATGTACGACCTGATCGACAAGAAGCGCTCGGTGCGCAAGCTGTACACCGAGTCCCTGATCGGTCGCGGCGACATCACCCTGGAAGAGGCCGAGCAGGCGCTGCAGGACTACCAGGGCCAGCTGGAGAAGGTCTTCACCGAGGTCCGCGAGGCCACCTCGCAGCCGGCGGCGGTGGCCACGTCCGACCCGCAGGCCGAGTTCCCGGTGGCGGTCTCCACGGCGGTCTCCACCGAGGTCGTCAAGCGGATCGCCGAGTCCCAGGTCAACATCCCCGACCACATCACCGTGCACCCGCGTCTGCTGCCGCAGCTGCAGCGCCGGGCGGCGATGGTCGAGGACGGCACCATCGACTGGGGCATGGGCGAGACCCTCGCGGTCGGCTCCCTGCTGCTGGAGGGCGTTCCGGTCCGGCTGGCCGGCCAGGACTCCCAGCGCGGCACCTTCGGCCAGCGCCACGCGGTGATCATCGACCGCAGCACCGGCGAGGAGTACACGCCGCTGCAGTACCTGGCGGAGGAGCAGGCGCGGCTGAACGTCTACAACTCCCTGCTGTCCGAGTACGCGGCGATGGGCTTCGAGTACGGCTACTCGCTGGCCCGCCCGGACGCGCTGGTGATGTGGGAGGCGCAGTTCGGTGACTTCGTCAACGGCGCGCAGACGGTCGTGGACGAGTTCATCTCCTCGGCGGAGCAGAAGTGGGGCCAGACCTCCGGCGTGACGCTGCTGCTGCCGCACGGCTACGAGGGCCAGGGCCCGGACCACTCGTCCGCCCGCCCGGAGCGCTTCCTGCAGCTCTGCGCCCAGAACAACATGACGGTCGCGATGCCGACCTCGCCGTCGAACTACTTCCACCTCCTGCGGTGGCAGGTGCACAACCCGCACCACAAGCCGCTGATCGTCTTCACCCCGAAGTCGATGCTGCGCCTGAAGGCCGCGGCCTCGAAGGCGGACGAGTTCACGACGGGCCAGTTCCGCCCGGTCATCGGCGACGAGTCGGTGGACCCGGCCGCGGTCCGCAAGGTCGTCTTCTGCGCGGGCAAGGTCTACTACGACCTGGACGCCGAGCGCCGCAAGCGCGGTGCGACGGACGCTGCGGCTGCCGAGACGGCGATTGTCCGCATCGAGCGCCTGTACCCGCTGGCGGGTGCCGAGCTCCAGGCGGAGATCGCCAAGTACCCGAACGCCGAGAAGTACCTGTGGGCCCAGGAGGAGCCGGCCAACCAGGGCGCCTGGCCGTTCATCGCCCTGAACCTGATCGACCACCTGGACCTGGCGGTCGGCGCGGACATCCCGGCCAGCGAGCGCCTGCGCCGCATCTCCCGCCCGCACTCCTCCTCCCCGGCGGTGGGTTCCGCGAAGCGGCACCAGGCCGAGCAGGAACAGCTGGTGCGCGAGGTGTTCGAGGCGTGAGCCGCTGAGTGTGAGCCGCTGAGCTGTCGGCTGTGGTGAGGCCCGGTCCCATGGGCGGCGCTTTCTAGGGGTCGTCGCAACACGTGGTCGTGTTGGTCAGGCCGCGAGCAGTTTATGCAGGCGCTCGGCTGGGGTTTCCCAGCCGAGCGT
>NZ_JBVIIE010000038.1:0-41067 GCF_055569945.1 Streptomyces sp. NPDC031340
TCGCTCTCCCCCCCCCCCCCCTCCCCTCCCTCCCCCCGCCCCCCCCCCCCCCCCCCCCCCCCCCCCCCCCCCCCCCCCCCCCCCCCCCCGGGGCCGGCACGCTGAGCGTCCCGGCGAGGCGGGCGGCCCTACCGGTCCTCGCCCCGGCGGGCGGCCCTACCCGTCCTCGCCCCGGCGGTCCGCCGCGGAGGCGAAGCCCAGCCAGGTGTGCCGGTTGCCCGCCCAGCACCAGCCGACCTTGGGCGCGTCGCGGCGCTCGCGGCCGTCCCGCCCGGTGCCGTTGCTGATCCAGATCGCCGGGGTACGGGCGTCCAGGCCGCCGCCCGCCTTGCGCAGCCGGGAGCCGATGGTCATGAAGCAGTGGTTGCGCTCCAGGACGGCGGGCTGCTGCAGCACCCAGTGGATGCCCTCGGTGAGCAGTAACGGGGTGCGGGCTTCCGACGTGAGGGCGGGCAGCGCCTCGTTCGGGCTCCAGCCGGCCATGTGGTCGCCGCGGTCCAGGCCGGTGAGAACCTGCAGCGGGGAGTCCGGCAGCACGACGCTGTCGAGCGGGGCGAAGAGGTCGACGTCCGACATGTCGGTCACGATGAATCCGGGTTTGCCGTCATGGCGGAGCAGCGGGGCGAGGGCGGAGGCGGGGGCGCGGTCCGGGTGAACGGTGAGCAGGGCGCCCTCCCCGCCCACGACGGCCTCGGTGGCCGCGGCGAAGGCGCGAAGCCGGGCGGCGGACAGCCCCGCTCGCTCGTGCACCCCCATTTCGATCAGTCGCTCGGCCTGCGCGCTCAGCGCCGGGAGTGCCGGCAGAACGGCGGAAGTCGCGGAGGTGGCGGTGGTGGTGGATGTGGCGGGTGCTGCCGACGTGGCTGAGGTGGCCGAGGTGCTGGACGCGGCGGAGGTCTCGGGCACGATGCTCCCAGGGATCTCGATGTCGATGGGTCCGGGCCAACGAAGCGGCCCGCCGGATCGTTCCCGCCGTGTCCTCGCCGCGTACGCCCATGGCGGCTCCGCGCAGGCCCTAAGGTGCGGAACTGTACATACTGGTAGGTAACGTCCACGGGGCCGCCGCGCCCAGGGCCGAACGGTCCGCAACCGCCGGTCGCCGCCCGCGTGTCCCCTTCAGTGAGGGAGGCCGACATGACGACAGACAAGACACCGCGCGGTCCGCGCCGGCGGACCGTCGCACTCTCCGCCGCAGCGCTCACACTCACCACCCTGACCACCACCGGCTCCGTCGCCACCGCGGACGCCGGAGCGTCGACGCCCGCCCGGACGGCCCCGCAGTCCCAGGTCGTCGCGACATCCGTACTCGGCACGGACTACCAGGTCACGCTCACCGCCCTGCGGTCCACGTCCGACAAGTACGCCGCCACCGTGCGCATGCAGGTCTTCGTCCGCGACGGCGGGGCCTGGAAGGAGTCCGACCGCATCACGGTGGGCAAGGCCGGCGGCTGGTTCTGGTACCCGCTGACCGGCAGGCACGCGGTCCGCGAGTTCGCCACCGCGAGCACCGAGCCCGCACCGGTCGACGTCAGCCTGCTGATCACGCCGTCGATCGGCTACTCCGACACCTTCCACTACCTCATCAGGCACGGGGACGTCACGCCCCGCTGAGCCCCCCGCTGAGCCGGACCGGGAAGCAGCCGCCCGCCGCCCGCGTACTCCCCCCGGGGTAGGCGCGGTGCCGCTGGCCGTACGACGACCTGGGCCCCCTTCGGGGACGACCCTCGGAAGCGACCGGACGACGAGGCCACCGCCTCCGTCACCTCCATCGCACCCCGAGGAGCTGAACCGACATGCAGACCCTGGCCCACTTCGGCGACGGCGGGCCCGGCCCGTGGATCCTGCTGTTCCCCCTGGTCTGGGCGGCCGTCGTGACCGGCGCCGTCACCCTGCTGCGCCGCACGGTGAGGCGCGGACGCGGCGGCGCCCCGGGGCGACCCACCGTCCAGGAGAACTCACCGATCACCGTGCTCGGCCACCGCTTCGCCTCCGGTGAGATCGACGAGGACGAGTACTGGCGCCGGCTGTCCGTCCTGGACGAGCAGTTCGGCCGCACCGGCAGGGGCGGTGCGGCATGACCACGACGACCGTCACCCGGACGGCCGCCCGGGTCGTCGACGCCGTCAAGGTCTACGGCCGCGGCGACACCGCGGTCAGGGCCCTGGACGGGGTGAGCGTCGACTTCCCGGCCGGCCGGTTCACCGCGATCATGGGCCCCTCGGGCTCCGGCAAGTCCACCCTGATGCACTGCGCGGCCGGCCTGGACACGCTCACCTCGGGCGCCGCCTTCGTCGGCGACACCGACCTGGGCGGCCTCGACGACCGCCGCCTGACCCGGCTGCGCCGCGACCGGGTGGGCTTCGTCTTCCAGGCGTTCAACCTGGTGCCCACGCTGACCGTGCGGGAGAACATCACGCTGCCGCTGGACCTCGCGGGCGGCAGCGGCGACCCGGAGTGGATCGACGCGCTCGTCGACGTCGTCGGCCTGCGCGACCGGCTCCACCACCGGCCCGCCGAGCTCTCCGGCGGCCAGCAGCAACGCGTTGCCGTGGCACGGGCCTTCGCCGGCCGCCCGGACGTCGTCTTCGCCGACGAGCCGACCGGCAACCTCGACTCCCGCTCCGGCGGGGAGGTCCTCGCCCTGCTCGGCCGCGCCGTGCGGCGGACGGGCCGCACGGTCGTCATGGTCACCCACGACCCGGTGGCCGCCGCCCACGCCGACGAGGTCGTCTTCCTCGCGGACGGACGCCTGGTCGACCGGATGGACTCGCCGACCGCCGACCGGGTGCTGGACCGGCTGAAGTCCTTCGAGGCAGGCTCGTGAACGCCTCCCTCCGCCTCGGCGCGGCCTCCCTGCGCGCCCACAAGCGGCGCTTCGCCGGCACCTTCCTCGCCGTGTTCCTCGGCGTCGCCTTCCTGGCCGGCACCCTCGTCATGGGCGACACGCTCCGCGCCGGCTTCGACACCATGTTCGGCGACGCGGCCCGCGGGACGGACGCCGTCGTCCGCGGCGCCGACGCCATCACCGCGCCCGGTGAGAGCCAGGGCGTACGCCGGCCGGTCGACGCGCACCTCGCCGACGCCCTCGCCGGAGTGCCGGGCGTGGCCGCCGCCGAGCCCGACATCCAGGGCGCGGGCCAGCTCGTCGGGGCCGACGGAGAGCCCGTCGGCGGCCAGGGCCCGCCCACCGTCGCCGGGAACTGGATCGCCGACCCGCAACTCAACCCCTACCGGCTCGCCGAGGGCCACGCCCCCGAGAAGCCCGGCGAGGTCGTCGTCAACCGCGGCGCCGCCAAGCAGGGCGGCCTGCGGATCGGCGACACCACGACCCTGCGCACGCCCGACCCGGTCCGGGTGACCGTCGTCGGCCTCGCGACCTTCGGCGGCGAGGACGGCATGGCGCAGGTGACCTACACCGGCATGACGCGCGCCGACGCCGAGAAGTACCTCACGGCCAGGCCGGGCCAGGCGGCGAGGATCCTCCTGCGGGCCGAACCCGGCCTGAGTCAGGGCCGGTTGGTGTCCCGCCTGACCCGCGTCCTGCCCACGGGCGTCGAGGCGATCACCGGCCAGGAGTCGGCGCGGGAGAACACCGAAATGGTCTCCAGCCGGTTCCTCACCCTCTTCACCACCTTCCTGCTGGTCTTCTCCGGCGTCGCCCTGCTGGTGGCGACCTTCTCCATCCACAACACCCTCGCCATCGTCACCGCCCAGCGCACCCGCGAGAACGCCCTGCTCAGGGCCCTCGGAGCCGCGCGCCGCCAGATCACCGCAGCGACCCTCCTGGAGGCGGGCGCCGTGGCCGTGACCGCGTCGGCGGCCGGGTTGGCGGGCGGCATCGGCGTCGCCGCGGGACTTCAGGCGCTGTTCCCGGCGCTCGGCTTCCCCTTCCCCGACGGCCACCTGGTGATCGGCGCCGTGTCGCTGGCCCTGCCGCTCGCGGTCGGCGTCCTGGTCTGTCTCGGCTCCGCCCTGCTGCCCGCCGTACGCGCCGGGCGCACCGCCCCGCTGGCCGCGCTGCGCGAGACGGCCGCCGACCGCTCCGGCGCCTCACGCACGCGCGCCGTCGCCGGAGCGGGCCTCGCCGTCCTCGCCGTCGCCGTCACGCTCACCGGCGTCCTGGCCGCACCCTCCCTCTGGGCGGCGGGAGCCGGGGCCGTCCTCGCGCTGGTCTCCTTCGTGGTCCTCGGCCCGGTCGTCGCCACCGCGGCGGTGCGCGCCCTCGGCGGCCCGCTCGGCCGGCTGCGCGGCGTCACGGGCTCCCTCGCCCGGCGCAACGCCCTGCGCAGTCCCCGGCGGACGGCCGCCACCGCCACCGCCCTGATGATCGGCGTGGCCGTGGTGTCGCTGTTCACGGTCTTCGCGGCCTCCCTCAAGGCGACCATGGACCAGACCGTGTCCCGCTCCTTCGCGGGCGACGTCGCCGTGAGCACACCGTCCTTCGGCGCGGGCGGCAGCGGACTCAGCCCCCGGCTCGCCGGGGCGATCGGCCGCCTGCCCGAGGTGGACACCGCCGTCGGGCTCGGCCGCGGTGTCGCCGAAGTCGACGGCAAGGGGAGGGCGTTGACCGTGACCGACCCGGTCGCCCTGGAACGCACCTTCGACCTGGGCGAGGTGCACGGCTCCCTGCGCCACGTCGGCGCCGACGGCATCGCCGTCACCGGGAAGGAGGCCGGCCGGCAGCACCTCACCACCGGCGACACCGCGCGGCTCACCTTCGCCGACGGCCGGACGAGGACGTTCACCGTCCGCGCCGTCTACGGCCGCTCCGAACTCGCCGGCGACTACGTCATCACCCGCGTCGCCTGGGCCCCGCACCGCACGCAGGACGCCGACACGCTCGTCGCGGTCACCTTCAAGCACGGTGTCAGCGCGGACGCGGGCAAGGCCGCGGTGCGGAAGGTCGCCGCGCGCTACGGCAACCCCGAGGTGCAGACCCGTGACGAGTACGCGCGGTCCTCGGCCGGCGGCATCGACATGATGCTGACCCTGGTCTACGCCCTGCTCGCGCTCGCGGTCCTCATCGCGCTGCTGGGCATCGCCAACACCCTCACCCTGGCGGTCCACGAACGCACCCGGGAACTGGGCCTGTTGCGGGCCGTCGGCCAGACCCGCCGCCAGCTGAGGGCCATGGTCCGCTGGGAGTCCGTCCTCGTCGCCGCCTTCGGCACCGTGAACGGCCTCGTCCTGGGCACCTTCCTCGGCTGGGTCCTGGTCGAAGCCTCCGATGGGGCGAGCGACAGCGCCTTCGCCTTCGCCGTCCCGCCCGTGCGGCTGCTGACCGTGGTCCTGGTGGGCCTCGCGGCCGGCGTTCTGGCGGGCCTGCGCCCGGCCCGGCGGGCGGCGCGGCTGGACGTCCTGCGCGCCATCGCCGCCGAGTGACGGCGACGTACCGGCGCGACGTACCGGCCGACCGACGATCCCGGCGGTGACGGGGCGGCCGTACGACGCCGCCTCGTCCCCCGCGCGCCCCCACGGGGGAGCCGCGGGGGCGCGTGCCGGGATGTCTCACCGCCCGGTCAGCCTGCGACGGCGGACCGGGCGGGAGCGTGTGCGTTCCTGTGGTCGTCGGCCAGGGTGTCGACCTCGGCGAACCGGTGGGCCGGGGTGTCGGCCGTGCGGCGTGGGGGGCGGGCGGCGGCGGTGACCGGCGCGGTAGGGAGGGTGAACCAGACGATCTTGCCCGACTCGCCGTCCGGGCGCGCGCCCCAGCTCTCGCTCATGGCGGCCACCATGGCGAGCCCGCGCCCGCTGGTGGCGCCGGGGTCGACGTCCCGTACCTCGGGGAGCCGGGGGTCGTGGTCGCGCACCGAGACCATGAGCCGGTCCAGCAGCAGCTCTATCTCGACGGTGCACACCTTGTCGGGTTGGGCATGTCGGTGGACGTTGGTCAACAGCTCCGTCACACCGAGCACGGCGCGGTCGATGAGGGTGTCCAGATGCCAGTAGCGCAACTGCGCCGAAAGGATTCTGCGGACCTGGCCGATCCGCGACGGCAGGGCTTGCAGCTCCACCGTGCAGTGCCTGCTTGGGTGACTGATCACGGCTGCGACTCCCCGACTTGAAGGGTCCGGAAGAACACGGAGTTCGGATCCAGCAGCGCCGGAGTGGGAACGGCCGCCTGCTGTAGTGCCCGGCGGGCTGGTTCGCAGCGTTATCGCCGGTAAACCCAGAGTGACGTGTGACCAGCGTGACGCAAGGGGCGCGGCCCCGCAACTCGCGCGGATCGTCCGCGGATCCCGCGCGTCCCACGCCGCCCGCCGGTGCGGCGCGACCGCGCTCAGCCGCCGCGCCGGGCCGCGGCGCGCACGGCCTCGATGAACCGGCGTGCCGCGGGCGGTCCCGGCTCGCCCGGAGCGGGGTCGTGATCGCCCAGGGTCAGCAGGTACCGCTTGCCGCCGAGGTCCGCGAGCGCCCGGTCCTGCGGCGCGAACCAGGGCCGGGAGGCGCGCACCGCCCGCACCGGCGCGCTGTCGATCTCGCTGCCGTAGCTGGTGAGCAGTTCGACCCTGCCGCCACTGATCCGGACCTGTCCGGCCCGGGTGAGCGAACGCAGCCGCTTCCCGATCCGCACGCCCGTGGCCCTGAACTCAGGCTCGGCCATGCCGCCCCACCCCCTCGTACGTGTCCGGTGCGCCGGACCGCACGCCTGGGCGGCCCCGGTCCAGCTCGAATGGTGATCCAGTGTGTCTCCGTCCGCTGCAGTCTGCCCGCGCCCGGCGTCGAGCACCAGTGCGCACGGGAGCCTCCCCCCGCGCGCCCGGAGCACACGCGCGAACGCGCCCCTACCCCCTTGCGCCCCCCGTGCCCCAGGCTGTCCTTTGGGCCGCTCAAAGCAGTGTTTATGCAGGTGAGAAGCGTGCGCGAGGTGTCTATGATCGGTGCGTCGGCCGCACTTCCCCCCGTGTGCGGCCCCGCGTGAGGAGCACCGCCGTGACCATTTCCCAGCAGATCCCGAACGGCGCGACCCTCGACAACGGCGTGACCCTCGACATCGACCGCAGCGACGACGCCTACCGCGGCTGGCTGAAAGAAGCGGTGCGCAAGGTTCAGGCGGACGCCAACCGTTCCGCCGACACCCACCTGCTCCGGTTCCCGCTGCCCGAGAAGTGGGGGGTCGACCTGTATCTGAAGGACGAGTCGACGCACCCGACCGGCAGCCTCAAGCACCGGCTCGCCCGCTCGCTCTTCCTCTACGCCCTGTGCAATGGCTGGATCCGGCCCGGCCGCCCGGTGATCGAGGCGTCCAGCGGCTCGACGGCCGTCTCGGAGGCCTACTTCGCCAAGCTGATCGGCGTGCCCTTCGTCGCGGTCATGCCGCGCACGACCAGCGCCGAGAAGTGCCGTCTCATCGAGTTCCAGGGCGGGCAGTGCCACTTCGTGGACGACTCGCGCATGATGTACGAGGAGTCGGCCCGGCTTGCGGCCGAGACCGGCGGCCACTACATGGACCAGTTCACCTACGCCGAACGGGCCACCGACTGGCGCGGCAACAACAACATCGCCGAGTCGATCTTCCGCCAGCTGGAGCTGGAGCGGTTCCCCGAGCCGGCCTGGATCGTCGCCACGGCCGGGACCGGCGGCACCTCGGCGACCATCGCCCGCTATGTCCACTACATGCAGCACGACACCCGCGTCTGCGTCGCCGACCCGGAGAACTCCTGCTTCTTCGACGGCTGGAGCACCGGCGATCCGGACGTCACCTGCGACTGCGGTTCCCGCATCGAGGGCATCGGCCGCCCCCGCATGGAGCCGAGCTTCGTGCCCGGCGCGATCGACCGGATGATGAAGGTGCCCGACGCGGCCGCCGTCGCCGCCGTACGGGCCCTGGAGCGGGTCATCGGCCGCCGGGCGGGCGGCTCGACCGGCACCGGGCTGTGGAGCGCGCTGAAGATCGTCGCCGAGATGGTGGCCGAGGGGCGGCGGGGGAGCGTGGTGACGCTGCTGTGCGACCCGGGCGACCGGTACCTGGACAAGTACTACTCGGACGCCTGGCTCGCCGAACAGGGCCTGGACATCGCGCCGTACACGGCGGTGATCGAGTCCCTGCTGCGCACCGGCGTCTGGTCCGGCTGAGCGCTCGGCGCGCTCAGCGCGCCAGGCGCCGGTCCAGCGAGGTGACCGCGTCCCGGAAGGCCCGGCCGAGGCCCGGCCGAGCGGCCCTCATCACCAGCCGGAACGGCGCGGCCCCGTCCGCGGCGAAGGTCCAGCGCACGCGCGTTCCGCCGTCCGCGGGCACGAGCCGCCACTCCTCCACGAGCGCCCGCGGCCCCGGCGCGCCGGTCGCGTCCACGCGGTAGGCGTACAGCCGCGCCTTCTCGGCCGCGAGGACCGTCTCCTCCAGGCGCGTGCCGCCCCTGAGCCGGATCTCACGCCGGGCGCCGTCGTCGAGCGGCCGGGCCGCGGTCACCGCGGAGAACCACTCCGCCCAGCCCGGCACGTCCTCGGCGAGCGCGCGGTAGACCGCGTCCGGGGCGGCGCGGATCTCCCGGACGAACACCAGCCGGACGGGCGCGGTCTCGAGGAAGTCGAGCCCGACGGGACGCAGTCGGCGCGGCATGGACACAACTCCCTTGACCAGAAGGGCGGTCGGCCTGTCGGCGGCACGATAACCGGCTGCCCGACGGATGTCTGCACCGAATGCCCGCACCGGTCGGCCGAATGGGCCGAACCGTCCGGCCGCGCCGAGACCGTCCGGCCGGACGACCCCGCTGTCCGGCCGGGTGTCCGCACCGGCCGGCCGGATGCCCGAACGTCGGCCGGATCAGTCCTCCGGCTCGCCCGCCACCACCAGTTGCCGCAGCTGCTCCGAGATCTCCGCGCGGGCCGGCGCGGGCAGCCCCGCGTCCGTCACCAGGGTGTCGACCTGCTCCAGCTCCGCGAACGAACTCAGCCCCACCACACCCCACTTGGTGTGGTCCGCGACCACCACGACGCGCCGCGCCGACTGCACCAGCCGGCGGTTGGTCTCGGCCTCGGCGAGGTTCGGCGTCGACAGACCCGCCTCGACCGATATGCCGTGCACCCCGAGGAACAGCAGGTCGAAGTGGAGCGCCCCGATCGCCCGGTCGGCCACCGGGCCCACCAGCGAGTCGGACGGGGTGCGCACGCCACCGGTCAGCACCACCGTGGCCGCACCCTGCCGGGGGCCCGAGGTGCGCTGCGCCGCGTGGAAGACGTCGGCCACCCGCACCGAGTTGGTGACGACGGTGAGGTCCGGCACGTCGAGCAGATGGTGGGCCAGCGCGTACGTCGTCGTACCGCCCGACAGGGCGATCGCGGTGCCCGGCGCCACCAGTTGGGCCGCGGCCCGCGCGATGTCCTCCTTGGCGGTCAGCTCCAGCCCCGACTTGGCCTCGAAACCCGGCTCGTGGGTGCTCGCCTCCACCACGGGCACCGCTCCGCCGTGCACCTTCTCCAGCATGCCCTGCCGGGCCAGCGCGTCCAGGTCGCGGCGCACCGTCATGTCCGACACGCCGAGCTTGCGCGTCAGCTCGTTGACCCGCACGCCGCCCCGGCGTCGCACCTCGTCCAGGATCAGGGCGCGCCGCTGCTCCGCGAGGAGGTTCTGATTCTCGCTCACGTACGCTCCGGTCCTTTCGTCCAAGCGGTCCGCCACACCCTGCGCATCCTCCCCGGATCCTCGGCTCCGCCCGAACCCGGGGGACCCTCGTCGACCAGGACATTCTCCCGTCCCCGGTGCGCGGGCGTCCCATCCTCGCACGCCGCACCGACAGCGGCGCCACCGGCGGTCCCCGAGCGCACCCGCCACCCGCGTCCCACGCGTCCCGCTCCGGTCACCCGGACAGGCGAGATTCGATAACGACAGGTGTGAACCGCCCTCCCAGCGGAGATCCTGTGCCCGCACGCACAACGCAACGGCGCGTCACGGGGAAGTGCGACAGTGGAACGTGCGCAGGAACGTGCCCCGGCCGGCGGGACGGACGGCCCCGCCGAGCGGTCCGGGGAATCCGCAGCCGCCCTCGAACTCCTGGTGCACGGAGTCGGCGGCACCACGCCCGAAAAGATGCTCGACGACCCGCGCACGGTGCGGATCACCGGCGACCACACGGCGGCCGTCTTCCGGCGCGCCGACGACGCCGACGCGGAGAGCAGACCCGGCGACCACCGCGGTGGACCCGTGCCGGAGGCGTACGTCTGGTGCAACCTCACCTCCGGCAACAGCAGCCGTGCCCTGTGGCTCCTGCTGCTGCCGTTCATGGTCGTCAACCTCGCGCACTGGATGCGCCCCACCGCCCGCGGACGCGGCCGCACCGTCCGCCTCTACGGCCTGCTGGTGCGGCTCGCCGGACTGACCCTGACGGTGCTGCTGGTCGCGGCGGCCTGCGAGGTCGCCCTCGACCTCACCGCCTGGCAGTGCGCGGGCACGCGCGCGTGCGCCGCACGGCATTCCTGGCTGGGCTTCCTCTCGCCCGACGCGGCGCACGCCGGCTGGTGGAGCCGGCCCGGACGCAGGCTCGCCCTCGCCGCGGCGGTGCCGGCCGCGCTCACCGGCCTGCTGTGGTACCTCTCCCACCGCACCTGGAGCGCGTACGAGTCGCAGCAGCCGATCTCCCGGACCCAGGAGCCGGAGGAGGAGACCGGCCGTACCGCGCTGGGCCGTCCCGGCTTCTGGTACGGGCGGCGGCTGGTCGCCCGGCTGCGCGCCGCCCACACCGCGGCCGGCCTGCTGACGGTGGCCGCCGCGGTCGGCTCGGCCGCGGCGCGCTTCGACCGCGCACCCGGCGGACCGGCGGTGCTCGACGTGCTGGGCCGGGGTCTGCAGGCGGCGCTCGTCGCCACCGGCGCCGTCGTGCTGTGGGTGGTCTGCCGCCGCGGCCGCAGCGAGAACCGCCTCGACCGCCACCTCGACGAGCACCTGGTGCGCCGCCTGCCGCTCACCGCGCTGGCCCTGCTGGCGCTGACCGTGGTCTACGCCGGCTGGGAGCGCCCGGGATGGCGGTCGGCGGGCCGGCTGGCGGGCGGCCACACCACCTTCGGCGGCATCGCCCTGCTCCAGGGCCTGCTCGTGATCGCCCTCGGCGTGACCGCCCATCTGCTGTACCGCACCCACCCGGACCCCCGCGCCGCGATGCGGGGCCTCGGCGGGCCCGCCGTCGCCCTGCTGGCCTGCGCGCTCGGCGGGGTGATGTCCGGCGGGGTGGCGCAGCGGGTGTCCGACTGGCTCGACGGCACGGGCGCCTCCATCGACGGCCCGCCCGTCCTGCTCACCTGGCAGGCGTCCGTGATTCCCCTGCTGCTCGTCGTCGTACTGGTGCTGTGCGCCTGGCTGGGACGGCGGACCTGGCTGCTGCGCCGCGCCGAGCTGGCCCGGGTGGAGCACGACTACCCCGGCGAGCCCAAGGACACGGCGCGCACCCGCCGCATCGCGACCACCCGGGCGATGGCCACGCTCACCGACCGCGGCCCGCTGGTCGTCGCCGTCGTCTCCACCGCCACCCTGGTCCTCGGCACCGGAGCCCTGCTCGGCGCGCAGTTCACCGAGCAGGCGCCCGGCCAGGCCGCCGGACACGCCCCGACGTTCGTGCAGGGCGCCGCGGCGACCTCGCAGGCGCTGGGCTCCTGGCTGATCGGGCTCGGCTTCATACTGTTCGTCACCTGGGGCAGACGCGCCTACAAGGACCCCTCCGCGCGCCGCACCATCGGCATTCTGTGGGACGTCGGCACCTTCTGGCCCCGGGCCGCCCACCCCTTCGCGCCGCCTTGCTACGCCGAGCGCGCGGTGCCCGACCTGACCTGGCGGATGGCGGCCTGGACGCGCGCCACCGGCGGCCGGCTCGTGCTCTCCGGCCACTCGCAGGGCAGCGTGCTCGCGGCCGCCGCGGCCTGGCAGCTGGGACCCTACGACCGCAAACGGATCGCCCTGCTGACCTACGGCTCCCCGCTGGAACGCCTCTACGGCCGCTGGTTCCCGGCCCACTTCGGCCCGGCCGCGCTCACCGCCCTGCACCACGACGTCGACTGCTGGCGCAACCTCTACCGGCCCACCGACCCCATCGGCGGCCCGGTCCGGCTGCCCGGCGACTGCGGGCCCGAGGTCGACCGGCCCCCGCTGAAGGACCCGCTCGCCTACGGCCGCACCGCCCGGCATCCGCTGCCCGCCCCGATCCTCGGCCACTCCGACTACCAGGCGGACCCGGCGTTCGCCGAGGAACGCGAGCGGCTGCTGGCCCGGTTGCGGCCCGGACTGCCGGGCCCTCGCCCTCAGGGGGACTCGGGCAGGTCCTCGGCGTAGAGCAGGGTCAGGTCGTCGGTGTCCGGCTCGGCCAGCTGCGCGACCCGGCTCGCGTGCCGCTCCACCATCGCCTCGAAGGTCTGCCGGGCGGTACGGCCGTTGCCGAACGCGGGCCCCTTCGGCAGGACGGTGAAGTACTTCAGCAAGGCCTCCGACGCGCCCGGCGCGAGCCGGTACTCGTGCTCGTCGGCCTGCTGCTCCACGATCCGCAGCAGCTCCTCGGGACCGTAGTCGCCGAAGGTGATGGTCCGTGAGAAGCGTGAAGCCACACCGGGGTTGACCGCCAGGAACCGCTCCATCTCGGCCGTGTAGCCCGCGACGATCACGACGACCGCGTCCCGGTGGTCCTCCATCAGCTTCACCAGGGTGTCGATGGCCTCCTTGCCGAAGTCCCGGCCGGCGTCCTCCGGGGACAGCGCGTAGGCCTCGTCGATGAACAGCACGCCGCCGCGCGCCTTGTCGAAGGCCTCCTGGGTGCGGATCGCCGTGGAGCCGATGTGCTCGCCGACCAGGTCGACCCGGGACACCTCGACCAGGTGGCCCTTCTCCAGGACGTCGAGGGAGGCGAGGATTTCGCCGTAGAGACGGGCGACCGTGGTCTTGCCGGTGCCGGGAGAGCCGGTGAAGACCAGGTGCCGCTTGACCGAGGCCGCCTTCAGACCCGCCTGCCGGCGGCGCCGGCCCACCTCGATCATGTCGATGAGGGCGCGCACCTCCCGCTTGACGCTCTCCAGGCCCACCAGCGCGTCGAGTTCGCCGAGCACGTCCTGCGAGGCCCGCGCCGGCTGCTCCGGCTCCGTGGCGGCGGCCACGGGCGCCGTGTCGCCGCCGCGGGGGCCGGGGACCGTGCCCAGCAGGCCTCCGGACGGGACGGTCGTCTGCGTGACGGTCTCCCGGGCCGAGGGCGGCCGCACGCCCGCGCTCTCGTCGCTGGTGCAGTCCTCCACCACGGGACCGGCCCCGGGCGCAGCGTCCGCTCCGGCGTCCGCGAACTCGTAGCCGCCGCGCGTGCACCGCTCCGTGCGGCACTTCTTCAGCGTCGTACGGCAGCCGTCTATCACGTGGAAGCCGTATCCGCCGCTGCCCGTCACCCGGCAGTTCAGGAAGGAGCCGCGGCCGCCCGCCGACACGTAGAAGCCGGCCTCGGCGGGGGAGTCGACCGTGCACCGCTCGATGGTGGGGTCGGCGCCCTTGGTGACGATCACGCCGGTCTGCGTGCCGTCCACGGTGCAGTTGTTGAGGGTGCCGCCGCTGCCGTGGTCGCGGAACCAGGCGCCCGTCGCGGCGTCCCGGATGCGGCAGTCGTCGAGCTGCGCGGTCGCGCCGTCGCTCACCGACACCGCTGTGTTGCGCACCTGCGACAGGTCGCTGTCGACGACGTCCGCCCGGGAACCGCGGTCCAGGACGAACAGGGCGTCCGGCACGTCGTGCACCCGGCACGAGTCGAGGACCGCGGTCGCGCCGTCGCTGACCCACACGGCCGGGTAGTCGCCGGTGCTGTCGAAGATCTCGCACTGGTTGGCGTCGACGCGGGTGCCGGGGTCCCACACCGACAGCCCGTTGCGCCCGAACTGACGCACCGACGTGCGGGTCAGGGTGAGCACCGAGCGGGAACGCAGGTCGACCGCGTTCTCCGGGATGTCGTGGATGCGGCAGTCGGCGAGGGTGAGCACCGCCTCCGTGTCGAGGGTGACGCCGTCCGCCGTGGTGCGGTGCACATCGCAGTCGGTGAGGTGCGCGGTGGCGCGGCCGGTGACCTGGACACCGCTGCCACGGACCTCGTACACCTCGCAACCCACCGCCTCCAGCGCCGAGTTCTCCCCGGTGGCGGTCAGACCCGAGCCGGAGGCGTGGTGGATCCGGCAGCGCTCCAGACGCGGGTGCCCGCCGCCGCGCACCGCGACGCCCGCCTGCCCGGCCGCGACGACCTCGCACTCCTCGAACACCCCGCCACCGCCGTCGACCACGGCGATGCCGATGCCCGCCGGGTTGTCGACGGTGCAGCGGCGCACGGTCGGACGCGCGCCCGCGCGCACCTCGATGCCGGCCGCGGACCGCGTCACGACCCGGACATCCGTCAGCTCCGGCGCGCCCTCCTCGACGAGCAGCGCGGGCGCGGCCGCGTCCTGGCCCTCCACGTACAGGTCCTGCACCACCGCCGAGGCACGCACGGTCAACGGCACCCCGTCCACGGGTGCGATCCGCACCGAGCCGGGGGCGCCCTCGGGGCCGCGCAGCGTCACCGCCCGCTGGACGACGAGGTTCTCCCGGTAGGTGCCGGGGGCGACGGTGAGGACGTCACCGTCGGCCGCGGCCTCCAGGGCGGCGGCGAGCGACGCGTACTCACCCGTGCGGCGCCGCCACCGCGATGTGCCGGTGTGCGTCACCTGGACCGTGCCCTGTGCCATGGCGTTGCTGTGCCCCCACCTGTGTCGACGCGGGTTTGTCGCCGAATGCTTCGGCCGGTCCACCGTAGCGTGCGCGCGGGGGGTGGGTTGACCAGAGCCCCAAGGCCGTCAGCTGCCGGCGCCGGTCCTGCCCCAGTCCGGGCCCGCCTGCTCCCAGGCCCGGTCCCAACGCGCGTACCTGCGGCGGACCATGCGCCAGACGATCAGCCGCCGGGCGCACTCGACCGTGCCGGCGGTCAGCAGCGCGGCGCCGACGCCGGCGAGGACCGCGTGCGTGGTCGCCGTGGCCGAGTCCAGCGGCCGGGCCACTATTCGGCCCTGACGGTCCGTCCATATCGCGAAGCGGTCGCCCGCGTGCGGTGACACGAGCCCGGCGATGGCCACTTCGCGGTGCGCTGAGCCGTCCGGTCCGGTCCACTCGGCGAGCACGCGGCTGCGCAGGTCCCGTGGAGAGGAGGTCTCCGGGTCGGTGTCCAGTGGGGAGCGGTTCAGCTTGCGCACCACGGTGGCCGTCACCAGGTGGCGGGCGCGGTGCTGATCCCGCACGGACCGCTGCAGGGCCTGTTGGGCGGCGCCGCCGGCCAACAGGCCGATCAGGGGCGCGACGGCCAGCATCAGCAGCAGGGCGACCAGGGCCACCCAGGCCTCGGCCAGGTCGGTCGTGCGGCGCAGCGGATTGCGCCGCCAGCGCCGGAGCCCGCCGATAGCTCGCACCGTCTCGCACCCCCTCCCGCTCCGTGACAACCCCCTGCGGAGCCGCTCACCCGCGGAACCCGGTCGAAGGAGAGCGAAATCACTGCCGACCGACCGGGCCCCGATCAGGACGTCTGAGGACTCCTCAGGACTCCTCGGGCTTCCTCGGGCTTCCTCGGGCTTCCTCGGGCTTCCTCGGACTCCTCACGACGACTCAACGTGCATGCACCCGGCCCCGGTTCCCGGCCGCCGCACGTTGTCCGGATCTTTCCGGCCACGGCCCCGCGTCGACGTCACCGGGTCGCGGGTTCGCCGTACCGGGGCCGCCCGTTCGTCCCTTCCGGGGCCCGTCGGCCGTGTCCGGAAACGGTTCGTCAGGCCGCCGGGTCGAGGATCCGCACCGGGTCGCCGACGTGGAGGGTGCCGCGGGTGAGCGGGACGAGGTTCTGCCCGAACAGCAGGCCGCCGCCGAAGCGGCGGTACCGGCCGAGCGTGCGCAGCGGCTCCTTGCCCCGCCGCGCGGTCTCCTGGTCGGTGGTGGTCACCACGCAGCGCCCGCACGGCTTGGCGACACGGAAGACGACGTCCCCGATGGCGAGGCGCGTCCAGTCGTCCTCGGCCCAGGCGTCGGCGCCGGCCACCACCACGTTCGGCCGGAACCGGTTCATCGGCAGGGGGCCCTCGGCCGGGTGGTCGCCCTGCGCGATCAGGGAGTTGAGGGCGTCCAGCGAGGCGGCCGAGGCGAGCAGCAGCGGGTAGCCGTCGGCGAAGCTCACCGTCTCGCCGGGCCGGGCGTACGCCGGGTCGACGGGCCGGCGCGTCGCCGGGTCGTCCATGTGCACGAGGCGCACGTCGGCGTCCAGGAAGGCGCTGCACCAGGCGTGTACGGCCGGGTCGTCGGCCGGGACGCCCTCGACCTTGTCCCCGAAGATCTCCACCGGCACGGTGCCGTCCGGGCGCGGGACCGCGACGCTCAGCGGGCCGGTGCCGGGCGCGGACAGGCGAACGCCGCCGCCGGGCAGAGGCTCGGCGGCGGCCAGCGCAAGGCGCGGCTGCTGACGCTGGGTGACGACCTTTCCCCCGTGGTCGATCAGCACCCAGCGCCGGTCTCCGGCCAGCCCCCAGGGTTCCACCACGGCCTCCCGGGGCGAGACGCCCCGGAACGCCTTGACCGGATGGACGTGAATCGACTGCAGCAGCGCGTTCCCCATGCGGCCATCGTGCCAGGCGGCGCCGACGGCCGGGGACGGCGGCCGGACCCGTCCGGCGCGCACGCCGGAACCGCGGTGCGCGGCAGCCGAGCAGCGGTACCGGCGGTCCTAGTAGCCGCGGTACTGCTGCTGGTTGTTGTACGGGTCCTGGTACGAGGGCGCGGCGGGCCGCGGAGCCGCGGGCCGCATCGCCTCGTAGCCCATGCCGGTCGCCGCCACCGGGCGCGGCGGCTGCGGGCCGGGGTAACCGCGCTGCGGGGAGGCCTGTTGCGGGATGTAGGCCGCGGGCGCCTGCTGCAGCGGAGCCGGCTGCTGCGCCTGCGGGTATCCGTAGGAGGGCTGGGACGGGGCCGACGGCAGGGCGGGCAGAGCCGACGGCAGGGCCGGCAGGTGACTGCTCGGCATGTCGTACGCGGCGGGGACCCGGATCGGTGCGATCTGCGGGGTGCCCCGCTCGGCCACGAGCGAGTCGTAGATCGGGGTGTCCGGGAAGGAGGCGGAGTAGTAGCCGCCGCCATAAGTGGAGCGGGGGGAGGTCATGGCACATAAGTTAAGCCCACGATGTGCTGGTTGGGGAGACCGATAAGAGGGTTGTTTTCCGCGTCGGCAGTGACTCCCGACGTCCAATGCGATCGAAGTCGGCAAAAAGGGACGCGGATCCGGGTCCGGGTCGGTTCTGATCGGGTAAAGCCCAAGTTCCGGGCGGGTTACCGGCGGGTCGGTCGCCGGTCCTCCCTCCCTTCTCATGGGCGTTGACGGCCCCAGGGAATAGGTTGTCCGGGAGAACCGAAGGGCTGCCGGGACGCGGACTCGCGCGCTGACACGTGATGGGGGCGGACATGTCAATGCCGAAAGGATCAAATACTCAGGTGCCGACCACGGCACTGAGGGTCGAATTGGGCTGGCGCGGCGGACCGGGCGTGCCGGACGTGGACGCCTCGGCGCTGCTGCTGGTGGGCGGCAAGGTCCGTTCCGACGGCGACCTCGTCTTCTACAACCAGCCGCTGCACGCCTCCGGCGCCGTCCGCCACGAAGGCAAGCGTGACGCCGCCGGCGGCGTCACCGACACCCTGCTCGTCGACCTCGCGCGCGTGGAGCCCGCGATCGAGACCGTCGTCGTCGCGGCCTCCGCGGACGGCGGCACGTTCGGACAGGTCCCGGGCCTGTACATCGAGGTCCGCGACGCCGCGCGGGGCGGCCTGGTCGCCCGGTTCGACAGCGTGGGCGCGAGCGTGGAGACCGCTTTCGTGCTCGGGGAGTTCTACCGCCGTCAGGGAGCGTGGAAGTTCCGCGCCGTGGGCCAGGGCTACGGCAGCGGCCTGGAGGGACTGGCCACCGACTACGGGATCACGGTGGACGAGCCGCAGCACGCCGCGCGTCCGGCCGCCCCCGCCCCCGCTCCGGCGGCCCCGCCGGTCGCCCGTCCGGTGACGATGCCCCCGCCGGTCGCACCCCCGGTGACGATGCCGCCGCCGGTCACCCCGCCCCCGCCGCCGCAGCCGACCGTCCCCGCGGCGCCGGTCCGGCTGACCAAGGTGACGCTCACCAAGGCGGCCCCCGCGGTCTCGCTCGCCAAGCAGGGCGGCACCTCGGGCGCCATGCGGGTGAACCTCAACTGGCAGGTACGCAAACAGTTCTCCGGCTGGGGCAGCAAACGCGGTCGCGCGGTCGCCATGCACTCCGACCTCGACCTCGACCTGTGCGCCCTGTACGAGCTCACCGACGGCAGCAAGGGCGTCGTCCAGGCCCTCGGCAACGCCTTCGGGTCCCTGCATCAGCCGCCGTACATCCACCTCGACGGCGACGACCGCACCGGCGCCGTCGAGACCGGCGAGAACCTCACCGTCAACCTCGACCACAAGCAGGCCTTCCGGCGGATCCTCGTCTTCGTGACGATCTACGAGGGCGCCCGTTCCTTCGCCGACCTGCACGCCACGGTCACCCTCCAGCCGCAGTTCGGCGCCGCGATCGACTTCTCGCTCGACGAGTGCACGGTCCCCTCGCCCGTGTGCGCGCTCGCCCTGATCACCAACACCGGCCAGGACCTGGTCGTCCAGCGCGAGGCCCGCTACCTGGTGCCCGAGCGCGGGGTGAGCCCGCAGCGGACCGTCGACCACGCCTACGGCTGGGGCATGAACTGGACGCCCGGCCGCAAGTAGCCGCCGGACCCCGCCGTCACCCCTCGTCGGGCAAGGCGTCGGGCACGGCGTCCGGGCGGGCGTAGGTGCGGCCCTTCCAGGCCGCGCCGCGCCCCCGGTAGTGCTGCACCGCGGAGTCGACCGTCATCAGCAGATAGAGGAAGGCGGTGAACGGCAGCAGCGGCGCGAGCCACAGCGGCTGACGGTAGTAGCGGAGCATCGGGACGTACGTCCCCGCCATCACCAGCCACGCCAGGCCGCCGAGGGCCGCGGCCGCCGCGTCGCCTGCGGCCGCTCCCACGACGAGCGTCACCGGCGGCACCAGGTAGACCAGCACCAGCCCGGCGACCGTGCCCGCCAGCAGCAGCGGGTTGTGCCGCAGCTGGGCGTACGCGCTGCGCGACACCATCCGCCACAGGTCGTGCAGGCGCGGATACGGCCGCACGCTGTCCACCCGCTCGGCCAGCCCGAGCCAGACGTGCCCGCCGCCCGCCTTGACCGCGCGTGCCAGGGCCACGTCGTCGATCACGGCGTGCCGGATGGCGTCCGGGACGCGCGCCCGCTCGGCGGTGTCCGCCCGCAGCAGGACGCAGCCGCCCGCCGCGGCCGCCGTCCGCGCCGCCTTCCTGCCGATCCGGCGGAACGGGTACAGCTGGGCGAAGAAGTAGACGAAGGCGGGCACCACGAGCCGCTCCCACAGGCTCTCCACCCGCAGCCGCGCCATCTGCGACACGACGTCGAACCCGCCGGTGCGGGCCGCGGCGACCAGCTGCCGCAGGCTGTCCGGCGCGTGCGCGATGTCCGCGTCCGTCAGCAGCAGGTACTCGGGGTCCCGCGCGCGTGCCAGCGCGATGCCGTGCCGCACGGCCCACAGCTTGCCCGTCCAGCCGGCCGGGGGCTCGCCGGGGGAGCCGACGGTCAGCGGCAGACCACCGTGCCGGCCCGCCAGCTCGCGGGCGAGTTCCCCGGTGCCGTCCCGGCTGCCGTCGTCGACGAGGAAGACCTCCGCCCGCCCCGGGTAGTCCTGCGCGAGCAGGGACGGCAGGCTCTCGGGCAGTACGGCGGCCTCGTCGCGCGCGGGGACGACGACGCACACGGGCGGCCAGTCGCCGGGCTCCTCGCGAGGTGGCAGCCGCACGTCCGTGCGCCAGAAGAACCCCTGGCACAGCAGCAGCCACAGCCAGGCGGCGAGGGACACGGCGGCGGTCCACGCGATGGGGCTCACGTCCGCAGTCTGCCCCAGCCGAAGGGCCGCCGAGAGCCCATCGTCTATCGTGGCCGGGTGAAGATCGCGCTCATGGACTCCGGAATCGGTCTGCTGGCGGCCACCGCCGCGGTACGGCGCCTGCGGCCCGACGCGGATCTCGTCCTGTCCCTCGACCCCGACGGCATGCCCTGGGGCCCCAGGACCCCCGAGGACCTGACCGCGCGCGCCCTGGCCGTCGCCGAGGCCGCCGCCGCGCACCGGCCCGACGCCCTGATCGTCGGCTGCAACACCGCCAGCGTCCACGCCCTGCCCGCCCTGCGCGCCCTGCTGGAACCCGGCGTGCCCGTCATCGGCACCGTCCCGGCGATCAAGCCGGCCGCCTCCGGCGGCGGCCCCATCGCGATCTGGGCCACCCCCGCCACCACCGGCAGCACCTACCAGCGCGACCTGATCGCCGAGTTCGCCGACGGCGTGAAGGTCACCGAGGTGCCGTGCCACGGTCTCGCGGAGGCCGTCGAGCACGCCGACCAGGCGGCGATCGACAGCGCGGTCGCCGCGGCGGCCGCGCTGACCCCCGACGACGTGACGACCGTCGTCCTGGGCTGCACGCACTACGAACTCGTCGCCGAACGCATCCGGGCCGCCGTGCAGCGGCCCGGCCGCCCGCCGCTCGTCCTGCACGGCTCCGCGGGCGCCGTGGCCGCGCAGGCGCTGCGCCGGCTCGGCGAGCAGCCCGCCGCCGGGGCCGTCGCCTCCGGCACCCTCACCGTGCTGCTCAGCGGACGCGAGGGCGGGCTCCCGGAACCCGCCCTGGCCTACGACGAGGGGCGGCTGCTGCACGCGGTCACGCCCGCCGGGTGACCGGCGGCACGGTCCGGAACCCGGCCGTCCGCGCCGGCTCCGGCGGGTGTCGGCACTCTCCCGGCTTGCCCGGCCGGTTCTCCCGCCGGTGTGTCGCGTCACTCTCCGCGACCCGGTGTCCCCGCAGTGAAACCTGAGTAACCTCGTAGGTATGAGGGACCACTCCCACCGCCATTCCGCCAAGCCCCCGGACGTCTGGACCGGACGCGCCACCAACCGGATGCAGTGGCTGCTGGCGCTCGGCGGCGCCGCCTGCATGGCGCTCGGCATCGAGCTGGCCGTCGACTCGGCGTGGTCGTCCGGCGCCGCTCCGCTCGTCATGTCGGTGGTCGGCTGCATCGCCGCCGGGCTGCTGGTCCTCTTCGGCACCCTCGCCTTCGTCCACGTCGACCTGCGGCTGGACCGGGAGTGCGTGGAGGTGCGCTGCGGCCACATCGGCGTGCCGCGCCGCCGGATCCCCCTCTCCCAGGTCGCCGGCGCGGAGTACGACGCGCACGTCACGCCGCGTCACTGGGGCGGCTGGGGCTACCGCTGGCGGCCCGAGAAGGGCACCGCCGTGGTGGTGCGCCGCGGTGAGGGCGTCGTACTGCGGCTGTGGGACGGGCACACCTTCACCGTGACCGTGGACGACGCGGAGTCCGCGGTCCGGGTCATCCGGGACCGCCTGCGTCCCGGACCGTCCGCCGCCTCGCACTGACCGGCGGGGTCACGGCCCCTCCCGGCCGGTACGTCCGGCCGGGTCGTCGGTCAGCGGGCGGGCCGTCGCCAGGCCCGCCAGGACACCCGCGCCGGCCGAGACCGCGGTGAAGCTGAGGGCGTTGCCGACCGAGGCGATGCCCGCCAGCACGGTCAGGGCCGCGCCCGCGCTGAGCGCGACCGGCGTGGGCCGGGCGGAGCGCCACAGCGCGTACAGCACCCAGCAGAACGCCGCCGCCAGCAGCAGCACGCCGACGACT
This sequence comes from Streptomyces sp. NPDC031340, assembly GCF_055569945.1. Classification (NCBI taxonomy): domain Bacteria; kingdom Bacillati; phylum Actinomycetota; class Actinomycetes; order Kitasatosporales; family Streptomycetaceae; genus Streptomyces; species Streptomyces sp. NPDC031340. The sequence goes on from NZ_JBVIIE010000038.1 coordinate 21,731, forward strand.
CCCTGCTCCGCCGCCTGCTGCAGCGGCGCGGAGTGCGGCTTGCCGTCCGACAGCAGCGTCCGGGCCGTCGTCGGGCTCAGGTCGCCGAACCGTCCCGGGCCCACGCCGAGGCCGGCGTCCCGGCGTGCCAGCCCGAGGGCGTCGCGCCACAGCCCGATCCGGTACGGCGTCAGCGGGCCCTCCAGCGAGCCGGCGAGCCCGCCCGGCACCGCGCCCCCGGCCACCGCCCAGGTCCCCGCGGTCATCAGGGCCGCGCTCAGCGCCAGGCCCGCGATGCCCGGGCCGCGGCGGCGCACCCGGCCGGCGGCGAGCGAGCACAGCAGCACGACGGCGCAGGCGACGAACCCGGTGGGCGACCCGAGGACGGCCGCGGTGACGGTGATGCCGGCCGCCAGCGCGCCGAGCGCCGACCGTACGCCCGGCGCGGCGGCGGCCCAGGCGGCGCAGCACGCGGCGCCCGTGGAGAGCGCGAGCAGCGCGGCGGTGGCCCCGGCGGGTCCGAGCGGTACGGCGATCTGCGGGCCCGGGGCGAGCCGCGGGACGGTCACCGTCAGCCCGGCCCCGGCCAGCGCCGCGGCGCACGGGGCGGCGACCGGCAGCAGCGCGCCGCAGATCCGGCCCGTCGCATAGCCGGCGGCCACGGCCAGCACCGCGAGCAGCACACCCTCCGGGCGGCCGCCGTGCACGCCCGCCGTGATCAGCGACCAGGCGGCGCACGCCCCGAGCACCAGCACACCCGTCGCGTCCGAAACGTTTCGTCTGTCGCCGTCCTCCCCAGGACCCGCCACAGACGTCATCCCCGTGGAACGCACCCCGCCCCCCGAAACCGGCCGCCGTCCCGACCCCGCACGCCCCGGACCGGTCCGGCCGCGACGGCCGGGCCACCGGGGCCCCGGCACACCGTAACGGCTGGGGGGCGTTCTGTGGACGGGTCGGGCCGGATCACACGCCGCCGGATTACGCCGCTGGGTGGCGCCATTGGTTCGTGCCGCCGTGCGCGTCGCCGGGTCGTGCCGCCGTGCGCGTCGCCGGGTCGTGCCGCCGTGCGCGTCGCCGGGTCGCGCCGCCGTGGGCGTCGCCGGGTCGCGCCGCCGTGGGCGTCGCCGGGTCGCGCCGCCGGGTTGTGCCGCCGTGGGCGTCGCCGGGTCGCGCCGCCGGGTTGTGCCGCCGTGCGCGTCGCCGGGTCGCGCTGCCATGCGCGCCGTTGGGTCGTGCTGCCGGGTCGCGGCGCCCCCACGGGGACGCCTGACCGGCCGGAGTCCCGGCCGCGCCGCCGGCACCGACCGCCGCTGTCGGTGCCGAGGTCGCCCGCCGTAGACTCCCCAGGGTGACCGTCACCGCAACCTCCGTGGACGAGTCGACCCCGTCGCAGTCGCGCATCGCCCCCGGGTGGCGTGCGGCACGGCTGGTCCGTCTCGTCCCGGCTCTCGCCGCGGCGCTCTCCGGAGTGCTGCTCTACATCAGTTTCCCGCCGCGCACCGTGTGGTGGCTGGCCCTGCCGGCCTTCGCCGTCCTCGGCGCAGTGCTGCGCGGACGCGGCTGGAAGGCGGGCCTCGGCCTCGGCTACCTCTTCGGCCTCGGCTTCCTGCTCCCGCTGCTGGTGTGGACCGGCGTCGAGGTCGGCCCCGGACCCTGGCTGGCGCTGGTGGCGATCGAGGCGGTCTTCGTCGCGCTGGTCGGCGCGGGCATCGCCGCGGTGTCGCGGCTGCCCGGTTGGCCCGTCTGGGCGGCCGCGGTGTGGATCGCCGGCGAGGCGGCACGCGCGCGCGTGCCGTTCCACGGCTTCCCCTGGGGCAAGATCGCGTTCGGACAGGCCGACGGAGTCTTCCTGCCGCTCGCCGCGGTCGGCGGCACCCCGGTGCTCGGTTTCGGGGTCGTCCTGTGCGGCTTCGGCCTGTGCGAGGCGGTGCGGCTGGCGCTGCCGGTGCGCCGCACCCGGGCGGTGCGGCGGTCCGCGGCGGCCGTGGCGCTGCTGAGCGTCGCCGTCCCGGTCGTCGGCGCGGTGGCCGCCCGCTCCCTGGTGAGCGACGCGGCGGAGGACGGTTACGCCACCGTCGCGGTCATCCAGGGCAACGTGCCCCGCTCCGGGCTGGAGTTCAACGCCCAGCGGCGGGCCGTGCTCGACTACCACGCGCGCGAGACCGAACGCCTGGCCGCCGAGGTCGACGCGGGCCGGATCGCCAGGCCCGACTTCGTGCTGTGGCCGGAGAACTCCTCCGACATCGACCCGTTCGTCTACGCCGACGCGCGCGCCGTCATCGACCGGGCGGCCAAGGCCGTCGGCGTGCCGATCTCGGTCGGCGGCGTCGTCGAGCGGGGCGGGAAGCTGTACAACGAGCAGATCCTGTGGGACCCGGTCAAGGGCCCCACCCAGACGTACGACAAGCGGCAGATCCAGCCGTTCGGCGAGTACCTCCCGCTGCGCTCGCTCATCGGCGCGATCAACGGCGACTGGACCTCGATGGTCCGCCAGGACTTCAGCCGGGGCACCGAGCCGGGCGTGTTCACCATGGACAACGCCAAGGTCGGCCTCGTCACCTGCTACGAGGCGGCCTTCGACTGGGCCGTGCGCTCCGAGGTCACCGACGGCGCCCAGCTGATCTCCGTGCCCAGCAACAACGCCACCTTCGACCGCAGCGAGATGACCTACCAGCAGCTCGCCATGTCCCGGGTCCGCGCCGTCGAGCACAGCCGGACGGTCACCGTGCCGGTCACCAGCGGCGTCAGCGCGATCATCATGCCGGACGGCAGGATCACCCAGAAGACCGGCATGTTCGTGCCCGGCCACCTGGTCCAGAAGGTGCCGCTGCGCTCCTCCGAGACGCCGGCCACCCGGCTGGGCGTCCTCCCGGAGATGTTGTTGCTGCTGGTCGCCGCCGGGGGACTGGGCTGGGCGATCACGGCCGGAGTGCGCGGGCGGCGGGCCGGGGACGTGTAGCGGTACGCCGGACGCACGCCCCTCGCGTCGCACGGATGCGGCGCGGTCCGCCGGTTAAGGTCGGAATCATGCCTACTCCTGACTTCATCCGCCGGATACGGACCACGGCCGGCCACCAGCTGCTCTGGCTCCCCGGCGTCAGCGCCGTCGTCTTCGACGACGAGGGCCGGATCCTGCTGGGGCAGCGCGCGGACAACGGCAAGTGGACGGTGATCTCCGGTATCCCGGACCCGGGCGAGCAGCCCGCGGCCGCCGTCGTGCGGGAGGTCTACGAGGAGACGGGCGTCCGGTGCGTCGTCGAGCGCGTCGTCGCGGTGAAGTCGGGCCGACAGGTCACCTACCCCAACGGCGACATCTGCCAGTTCATGGACATCTGCTTCCGCTGCCGGGCGGTCGGCGGCGAGGCGTGCGTGAACGACGACGAGTCCCTCGAGGTCGGCTGGTTCGAGCTGGACGCCCTGCCCGAGATGAGCGAGTACCAGCACTTCCGGATCAAGCAGGCGCTGTCCGAGGAACCCACATGGTTCCAGCCCATGAGTGATGAATGAAGTGTGGGTGTTGACCACATGTGGCGGGGCAACGGCGCTGCCTAGGGTCGAGGCATGACCCCGCCCACCGCGCCTGCGGCCCCCCACGCGTCCTCCCTCGACCTCGGCGGTCGTACCGCCCTCGTCACCGGTGCCGCCGGTGGCATCGGCCGCGCCTGCGCGCTGCGGCTCGCGGCCGCCGGGGCCAAGGTCAGAGCGGTCGACCGGGACGCCGCCGGCCTGGAGGCGCTCGCCGACCGTGCCGCCGGCCTCGCGGGCGGCGTCGAGCCGCACGTGCTGGACCTCACCGACCTCGACGCCGCCGAGCAGGCCGCCGCCGGCACCGACGTCCTCGTCAACAACGCCGGGCTCCAACTGGTGCGCCCCATCGAGGAGTTCCCGCCCGACGTCTTCCACACCGTGCTCACCGTGATGCTGGAGGCCCCCTTCCGGCTGATCCGCGGCGCCCTGCCCCACATGTACGGGCAGAAATGGGGCCGCATCGTCAACGTGTCCTCCGTGCACGGCCTGCGCGCCTCCGCCTACAAGTCGGCCTACGTCTCCGCCAAGCACGGTCTGGAGGGGTTGTCCAAGACCGCGGCCCTCGAAGGGGCGCCCCACGGCGTCACCTCCAACTGTGTGAACCCGGGCTATGTGCGCACCCCCCTGGTCGAGAAGCAGCTCGCCGACCAGGCCCGCGCGCACGGCATCCCCGAGGAACGCGTGCTGACGGAGGTGCTCCTGCAGGACAGCGCCGTCAAACGGCTCGTCGAACCGGAGGAGGTCGCCGAGGCCGTGGCGTACCTGTGCACCCCGCAGGCCTCCTTCGTGACCGGCACCTCGCTCGTCCTCGACGGCGGCTGGACCGCGCACTGAGCGGCCCGGTTCCCCGGCGCCGCCGAGTTGTCCACAGGGCTGACGGGGCGGCCGTGCGATGGGTGATCCTGTGAGCATGCCTCGCGATCACGTGCAGTCCGCCGAGCGGGTCGGCGCCGAACCACCCGGCCCGGCGACCGCCGGTGTCGAAGGCCCCGGTCCGGCGACCGCCGGTGTCGAGACGCCGTTCCTGGAACTGCTGGCCAGGGGCGCCTCCGTCGACGCCTACGAGCAGCCGGTGCTGCTCGCCCGCGCCGAGGGACGTCCCGCGGAGACGGTCGCCGCGCTGGAACACGCCAAGCTGCTCGCCCTGCGGGTGCGCGCGGAGCTGGAGGGCCGGCGTCGGCGGGAGGCGGAGCTGTCGGCGCTCTTCGAGACCGCCCACGACCTCGCCGGCCTGCGCGACCTGGACGCCGTGCTGCGGGCGATCGTGCAGCGCGCCCGCTCCCTGCTCGGCACGGACGTCGCCTACCTGAGCCTGAACGACCCGGTGCGGGGCGACACCTACATGCGGGTGACCGAGGGCTCGGTCGCCGCCCGCTTCCAGCAGTTGCGGCTGGGCATGGGGGAGGGGCTCGGCGGCCTGGTGGCCCAGACCGCCCGCCCCTACGTCACCGACGACTACTTCAAGGACGGCCGGTTCCAGCACACCCACTCCATAGACGCGGGCGTGCGGGACGAGGGCCTGGTCGCCATCCTCGGCGTGCCGCTGATGCTGGGACACCACGTCATCGGCGTCCTGTTCGCCGCCGACCGGCGGGCCCGGGTCTTCGAACGGGAGCAGATCGCGCTGCTGGGCTCGTTCGCCGCGCTCGCCGCCGCCGCCATCGACACCGCGAACCTGCTGACCGAGACCCGCTCCGCCCTCGCCGGGCTGGAGCGGGCCAACGAGATCATCCGGGACCGCAGCGCCGTCATCGAGCGCGCCTCCGACGTCCACGACCGGCTCGCCGAGCTCGTCCTGCGCGGCGGTGGGGTCCACGACGTGGCCGCGGCCGTCGCCGAGGTCCTCGACGGCACGGTCGAGTTCGCCGATGCCGCCGCGGCGCCGGCCGCCGCCCTGGCGGCGTCCCGCGCGGAAGGCCACGCCGTACGGCACCGGGACGACTGGATCGCCGCCGTCGCCGCGGGCGGCGAACTGCTCGGCGCGCTCGTCCTGCGCGGCCACCCCGGCCTCGACCCCGTCGACCAGCGCACGCTGGAGCGCGCCGCGATGGTCACCTCGCTGCTGCTGCTGGCCAGACGGTCGGCCGCCGAGGCCGAACAGCGTGTGCGGGGCGAGCTGCTGGACGACCTCCTGGACGCCCGCGACCGGGACCCCCGCCTGCTGCGCGACCGCGCCTCCCGGTTGCGCGCCGACCTCGACGCCGTGCACGTCGTCCTCGCCGCCCGCCTCGACGCCGTCACCGCGGACGCCGACCAGGCGGCGGACGCCCGGCGGCGCCTGTGGTCCGCCGCCTCGCACCTGGCCGCGACCCGCCAGGGCCTGGCCGCCGCCCGCGACGGCGGGACCGTCCTGCTGCTGCCGCTCACCTCCGACGCCACCGCGACCGACCTGGCCCGCCGTACCGCCCGCGACCTGGGCACCGCGGTCAACGAGGCGATCACCGTCGGCGCCTCCGCACCCGTCGGGGAGCTGGCCGACCGCCCCGACGCGGTGGCCGCGGCCTACGAGGAGGCGCGCCGCTGCCTGGACGCCCTGGCGCTGCTGGGCCGCTCCGGCGACGGCGCCGCCGCCGAGGACTTCGGCTTCCTCGGCCTGCTGCTCGCCGGGGACCGGGACATCGCCGGCTTCGTCGAGCGCACCATCGGGCAGGTCCTGGCGTACGACGCGCGCCGTGGCACCGACCTGGTCCGCACCCTGGACGCGTACTTCGCCTGCGGCATGAGCCCCGCCCGCACCAAGGACGACCTGCACGTCCACGTCAACACCGTCGCCCAGCGCCTGGAGCGGGTCGGCCGCCTGCTCGGCGCGGACTGGCAGAGCCCCGCCCGCGCCCTGGAGATCCAGCTCGCCCTGCGGCTGCACCGGCTGTCGGCGCCCGAACGGCGCTGACCCCCGCACGCACGCCGCGTACGGGGGCCGGTGCCGGTATCCGGTTGTCCGGTTCTCCGGGGGATCACACCGTGCGCGCGCCCTCCGCCGCCCGCGCCGTCGCCTGCTCCTCGCCGGCCGGGGAGGCCACGTCGGCCAGGTCCCGGTGACGCGTCTCCCGCGCCACACCCACGGCGACGAGCGTGAGCACGGCCGCGGCGATGACGTACAGGGCGATCGGGGTGGAGCTGTCGTAGTCGGCCAGCAGCGCGGTCGCGATCAGCGGGGCCGGGGCGCCCGCCGCGACCGAGGCGAACTGGGCGCCGATGGAGGCGCCGGAGTAGCGCATCCGGGTCGCGAACATCTCGGAGAAGAACGCGGCCTGCGGCGCGTACATCGCGCCGTGCAGCACCAGGCCCACGGTCACGGCGAGGACCAGGCTGCCGAAGCTCCCGGTGTCGACGAGCGCGAAGAACGGGAACATCCACAGCCCGACGCCGGCCGCGCCCAGCAGGTACACCGGACGCCGTCCCACCCGGTCCGACAGCGCGCCCCAGGCGGGGATGACCGCGAAGTGCACGGCCGACGCGATCAGCACGGCGTTGAGCGCGGTCTGCTTGGAGACGCCGGCCGACGTCGTCGCGTAGACCAGGATGAACGCGGTGATGACGTAGTAACTGATGTTCTCCGCCATACGGGCGCCCATCGCCACCAGCACGTCACGCCAGTGGTGGCGCAGCACGGACACCAGCGGCAGCTTCTCCGGCTCCGCGTCGCGGGCCGCCTTGCGGGCCTCGGCGTGCGCCAGCGCCTGCCGGAAGACGGGCGACTCGTCGACGGACAGCCGGATCCACAGACCGACGATCACCAGCACGCCGGAGAGCAGGAACGGGATCCGCCAGCCCCATGAGACGAAGGCGTCGTCCGACAGCAGGGCCGTCAACGCGGACAGCACGCCGGTCGCGAGCAGCTGCCCCGCGGGCGCGCCGGTCTGCGGCCAAGAGGCCCAGAACCCGCGTCGCCGCGCGTCCCCGTGCTCGGACACCAGCAGCACCGCGCCGCCCCATTCGCCGCCGAGCGCGAAGCCCTGCACCAGGCGGAGCGTGGTCAGCAGCACCGGAGCGGCGCTGCCGACCGTCGCGTGCGTGGGCAGCAGACCGATCGCGCACGTCGCCCCGCCCATCAGCAGCAGGCTCAGCACCAGCAGCTTCTTGCGCCCGAGCCGGTCGCCGTAGTGCCCGAACACCAGGGCGCCCAGCGGGCGGGCGGCGAATCCGACGGCGTACGTCAGGAACGACAGCAGCGTGCCGACCAGCGGGTCGGAGTCCGGGAAGAACAGCTTGTTGAAGACGAGGGCCGCGGCGGAACCGTAGAGGAAGAAGTCGTACCACTCGATGGTGGTACCGATCAGGCTGGCGGCGACGATGCGCTTGAGGTTGGTCGGCGTCGGTGGAGCGGATGCTTCTGCGGAGGCCATGTGCGCCACTTCCTCGTGTGCGGTGGGGACGGGTACGTGTCGGCACACCGTAGGAAGATGCAGGTCACAGGCGTATGTGCGGGGACCACATAGTTCTGGGTAGCGGAGTGCGTGCGGCCACCATGGAGGCAGCCTTCGGGTTTTCTCCTCAGAACATGATCCTCGTCGGTCTCAGTGGCCACTGAGGCCCCTGGTGTCACTTAGGCGTCGCTTCTTCGTCACCTTATGATCGTGTTGCACGGATGAACTTGCCGCAGAGTGGCGTGAGTTGACGAATGATGAAAGCGCGGAGAGTGGCATGGCCGAATCGGCTGAAGTGGCGGCGTTACCGGCGCCGATCGACACGCTTCTCGCCGCCGCCGTCGCCCGGCGCTTCTACCTGGAGCACCGGTCGAAGGTGGAGATCGCCAAGGAGCTCGGCATCAGCCGGTTCAAGGTGGCCCGCCTCCTCGACGCGGCAGTGGCGCACGACATCGTGCGGATCGACATCATGGTCCCGGCCGAGATCGACGTCCCGCTGGGACGGGCGCTGACCGAGCGGTTCGGACTGCGCCACGGCATCGTTGTCGACCTGGGGCGGAACGAGGGCGGTACGGCGTCCCCCGCGGACCAGCGTCAGAGCGGCCGTTGGCTCGGCACGGCGGCGGCCCGGCTGCTCTCGGAGATCGCCGAGGAGGGTGACGTCCTCGGACTGGACGGCAGCCACGCGGTGGACGCGTTGAGCGAGGCGGTCACCCGGCTGCCGCTCTGCGACGTGGTCCAGTTGACCGGGGTGCACGGACGGGACCTCGCCCGCGACGCCGCGATCACCGCGGTCCACCGTATGGCGGCGGCGGGCGGTGGCAGGGCGTTCCCGCTCCACACGCCGTTCCTCCTGCCCGACGCGGCGACGGCCGCCGTGCTGCGCAGCCAGCCCGCCACTGCCGAGACGCTGGACCGGTTCGGCCTGGTCACCAAGGCCGTCGTCGGCATCGGCGCGTGGGACGCCCCGAACTCCCCGGTGTACGGCGCGATGTCCGAGCGGGAGCGGGAGACGCTGCGGGCGGCGGGAGCGTGCGCCGACGTGGCCGGCCACGTCCTGGACGCCGTCGGCCAGGTGCTGCCCACCGAGGTGAACGCCCGCACCATCGCGGTCGGTGCCGCCGAACTCCGCGGCATCACGGAGCTGATCGGTGTCACGGCCGGTGGACGCGGCACCGGAGCGGTCCGCGCCGTACTGAGGTCCGGACTGCTCACCGGAGTCGTCACGGACGCCGCTACCGCGCGCCGTCTCCTCCGGCACGACGACCCGGACGACACGGTACGGACCGCGGTGGCGCCCCGATTCACCGAATGAGGACAGCGATGAGCCAGCAGGACGAGGCGCAGCAGGACGAGGCGCTTCCGCCCGTTCCGGACGACATACGTGAGGCGGGCCGCCTGGCCCCGGACCACTGGCTGGGGGTGGTCGACCCGATGTGGTCCGGAGCGGGGAGGCCCCCGGAGTGGGCCGTGACCGGACGGTGGCGGTCCGGCCTCGACGGCGAGATCGTCGCATGGGAGGACAACCCCGAGTACCGGCCCTCCCCGCGTGCGCTCGGCTGGCCCGAACCGGAGGACGAGGTGGACCGCGCCATCCAGTTCGCGTCGACCGGCTACGGGCCCGGCGAGGCGGTGCCGGCCGCGCTGGTGGGGCGCGAGGTGGCCGTGCTGACGGGGCCGGGCGGCGGCCTGCTCGGTGCGGCGGCGCCGGACGGGACGCCGGTGGTGCCGGTGTTCACCTCGTCGGTGTTCCTGCACACCACGGGGCGCTTCGCCTTCGAGCTGGTCGGTGTGGAGGAGCTTCTGGCGCGCGTTCCCGAAGGGCACGTGCTGTATCTGAACCCCTCGGCCGCGGTGAGCATGCTGCTGGACCCGGCCGCGGTACGCGACGCGGTCCGGGACTCGGTCCAGGACGGTACGGGGGAGCGGCCGGCCGCTGCCGCGCCCGCCGGCCCCACCGCGCGGGTGCTGACCGAGGCCGTTCACCCGGTCCGGGGGGCGGACGCGTGAGGCGCTGGTCTTCCGTGGTGCCGGGCCGGGGACGCAGGTCCGGCTCCGGTACCGGCCGCCGCGGCACGGCGCTCCCGGCCGACGGGGCGAACGGCACCGGAAACCGGGGCATCGGCGGCCCGCCCGTCGAGGACGTCGACGGCGTGCTGCTCGTGCGCTCGGTCGAGGACGACTCGTTCCCGCTGGAGATGGTGGCCGAAGTGGCGGGCGCCGTAGGCAGGGAGAAGGACGTCGTCACGGTGATCGTGGGCTCCACCGCCGGGGGCGGGGCGCCCGACGTCGACCTCTGGGCACGGCTGGGCGCGCTGCTGGACTCCCTCCGTGCACGGGGCACCGAGCGGGTCCGGCTCGTCATGTCCGGCGCCGGTGACGACCGGCCGGAGCGGCCCTGCGTCGCCCGCCGGATCGCGGACGCCTGGGAACTGGAGGTGACGGCTCCGGACGGGGCCGTCCTGATCACGCCCGGGGGCGCGCTCTTCGTCCACGGCGACTCCCGCCCCGGGTGCGGCTGGTGGCGGTTCGCGCCCGGTGCGGAACCCCGGAAGCTGGGCAGGCGCGCCCCGGCGCCCGCCTGGGAGGACGCACTGGGTGCGGTGCCCGAGCGCACCGGTGGCTGTGTCGTGGACCGTGTGCCGGCGGGCGTGGTGATCCGCCCGGCTCAGGCACCGGGCCCGGCTCCCGACGACCTGTGTTACTCCGTGCCCGTCGACTTCGAGCGCCTCACGGTACTGGTCGGCGCCCCACAGGCGGAGGACGTCGCCGCCGGCGAGGTCGCCGCCGTTCTCGCCGGGCTGCCGCAGGCGCAGCGCGCCCGCGCCCGGCTCGCGCCCGGCGGCCGGCGCGACCTGCTGCGGCTCGGGCAGTCGGTCGCCGACCTGCTGGCCGCCGAGGTGGAGGTACTCACCGGCCTGCCCCTGCTCGACGACCACGCACCGCCCGGAGCGCCTCCCCGGCCCACGTTGGTCGGGCTGGACGGCAGGCCGAGCTGGCGGCCGTTCGTGTCGTCCGTGGTCTGCGGGCCGGTCGACTCGAAGGGCCGGGCCGCCGTACCCAGGCCGACGGAGGTGCACCCGCCCGACTGGATACTCGGCGGCGGCGAACGCGGGACGGTACGGCTGACGGACCGCTGGCAGGCCACGGTGACCCGGGCCGGCCTCGCCCTGTGGGCACCGGACGGCCCCCGTCCCGGGCCGCTCGGACCGACCGTCGACCCGGAGACGTGCGCCATCGAACTGGGCATGCCGGGACAGCCGTTGGACGGCTCTCTGCTGCCCGCGCTGTCCCGCCTCCTGCACGGCCTCGGGACCGACATCCGGTCCCGCACCACCCTGCTGGTCCGCGGCAGACTCCTGCCGGGCGACGGCGCCCTGCGCCGCCTGGCCGCCGAACACGGCGTGCCGAACATCCGCTACGTCACCACCGGCCGGCCCCCGCGCCCCGGCACGGCGGCCGGCCGGCCGGTCACGACCGGGCAGCCCGGACGGCTCTCACCGGCCGGCGGGATGCCGCCGCATGCGTCCGGTACGGACGTCGCCCTCCCGACTGCCGGGCCCGGGGTGTCGGCGCCCACGCCTGCCGCGCGTCCCGATGCCCTCCGGGGCGGCGGGACCGCCGAAGTGAGCGGTGTGGCCGGCGAGTCTCCGGTGGCCGAGCCCGTCGCGCCCCCGGGTCCCCGCGTGGACGGGGGTGCTCCCGGCCGGCCGGCCGCCGGTGCCGGGTCACCTGTGCCGCCGGTGTCCCTTCGGGAGGGCGGGCCTGTTCCCGCGCCGGATTCCCTTCCGGTAGGCGGGGCCGCCGAAACCGATGCGGATGCCACCGGTCCCGGGGGCGCGGCAGGTGCGCCCACGGAACCTCCTCCGGAGGCTGTCGTGCCCGGGGAAGCCGAGCCCGGGGCTGTCGTGCCCGGGGAAGCCGAGCCCGGGGCTGTCGAGCCCAAGGCTGTCGTGTCCGGGGAAGCCGTGCCCGGGGAAAGGGAGCCCAGGGCGGTCGTGCCCACCGCGTCCTCGGAGCCCCCTCAGCAGGCGCGGCCCGGCGAAGGAGCCGTGCCCGCCGCGTCGCCGGAGACCGGGGCCGATGTCGGGAGCAGGCAGAGGGTTTCCGCGCCCGTGGCGTCGCCGGACGGCGGAGCCGGTCCGGGAGCCGCGCGGGCCCGGTCGGCGGTCGCCTCCTCGGACGGGGCGCGCACCGGGGCCGATGGCGAACCGGGCGGCGGCGGGGTCGGCGGGGCGGTGCGCGCCGCTGGTGAGGGAGACGGTCCAGGTCCGGACGGTGGCCGGGCCGCGCTTGCCGAGCCGGTGAAGAGACCGCTGAGGCGGGCCGCCGAACCGCCCGCCCCGTACCGTGCCGTCCTCCCGTTCCTGCCCGGGCACGTCAGCGGGGCCGCGGAGCGTGCCGCGTTCAGGGACCTCGCTGCCGGTTCCTGGGAGGGGCACGCCGCCGCGGTGTCCCGGGTGCTCACCCGGATGCCCGCGCTGCGCGGTCACGAACTGGAGGCGGCGCGGACCGACCTCATCGCCGCGCACGCCTACCTCACCGCCGAAGAGGGGCCGCTGCACCACCGGGAGCTGATCCGGGACCTGCACACCGGCGAGGGGCGCCTGCTGCCCTACGCCGGCTGCCTGGCGTCCGCTCTGCGCAGGCTGCCCTCCTATCGGGGTGTGGCGCTGCGCGGCGGGGACGCGGACGGCCCCGAACCGGCGGTCGGTACTCTGCTGCACGATCCGGCACCGGTCAGCGCCCTGGCAGGATCATCGGCGCTCCCGGCCGGAGCCCCCGGGCGCTATGCGATCTGGTCCGTCACCGGACGCAAGGTGCGACAACTGCTCGACCGGCCGGGCGGTTCCAGGGAGACGTACGAAGAGATCGTCTTCGTGCCGGGGACCGGCTTCCGCGTGCTGGGCGTACGGACCGCGCCCGAGGGCCCGCCCATCGTGCTGCTGCGCGAGCTGCCCGGGAACACGACCGCCTACATGGACGGGTCGGAGGAACTGAGCGGGCTGGATCTCAAGGCCCTCACGCACCTCGAAGAGGCACTCGCCAAGGGCTTCCACGTCGGCGACGTCCCGCAGTGGCCGGAACGCTGTTCCGGGCCCGTCGGCCAGAACGGATAGCGAGCGGGTACCGCGTCGCACGCACGGCCGCCTGCGACTTCACAGTCCGTACAGATCGAGGAGAACGATGGCAAGTCAGAGCAAGCCGCCCGCTTCCGAGAGGCCCGATGGCAGGGGCGGTTCGTCCGTGCGCAGGGCCGTCTCCCTCGGGTCGGCGGCGGCCGACCCCGGCCCGATGCTGGCACCGGCCGCGCGGCGTACGGCCGCGCCGGAGCCGGGCCGGGGCGGGGCCGGGGGAGCGGAGAGGGCAGGCTCGGCCCCGACGACCCCGGACACCACCGAGAGCGAGGCTGCCACCCAGAAGGAGGCCGCCGCCGAGAGCGAGGCCGCCCCCGACGCGCCCGCCGCCATCGGGGAACCGGCCGCGACGGCCACCGCGTCGGTCGCGTCCGCCGCGCAGGAGCGGCCGGAAACGGAGAGCGAGAGCTTCGCCGGGCCGGCCACCGCGGTCCGGGCCGCCGCGGACGCCGAGGCCCGCGGTGTCGGCGGAACCGCCGTGGACGGCGCAGGTGCGGACGGACCGCCGTCCGGGAACCCGAAGAAGCCCCTGCTCGCCGCCGCCGGCATCGCCGGCGTCGTCCTCCTCGCGGTGCCGCTGTTGATCTGGGCCACGCACGACTCGCGGGAGAAGAAGGATCACGTGACGGTGGCCGACGGGTCCGACACGCTGCTCGAAGAAGATCCCCTGGAATACCCGAAGGGCGACTACTCCCCGGCGTCGCCGACACCGCGACCGTCGACCGGGAAACCGTCCGCCGAGCCGAGCCCGGCCGCCCACCAGGCGGAGACGGTGCCGAGTTCGGCTCCGGCGAGCAAGCCGGCCGAGACGCCGAAGAAGGCGGCGAACCCGGTGAAGGAGAACACGGCGCCCAAGCTTCCGCCGAACACCGCCGCCTACGCCGTGCAGCGGCTGGCCGCCTCGAACCCCGGCCGGCACATCTGCTACCGGGTTCACGTGAAGAGCGTGGGCTGGACCGACCCCGTGTGCGACGGGGCCACCGCGGGCCAGGAGGGCAAGGGACGGCCCATCACGGCCATCAACATCGCGGTGGCCGACGCGAAGAAGGTGAACGGCAACGAGTTCGTCCAGAAGGACGGATGGACGACCGGGTGGTCGGGCGCGGTCGACGGGACGGACCTGGTCCTGGGAAGCGCCGCCTCGAACGCGCCGAACCTCAGCGGCTTCACCATCGGTGTCGACTCGGGCACCGCCTGCCAGAACCACAAACTCGGCGGGCACGACTGGGGCGGCCTGGCGTGCGAGTCCTCCCAGGGCTGGATCTTCGGCGGGTCGACGGAGCCGCAGTACTGGCTGGAGGCCGTCAGGTTCACCGTGTGAGGCCGCGACAGCGCGGCGAACGCCCGCCGGTATCAGGACCGGCGGGCGTTCGTCCTCAGGCGGTCACAGGGCGGCCTCCCGCCGCAGTGCCGGCGGCAGATCCTCCGGCAGCAGCGTGGTGAGGTCGGCGAGGCTGGGCGAACTCACCACGCCCAGCCGGCGGGCCTGGCTCGTCATCATCGTCTCCAGCAGACGCCGGGCGAGCCGCGCGTTGCCGAAGGACCGGTCGCGCGGGATGGCGTCCACATGGGCGCGCAGCGCGGCGAGGGTCGCTTCGGTGCACTCGTACCCGAGGGCCGCGGCGTGCCGGGACACGATGGTGACCAGCTCGTCCGTGCTGTAGTCCTCGAACGTCACGAACTTGGAGAAGCGGGACGTCAGACCGGGGTTGGAGGCGAGGAAGCGCTCCATCTCCTCGGTGTATCCGGCGACGACGACCACGATCTCGTCGCGGTGGTCCTCCATCAGCTTCAGCAGGGTGTCGACGGCTTCGCGGCCGAAGTCGTTCGACGAGCCCTCGGGGGTGAGGGTGTAGGCCTCGTCGATGAACAGCACCCCGCCCAGCGCGCTGGTGAAGACGTCCTTGGTGCGCTGGGCGGTGTGGCCGACGTACTGGCCCACCAGATCCGCCCGCGCCACCTCCACCAGGGAGTCACGGGGGAGCACCCCCAGCGAATGCAGGAGCCTCGCGTACAGCCGGGCGACGGTGGTCTTGCCGGTGCCGGGCGGTCCGCTGAAGACCAGGTGGTTGCTGATCCGGGGGGCGGGCAGTCCCGCGGCGATCCGCTGCCGGGCATTGGTGAGCAGACTGACCAGGTCGGCGACCTCCCGTTTCACGGCGGCGAGCCCCACCATTTCGGTGAGTTCGGCCATCGGGTCGGAGGCGTCGCCGGTCTCCTGTGCCGTACCGCCGACGGCCGCCGCCTCCGCGTCGCCGACGTCCTGCGGCAGCAGCAGCGTCAGGTCGTTCTCCGCGGGGTCGGGCATGGCCGCGAGCCGGAGCGCCTGCCGGTCCACCATGTCCTCGAACACGCCGCGCGCCGCACGCCCGTTGCCGAAGGTCGCGTCGCGCGTCATCCGCTCGAAGCGCACGACGAGGGCCTCCCGGGTCAGCGGCCCGAGCTCGAACTGGTGCCGGTGGCAGAGGCTCTCGGTGATCGTCACCAGTTCGTCCACCGCGTAGTTGCCGAATTCGATGGTGCGGGTGAACCGAGAGGCGAGACCCGGGTTGGCGGCCAGGAACGACTCCATCTGCTCGGAGTAGCCGGCCGCCACCACGACCACGTCGTCGCGGTGGTCCTCCATGAGTTTCAGCAGGGTGTCGACGGCTTCGCGGCCGAAGTCGTTGGACGTTCCCTCGACGGTGAGGGTGTAGGCCTCGTCGATGAACAGCACCCCGCCCAGCGCGCTGGTGAACGCCTCGGTGGTCTTGATGGCCGTACCGCCGATGACCTGCGCGACGAGATCGGCGCGGGCGACCTCGACCAGGTGTCCGCTCCTGAGCACGCCCAGGTCGGCGAGGATGCTGCCGTAGAGGCGGGCGACGGTGGTCTTGCCGGTGCCGGGCGGTCCGGCGAAGATCAGGTGCCGGCTCATGGACGGGACCGGCATGCCCAGCCGCCGCCGGCGCTCCGCCAGCTGGTTCAGGTTGACCAGCGTGTTCACCTGGTGCTTGACGTTCTCCAGACCGACGAGCGCCTCCAGCTCGGCCAGCGGGCCCTCGGGCTCCG
Organism: Streptomyces sp. NPDC031340; assembly: GCF_055569945.1. Classification (NCBI taxonomy): domain Bacteria; kingdom Bacillati; phylum Actinomycetota; class Actinomycetes; order Kitasatosporales; family Streptomycetaceae; genus Streptomyces; species Streptomyces sp. NPDC031340. The sequence continues at coordinate 37,794 of NZ_JBVIIE010000038.1, forward strand.
GCTCCCTGCCGGAGCCGCCGGGAGCGCCGTCCTCGCCGGCCGTTTCGGCCGACTCGCCCCAGCTGTCCGGCAGGCCGTTGTCCGCGCTGGTCAGCAGTTCGACCGTGAGCCGCTCGCTCGCACGGCTCTGACGCAGTCCCGCGCCGCGGTTGTCGCGTACGACGCACCGGGTGACGGCGACCGGTTCGGCGCTGTCGACCCGTACGCCGTCGCCCGTACTGCCGGTGATCTCGCAGGAGTCGAGGACGGCCCGGCCACCGCGCGACACCTGGACGCCGTGGGCCCTCGAACCGTGCACCCGGACCCGCTGCAGGGTGATCTCGGCGCCGTCCCGCACGCCGACCCCCGCCTCGGCGCTGTCGCCGATCTCGCAGTCCCGCAGGGTGCCCCGGCCGTGTTCGCCGACGAGGAGGCCCGAGCGGGCGGCGGAGCTCAGCACGGTGTCGCTGATCTCGGGAGCGGAGTCGTCGTCGATGCTCAGCGCGCAGCCGCCGGCGGACTGGATCTCGCAGTGTTCGAGCCGGCCGCGGCCGTCGTCGGTGAACTCGATGCCGTGGCCGCCCGCGCCGGTGATCCGGGCGTGGCGCAGCAGGGGGTCGGCGGCGGAGCGCACCGAGATGCCGACGCCGGCCGCGTCCAGGACCTCCAGGCGTTCGAACTCGGCTCTGGAGTCGTCCGCGAGCTGCACCGCCCCGGCGGTGTCGGCGCAGTCGCTCACCACCGTGTCCCGCAGCAGGGGGGCGCCGCCCTCGACGACCCGTACGGCGGCCTCGGCGGAGCCGTGGAAGGAGCACTGCTCCAGGGTCCCGCGTGAGCGGTCCAGGACGAGCAGCCCGCTCTGCTTGGTGCGCCGGGTGACACACCCGCGCAGCATCGGGTCGGCCCCGCCGGAGATCACGATCCCGCTCTGGGAGACGGACTCGAACGACGTCTCCTCGATCTCCGGGCGGGACATGCTCGTCACCAGCAGGCCCACCGAGGTGTGGTGCACGGCGCACCGCAGCACCCGGGTCGAGCTGTGGCCCTCCAGGGCGATGGCGGGCTTGTCGGTGCCGGAGATGTCGCAGCCCTCCACGGTGCCCCGGGCCTCGCCGCTCGCCAGGACGCCGTTGGCCCGCGCGCCGCGGATGCGGCAGTCGCGGACCAGGGGGCCGGCGGTCTCGCCGATGACCACGGCGGAGGTGCCGAAGTTCTCGAACGTGCAGCCGTCGACGACGCTCTCGGACTCCGACGAGTCGACGAGCCCGGCGCCGCCGGGGTTGCTGATCCGGCAGCCGCGGGCGGCCAGTGAACCCTTGCCGCGAACCAGCAGCGCCGTCCATCCGGCACCGGTCACGGTGCAGTCGTCGAGGGCGGCCTGACCGGCCGGTACGTCCACGACCGCGGCCTCCTTGTCGCGGCCCTGGAGAGTCAGGGCGCTGATCATCACGGCGTCGGCCATGAGGGTGACGGCGGTGCCGTCCCGCGGGCAGAGCTCGACGGTGCCCGCCTCGCCCTCGCCGACGATCGTCACCCGGTGCCTGATGACGAGGTTCTCGGCGTAGCGGCCGGGACGGACCCGGATCACCGCCCCGGTACGGGCCTGGGACAGTGCCTCACCGATCGTCCGGAAGCCGTCCGACCGTTCCGGGCCAACCGTGAGTATGTGACGTGCCACGCCTCGAACCTCCTTGTGCCGTGCGGTAGTTGGCGTTGTGCGCCGTGCATCTTGTGTGCATATCATGCGGTCTATGCGGAATATCATGAAAGGCCGGAGTGCGGGCCTCGTGCTGGCGGTCGCCGTGGCCCTGCCGGTCATGGGCGGGCCGGCCTTCGGCGTCCCCGCCGTCCCGGCCGCACCGGCCGCACCGTCGGCGAGCCCCGGTGCCGACGATTCCGGGACCACGCTGCTGCCCCCGCTGCCCGTCCGGCTCGGCGAGGGCAGCCCGTGCACCGGGGCCTCCGGGCAGACGGCCGCCGGGGCGGCCTGGTCGCAGACGGCGCTCGGGCTGTCCCGGGCCCAGCGGATCTCCCGCGGCGGCGGGGTGACCGTCGCGGTGGTCGACACCGGGGTCGCCTCCGGCGTCCCCAGCCTGTCCGGCAGAGTGGAGGCCGTGGGCGGGGCGGACGCGGACTGCGTGGGCCACGGCACGTTCGCCGCCGGCCTGATCGCCGCCGCACCCGAGAAGGGCAGCGGCATCAGCGGGGTCGCCCCGCAGGCGGAGATCCTCGCCCTGTCCGGCACCGACGACCGCGGAGTGCCCTCCGTGGAACGCGTGGCCGCCGGCATACGGACGGCGGCGGACCGCGGTGCACGGGTCATCTACGTCGGGCAGGCCCTGCGCACCGGCAAGGCCGAACTCACCGCGGCGGTCGCCCATGCCGCCCGGAAGGACGCGCTGGTCGTCGCCCCGGCCGCACCGGACGCCGTGCCCAGCGAGGAGAAGGGGCCCGACGGCGAGATGCCCGAGGGCCCGTACTGGCCGGCCGCCGTGCCCGCCGCGCTCGCCGTGGTGGACTTCGGCCCGGACGGCGCGCGGCAGGAGAACGCGCCGCCCGCCCACGACCCCGACCTGTCCGCGCCCGGCGGCGCGATGGTCAGCATCGGCCCCGAGGGCTCCGGCCATTACATCGGTTCCGGTGCCTCGCTGGCCGCGGCGGGCGTCGCCGGCGCCGCCGCTCTCGTCCGCGCCTACCACCCCGACCTCACGGCGGCCGAGGTCGCCCGCCGCCTGCTGGACACCGCCTACCCGTCGGACGTGCCCCGCCTCGACCCGTATGCGGCCCTGTCCCTCGTCCAGGACCGCACGAGGCCCGCCGGGCAGACCCCGGCGCCCGCGCAGATGCCGCACCCCACCGACCCCACCCCCCGCGACCGCTCCTTGGCGGTCGCGGCCGGCGGCCTGGCGACGGTCCTCCTGCTCGCCGCCGTGGCCGCGGTCGTCCCCCGGGGCCGCACCCGCAACTGGCGTCCCCCGGCCGCCTCCTGAGGGGATCGCCACCGCGTCCGTCCCCGCCGGCCCGTCCGTCACCGCCGCGGTCCTCCGGCAGCCGTGCCTCCCCCAGCGCATCGAGGACCCACCGCCGGCGGACCGTCGCACGGGGAGCCGGTCCGGACACGGAGACATCACAACGCGTCCTCCACAAGCCCCGTCTGCACCTGCAGGGTCTTGCGGCGGGGGGGGGGGGGGGGCCCCCCCCCGCCCCCCCCCCCCCCCCCCCCCCCCCCTCCCACCCCCCCCCCCCTCCGCGGACCCCACACCCGCCGAACCGGCGTGTTGACCCCTTTCCCTCG
>NZ_JBVIIE010000038.1:41077-51447 GCF_055569945.1 Streptomyces sp. NPDC031340
ACTGTTGTATGGGGGGGCTTTCTGGACAAGGAGACACCATAACCCGTCCGCCGCATTCCCCTTCGGCGCGTGGGGGTTTTGGGGGGGGGCGCCCCCCCCCCCCCGCCCCGGGATCAGCTCCCGCCCCTTCACGCTCCCGAAGAGGTACCCCTCGCTCGGCGGACACGACATCAGCAGGCCCGGCGTGTTGACCTCTTGCAATCGGCGCAGCAACGCCTCGTTGAGCCCACGCCCCGCGCCCGCCGACGACCGCGCCACCACCAGGTGCAACCCCACCTCGTGCCCCAGCGCCAGGTGATCCAGCAACGGAGCGAACGGCTGCGCCGCCGGCCCGCCGCCCACCATGTCGTAGTCGTCGACCAGGATGAACAGCCGCGGCCCCTGCCACCAGTCGCACAGCCGCATCCGCGACGGAGCGATGTCCTCGCCGGGTACCCGCAGCCTGACCGCCCGCGCCGCTCCGTCCACCAGTTCCCGCAGCATGTCCAGGGACACGGCGTGCCCGAGCCGGTAGGCCTCCGGAACGCTCTCCACCAGCTCCCGCCGGTAGTCCACCGTCATGATGCGCGCCTCGGCGGGCGTGTACCGCTCGGCGATGCCCCGCGCGACCAGCCGCAGCAGGTTCGTCTTGCCGCTCTCCGTGTCGCCCACCACGATCAGATGCGGGTTCTCGGTGAAGTCGTGCCAGACCGGCGCCAGTTCGTTCTCGTCCAGGCCGATGGCGATCCGCAGACCGTTCTCCCCCTCCGGCTCCGGCAGTTCCTCCACCGGCAGCTTCGCCGGCAGCATCCGCACGCGCGGGGCGGTGGGCCCCGTCCAGTTCTCGCCGATCGCCGCGACCAGCCCGGCGACCCCGTCCGCGAGGTCGTCGGCGTCCTCGACGCCGTCGACGCGCGGCAGCGCCGACAGGTAGTGCAGCTTGTCCGAGGTCAGTCCCCGCCCCGCGCTGCGCGGAATCGTGGCTGCCTTGCGGGAGTCGATCTGCGAGTCCATCGGATCACCCATCCGCAGCTCCAGCCGGGTCCCGGTCTGGTCGCGCACCGAGGACGACAGCTCCACCCAGCGGGCGGTGGTGATCAGCAGGTGGACCCCGTAGTTGAGGCCGCGGGCGGCCAGCGCGTTGAAGGTGGGGATGTGCCGGTCGAAGTCCTGGCGCACGGTGGCCCAGCCGTCGATGGCCAGGAAGACGTCACCGTGCGGCTCGTCGGGGAAGTCTCCCGCCGCGCGCCGCTTGCGGTACGTGGCCATGGAGTCGATGCCGTGCTCCAGGAAGAACCGCTCACGCCTGGCGAGCAGCGTGGTGACCTCCGCGATCGTACGGCCCACCCGTTCGGTGTCCACCCGCGCCGCGACCCCGCTCATATGCGGCAGCTCGTCCAGCGCGGCCAGCGTGCCGCCGCCGAAGTCCAGGCAGTAGAACTGCACTTCGCGCGGTGTGTGGGTGAGGGCCAGCGCGGTGATGAGGGTCCGCAGCAGGGTGCTCTTGCCGCTCTGCGGGCCCCCGGCGATGGCCACGTGGCCGCCGGCCGCCGACAGGTCCACGGTCAGCAGATCACGTACCTGGTCGAAGGGACGGTCCACGACTCCCACCGGCACGGTGAGCCGTCCCCGCAGCGGCCAGTCGGCCGTGGTCAGGCCGTATCGCTGATCGGGCGCCAGCGGGGGCAGGATCTGGTCCAGGGTGGCCGGCCGGCCCAGCGGCGGCAGCCACACCTGGTGGGCGGGCGGCCCCGAACCGCGCAGCCGGTCGAGCGCCACCGACAGCAGCGTCTCCCCGCCGTCCCCCTCGCCCTCCGGCCCGTCGGGTTCGGCCGCCGCGTCCGGGCCGGCCGGCGCGCGCGGCACCACCCACTCGGCCGTCCACGGCACCACCTGACGCGCCACCTGCGCCTGTACGACGGCCCTGCGCCGCTGGTACGGCCCCGAGACGTACGCGGCGCGGAACCGGGTCAGCGCGTCGACGCCGCTCTTGAGGAAACCGGCGCCCGGCTGCGCGGGCAGCTCGTACGCGTCCGGCACGCCGAGCACGCCCCGGCTCTCCATCGCGGAGAACGTCCGCAGACCGATCCGGTACGACAGATGGCTCTCCAACTGGTGCATCCGGCCCTCGTCCAGCCGCTGCGAGGCCAGCAGCAGATGGACCCCGAGACTGCGCCCGAGCCGGCCGATCATCACGAACAGCTCCATGAAGTCGCGGTGCGAGGCCAGCAGTTCGCTGAACTCGTCGACCACCACGAACAGGCTGGGCAGCGGCTGCAGCGGCGCCCCGGACTGCCGGGCCTTCTCGTACTCCAGCGCGGAGGTGTAGTTCCCGGCGGCGCGCAGCAGCTCCTGCCGCCGGATCAGCTCCCCGTGCAGGGCGTCCTGCATCCGGGCGACCAGCGCCACCTCGTCGGCGAGGTTGGTGATGACCGCCGAGGTGTGCGGCAGTTCGTCGAGGCCGAGGAAGGTGGCGCCGCCCTTGAAGTCGACGAGGACGAAATTCAGCGTCTCGGAGGAGTTGGTCAGCGCCAGCGCCAGCACCAGCGTGCGCAGCAGTTCGCTCTTGCCGGAGCCGGTGGCGCCGATGAGCATGCCGTGCGGTCCCGTACCGCCCTGCGCGGACTCCTTGATGTCCAGCTCCACGGGCCTTCCGTCACCGCTCACCGCGATCGGCACCCGCAGCCGGGCACTGCCGGTCGACCGCTCCCACAGCGTGGCCGGGTCGTGCCGGTGCAGATCGGGGATGTTCAGCAGCGAGGTCAGCTCGACATCGTCGGCGAGCGGCCTGGAGTCGTCACCGCCCACACTCATCCGGTACGGCGCCAGCAGCCGGGCGAGCGCCGACGCGCCCACCGTGCCCAGCCGGTCGGGCCGGCCGAGCACCGTCGACTGCTCCTTGCGGTCGCGGTCGGTGCGCACCAGCGCCACCCCGGCGTCGTCCACCTCCAGGCGCAGCGTGGTCCGCCCCGGCTTCCAGGTGAGCGCCCCGGTGAGGTCGAGCACCACCGCGTTGCGGAACCCGTGCCCGTCGAAGCGGTGTCCCGCCGGCACCGTGCAGCCGTCGATCACGACGACCGTGTACGGCTCCTCGCGTCCCGGGACCGCGTCGGGGTCGGCGCCCGGCCGCTCCAGGAACTCGGCGCCGAGCAGGTTCTCCAGCTCGGCGAAGTGCGAGGCGATCATGCGGGCCGGTCCGGCGCCGTCCTCCTCGTGCCGGTGCAGACTGTGCGGCAGCCACTTCGCCCACTCCCACTCCGAGCGCCGCTCGTCCGCGACGCACAGCGCGATCCACAGGTCGTCGGGTGAGTGGAACACCGCCAACTGCGCGAGCAGCGCCCGTGCCTGAGCCCGTATCCGCTCCTCGTCCCCGCGGAACAGCACCTTCGACCAAGCCCGCAGGTAGATCGCGACGGGCTGGTCCCGGACGGTCGAGTAGGCCCGGGTGAAGCTGCGCAGCGCGTGCGCCGACAGCGGCTCCAGGTCCTCGACGGGCTTGGTCGACAGCGGCGTCAGTTTCAGCGCCAGCCGCTGGTCGCCCACGCCCATCCGCACCTCGGCGAAGTCGTCGTCCGACGCCCGCCGTTCCCACAGCCGGGTGCTGCGCACCAGCGACGACAGCGCGTCGGGCTCGGGATGGCGCCAGGCGAGGGCACGCTGCTGCTCCATGACGGACGCCCGCACCATACGCCGGGTCTGCCGCAGGTACCGCAGGTAGTCGCGGCGCTCGCCCTTCATCCGCTGCTTGCGCTCGCCGTTGCGCCGCATGACCTGCCCCAGCATCATGCCCGCCGAAGCGATCACCATCACACCGAGCGCGATATAGGTGAACCCCCCACCGGACCGGCTCGCCCCCGGCCGCATGAACATCAGCATCATGGACACCGACATCAGCGCCATCGGCAGATACGTCCACACCGCGGAACTGTCCGGCACGACTTCGGGAAGCGTGGGCGGCTCCTGAAGACTCAGTTCCCCCGACGGCATTTCCGGTCCTTTGCGGCGGGCCGGCCGGCGGAACAGGATCACGCTCAACGAACGTCCTCCTCAATGATTTCGGAAGGAATTCCAGGGGGGACCCCACGGGAACGTCGCGGGGTTTTTCCGTAAAGATTCAGAGTTCCGTGCGGCGGCGGCGGGAAGATGACCGAGGGATGCCGTGACGCTGAACTCCCCGAGTGGTGTTGCGAAAAGCCCGGCGTACGGTCAAACTCGTCGGCGCATGCCCCGTCCGGCTTTTCCGTCGCGTTCGGCGACCGACCGGTGTGCCGCTGCCACCTTCCAGCCACCGAGTATCCCGTGGCCCCGCCAGAAAGTGTGAAACCCGAACCCATGACTGAGATTCAGGCGGCAAGCCTGTGCCGCGTCACCGTACGTGCTCCGGCCAGGACCGTCGACCTGGCCGTGCCCTCCGACGTCCCCGTCGCCGATCTGCTGCCCACGGTGATCGGCTACGGAGGGGACGACCTGGCGGAATCCGGCCTGGAGCACGGAGGTTGGGTGCTCCAACGCCTCGGCGGTCCACCGCTCGACCCCGAGAGTACCTTGGACTCCCTCGGGCTGCGGGACGGAGAGCAGCTTTACCTGCGGCCGCGCACCGAGGCGCTGCCCGAGGTGCACATAGACGACCTGGTCGACGGCATCGCCGAGGGGATGGGCCGCAGACCGCACGGCTGGAGCCCGGAGACCGGCCGGCGGCTGCTGCGCGGGCTGGCCGCAGCCACCCTCGCGCTGGGCGTCGTGCTGCTGGCCTGGCCGGGAACGCCGGGCTGGATGCGGGCGGTTGCCGCAGCGGCGGGCGGACTGCTGCTGATCGCCGGGGCGGGCGCCGCCTCCCGCGCCGTCGGGGACTCCGGAGCCGGCTCGGTGCTCGGCGTGATGGCGGCCCCCTACTTCGCACTGGCGGGCTGGCTGCTGCCCGGCGGCCACCTGGGCGGCGCCGACGGCGAGGCCGTCCTCGGCGCACGGCTGCTGGCGGGGTCCGCGGCCGGCGGCGCGGGCGCGGTGCTCGCCCTGGCGGCGGTCGGCGTCAACCCGGCGCTGTTCGTCGGCGCGGCCTGTGTCGCGACGGCCGGCGCGCTCGGCGCCGCCCTGATCACCCTGGGGCTGGCGCCGGAACAGGCGGCCGGCGTGGTGGCCGTCGTGGTGGTGCTGTTCGGCGGGTTCGTCCCGTCCCTGTCGTTCCGGCTGGCCGGCATGCGGATGCCACCCCTGCCGACCAACGTCCGGCAGCTCCAGCAGGGCATCGAACCGTACTCCTCCTCGGACGTCGACGCCCGGTCGGCGCTGGCGGACGGCTGGATGACCGCCCTCTACGGTGTCATCGGCCTGGTGTGCCTGCCCTGCCAGGCCGCGCTCATGGCCGAACCGGGAGTCGCCGGAGTCTTCACCGTGGTGGCGCTCTCCCTCCTCCTGCTGTTGCACAGCCGGGGGCTGGGCAACGTCTGGCAACGGCTCGCGCTGACCGTCGCCGGGGCCTGGGGCGTGGCCCTGCTGCTGTTCGTCTCCGCGCGCTCCCTCGCTCCGGTGGACCGGCTGACCCTGACGGCCGGCGTGCTGGGGCTGGCCGCCGTGATCAGCATCGCCTCATGGACCGTGCCCGGACGACGGCTCGTCCCGTACTGGGGACGCGCGGCCGAGCTGCTGCACTCACTCGCCGCCATCAGCATCCTGCCGCTGACGCTCTGGTCGATGGGCGTCTACGGCCTGCTGCGCGGCATCAACGGCTGACCCGGGAGAACGGTGACATGCACAGCAAACGCGACCAAGTACAAGCGCACCTCTTCATCATGGGGCGGCTGGCCTCGGCCATGCTGCGCGACGAGCCGGATTCCCCGGAGAGCCCGCTGGGCCGGACCAACCGCGGCGCCGCCGCCGGTGTGATCGTCGCCGTCCTGGTGTGCGCCGGCGCCTTCGTCTTCGGCCTCATCCGGCCCGGCGGCAACGACTCGTGGCGCTCGGGGGAGAACCTGGTCGTCGACAAGCAGACCGGCGCGCGCTACCTGTACCTGGACGGGCGGCTGCGCCCGGTGCGCAACTACGCGTCGGCCCGGCTGGTCACCGGCGGAGACATCGGCGTCACGTCGGTGGGCACGTCCTCGCTCGCCGGCACCCCGCACGGCACGCCCGTCGGCATCCCCGGCGGGCCGGAGGCCCTGCCGGGAACGGGTGACCTGGACCGCGATCCGTGGCTGGTGTGCTCCGGCGTCCTTCCGCGGACGACGGGCGTCGTCGCGGCGACCACGACCCTCGCCCTCGGCGCCGAGGCCCCGCGGGACGTGCCGGGCGGCAGGCGACTGGGCGCGGACGACGGCCTGTTGGTCACGGGCCCGGACGACGCGACGTATCTGCTGTGGAAGGGCAGCCGGCTGCGCCTGGACGAGCGGGCGAAGGCGACCGAGGCGCTCGGGTACGGCGACGTCACACCGCGCCCCGTGTCCGCGGCGTTCCTCGACGCCTTCCCGCTGGGACCCGATCTGGCACCCGCCGACGTGCCCGGCCGGGGCGAGGAGGGTCCCGAACTGGCCGGGCGGAGCACCAGGATCGGACAGCTCTTCCGGGTCGGCATACCCGGCTCGGCCGCCCGCTACCACCTGCTCACCCGGGAGGGTCTCGTCCCCCTGACCGACACCGCCGCCACCCTTCTGCTGGGCGACCCACGCACGCGGCAGAAGGCGTACGGCGGGGAGGCGGCGACCGTGGCGACGCTCGGCGCGGACACCCTGGCGGAGCATCTCGCCCCCGATGCGCGGGAGTCCGACTCGTGGGCGGCGAAGCTGCCCGCGAAGCCGCCGAAGGCGGTCGCCGTCGCCACTCGTTCCGTGGCCTGCGCCGAGGTCGACTCCGCCGACTCCGGTGTGCGGGTGGGCGTTGCGCTGCTGCCAGAGGGCGCCCTGCCCGAGGCCGTGCAGGCGCCGGCGCCCGAGACCGAGCCGGGCTGCCTGAAGGTCGACTCCATCGCGGTACGGGCCGGGAAGGGCGCGCTGGTCCGGGCGTTGAGCGCGAGCGGCAGCGCACTGGGCGACACCACGTACCTCGTGACGGACGACGGTGTGAAGTACCGGCTGCTGTCCCGGCAGGCGGTGAAGGCGCTGGGCTACGAGGGCGTCGAGGCGCGGACGATGCCGTCCCCGATGCTGGCCATGCTGCCCAGCGGCCCGGACCTGACACCCGAGGCCGCGACCGAGGGCGAGGCCCGCGTGACGCTGCGGTGTCCTGGGCAGTAGCGGGCGGGAGGGGGCGACCGGGCCCCGCGGCGATCGTCCGGAAGGGAAATACTCGGCATACGCGTGGTTACCCCACAATCGAGCCGCACACCGGCGGAGGTTCGCGGGTGGCGCCGATGCCCGAATTTGTCCTACGGGATCCACCGCGCCGCTCACTTGAGCGGCGTGAATTCCGTGCCATTGCTCAATTGAGCTTCCCGGAAGGGGACTCGGGTGTTCCGGGGATAATTGCCAAAGTAGTTGCGGGTTGCATAACATCTGGCCATCCCATGACCCCGTGAGTCACTCGTGATCGCAGGGGCACTCTGTCTGCCCGCAGGGTGACATGGGGGCCACAGCCCGGTGAGTTCCGCCGAACAGGGAGATTCCTCATGGCCATGCAGCAGTCCGAAGAGCGCGCGACCCGTAATGGGATCATGGCTCTGGAGCAAGCCTTCTCCGGTGTTCAGCGTTGTCAGCAGGACGTGCAGTCCACGTCGCACACGCTGGCCTCGAATTACGGGGGCGTGGACGGCGGCAAATACAAGAAGTTGCTGGAGCAGTGGGACGAGCACGTCGACACCATCCTGATCAACCTGGACCGGATGGTCGACGAGCTCAACGGCACCCTCCGGGAACACGGGATGGTGCAGGGATCCAGCAACGACGCGATCGACGCGGAGTACTCGCGCTCCACTTCGGTCTTCGACGAGCTCAACGGCACGCACACGTCGGGGAACTGACCCCGGCACGCCGGCGCCGGCCACCGGCTCCCCGACTCTTCTCGCTATTCCGGTGAATCGAGGACTCTGATGGACTTCTCCGACGGCTATATCTACGTCGACTACAACCACGCCGAAGGTGCGGCGGACGACATGGTCGGCCAGTCCCAGGCGATCATGAGCATTCTGTCCAACCTCGAGATGGAACTGGCCGAACTCAAGAACAGCTGGATCGGTGACGACAAGGACGTCTACAACGAGGTCCAGACGAAATGGGACAACGCTGTCCAGAACATCAAGAACCTGCTCGCCAACCATTCCAGTCTGCTCACCGACATCTCCGCCAACTACCGGTACACGGAGCAGAACCTGTCGCAGCGGTGGGGCGACATCCGGATCGGCAGCCGCTGACGCCGGCCCGGTGATGGAAGGGTGATCACATGGCCGTCACGGTCCTTGACAGCACATTCCTGAAGAATTTCATCAACAACCAGATCGACGGTTTCCGCACGGAGCTGGAGAACATCCTCAAGGACAGCCCGACCGCCGGGCCGGCGATCTCGTTCATCGCGGACAGCATCTCGACCACGACGATCGACGCCTCGAAGCCGCTCGTCGTCGGTCTCATGGCCGGCCAGAACAGCGCCGCCGGCGGGGACGCCCTGAACAAGGTGATCCAGACGGGTGCGGGCGAAGTCGTGCGCATCCTGGAGGACCAGACGATCCTCTTCGAGGACCTCGAACAGGCGTTGTGGGAAACGATCGACGAACTCGCCAAGGCTCAGGGCAAGAATCTCGAGAACATCACCGCAGACGATTTCATGGACCTCTTCGAGGACGTCGACAGCGATCTCGGTAACAAGGGCGCCAGCAAAAAGGAAGAGTAGCGGATTTCGGCGATGGCCAACCCCGAGGACAACAACAACGACAACTGGAAAAAAGCAGTTGACATGCTCACCGGCTATGTCCTGCCGGAGCGGAAGACGTTGTTCGACGACCTGAAGGGCAACGACGGCATCCCGCTGATACACGTCCGGCTGGACAAGGACGGCGGTCCGGAGTACTCGTCGGGTTTTCTGTCCCCGAGCGGTTGGAAGACGCACAACACCGACTACACCATCCCGTTCTACCGCCCCAGCGACGACTCCCAGGAAGTGTCCGCGGGGAAGAACCTCTACCGGTACCGCGCCTACATCACCTTTCTCGCGTCCGGCCAGGACTGGCCGCCGAGCGGGGACGACGTGATCCCGGACTACTCGAAGACCAGCGAGCGCCTGAAGGACAAGGGCGGCTGGAACAAAGAGGGCGAGAACCTCGACTGGAACACCAACGCGCTGGTCCGGTATGTCTACGGCTCCAAGGCCGCCCTCTCGCAGCTCGTCATGTGGCCCTACACGACCCACGGGTTCACGAACCGCGGCTACCCGGTGAACGACGCCGACTACGTCGACCTGCGCACCTTCACGGACACGGCCAAGGCCTTCGACCGGGTGGTCGCGTTCTTCGAGAACAGCGCGACCACCGTGGGCAAGTGGGACACCGAGGACATCGGAGAGGGCAGTGACTCCTGGGACGGCACGTCGGCCGCCATCTTCAAGTCGCTCATCCACAAACTGGCCCGGAACTACAAGGGGTATGCCGACCAGCTCAACGGCAAGGGCGGCGAGGACACCGCGGTCACCATCGACGACGTGACCGTGACCTCCGGGCCGGCCCGGGCGCTGGCGGCGGCCCAGCACGTTCTGCTCGCCCAGGCGCAGAAGCTCTACGACGCCTGGGATGCCTGGAAGGCCGAGAGCAATCCGCAGCGCTGGCTGTACGACATGCTGCAGAACGCCCGGCTGACCCTCTTCGACACCCAGTACGACAAGACGGACATCAACACGGTGTCCAGCGGCTCCGGTCAGTACACCTCCTGGCACAACTACGTCGTGTCGACGGCCGGTTTCCGGAACGAGATCGTCATCGAGGGCAAGTCGTACGGCAGACCGAGCGACATGACCACGTGGAAGGCGATCGCCGACGAAGCGGTGCGCCGGTGGGAGCAGTCCGTGCAGGACTGGCTCAGTACGGCGGGCGCCGAAGCCATCGTCGAGATCCACAAGGCGTTCAAGGCAGCCGAGAAGGCGTTCGACACCAGCATCACCGACAGGGACGACCGTCCCCTCTCCGAGATCTCCGCCAAGGTGGAGGCCGATGCGGAGAAGAAGAAGGCGAAGGCGGAGGCGGCGGCCGCGAAGGCGGAGGCGGAGAAGGAGAAGGCCGAAGCCAAGGCCGAGCGGGAGAAGGAGAAGGCGGAGGCCAAGGCCGAGCAGGCGGCCGCGAAGGCGGAGGCGGAGAAGGAGAAGGCCGAAGCCAAGGCGGAGCAGGAGAAGGAGAAGGCGGAGGCCAAGGCCGAGCAGGCGGCCGCGAAGGCGGAGGCGGAGAAGGAGAAGGCCGAAGCCAAGGCGGAGCAGGAGAAGGA
>NZ_JBVIIE010000038.1:51545-90688 GCF_055569945.1 Streptomyces sp. NPDC031340
GAAAAGGCCGAAGCCAAGGCCGAGCAGGCGGCCGCCAAGGCGGAGGCCGAGCAGGAGAAGACGCAGGCCAAGGCCGAGCAGGAGAAGGAGAAGGCCGACGCCAAGCAGGCGGCGGCCGAGCAGCAGGCGTTGGCCCTGGCGCAGAACCAGAAGGCGCAGGACGAGGCGAAGAAGGAACGGGAGCGGGCCGCCGCCCAGGCCGAAGCCGACCGCGCCGAAGCCAAGGCCGAGCAGGACGCGGCGAAGGCGGAGGCCGCCGCCGAGAAGGAAGCCGCCAAGCAGGAACAGGCTCAGGCGAAGGCTGAGGCGGAGCGCGAGCAGGAGGCCGCGAAGGCGGAGGCGGAGAAGGAGAAGGCCGACGCCAAGGCCACCGCGGAGGCGCAGCAGGAGGAGGCCCGCCGCGCGGCGGTGCAGGACAAACAGCAGGCCAGGCTGGACGCCCAGAACGCCAAGGCCGACGCACAGGCCGACTACGAGCAGCAGAAGGCCGAGGCACGCGCCGAGCGCGACGCCGCGCTCCAGCAAGCCGACCGCCAGGAGGCGGCCGCGAAGCAGGAGTACGAGCAGCAGAAGGCCGACGCGCAGGACCAGCGGGACCAGGCGCGGGCGAACGCCGAACAGGAACGGGCTGAGGCGCGCCGGGAGTACGAGCGTGAGGTGGCCGCCGGCGCCGACAAGGGCGAGGCCCGGGATAAGTACGACCACCGGATCGCCCAGATCGACGCCGCCGAACAGAAAGCCGTCGAACGGGCGGACGCCGACGAGGCCCAGGCCAAGAGTGACTACGACCGGGCGAAGGCCGACGCCCAGGCCGACCGGCAGGAAGCACGCACCGAGGCCGAGCAGGCGCGCAAGGACGCCAAGGCCGACTACGACCGGCGCATGGCCGACATCCAGGCCGAGTACGACCGGATCGGCGCCGACGGGAACGACATCGACGAGCAGATCCGCCGGCGCATCGCCGATCTGCCCGAGCCCCCCGACCTCTCCGCCTACAACACGGGCGGCTCCGCGGGCTCTGTCGGCTCCGCCTATTCCTCCGCGTTCAGCGACAACCTCTACAGCCAGGACGACCTGGCCTCGGCGCTCGGACGTCCGCAGAGCGGCGACGCCCTGACGAGCGCCTCGGCCGACGGCTCCGGCACCGGATCCCCGGGGATGTACCCGCCGATGATGCGCGGTGCCGGCGGCGAGGCCGGCGGCAACTCGGGCGAGCGCACCAGGACCGTCATCGAGCCCGCGATCGGCCGGTCGGGCCGGACGTCCGCCGCCGCACGGGCCGTCGACGACGAGGAACACCGCGTGGTCCCCAGGGCGACGCAGACCAGCAGCAGCATGCCCTTCATGCCGCCGATGGGAGCCATGGGCGGGGCGGGCGAGGGCAGGCCGCAGACGGAGAGCGGAGACCGGGAGCGGACCACCTGGCTCGCCGAGGACGAGGACGTCTGGGGCACCGACGAGGGCGGTGCTCCGCAGGCGCTGGGCCGCTGAGGGAAAGGGGACCGGAATGAGTCAGCCGATGGAGGACCGAGTGGCCCAGGCGATGGCCCACCTCAGGGCCGCGGAGCAGGCCGCGGCCTCGGCACGGGCCAAGCTGGACGCTGCGTCGGTCACCGCGCGTTCGGCGGACCGGTCGGTCCGGGTGTCCGTCGGCGCGAAGGGGGAGCTGACCAGCGTGGAGTTCCTCGACGGCAAGTACCGGACCATGGCAGCCGCCCAGCTTTCCGCGGCGGTGATGGAGGCCGCGGACAAGGCGCGGGCCGAGATGGCCCGCCGGGTCGTCGCCACCCTCGACCCGCTCACCAGGATGACCGCCCGCGGCTTCGCCCCGGAGCGGATGGGCGTCGACTGGGAGTCCGTCTTCGGCACGCTGCTCAGTGAGACCGCCGTGGCGGAGGGGCCCACGGCGATGAGCAGGCTCCGCGACGAGATCGTCGAGGACGACGAGGATCCCGCACCCCCGCACCGGGCGGCTCGTGGCACGGACATCGGACGACAGGAGGGCGCGTAACCGTGGCCGGCCAGTATTCCGCCGACATCCAGGCGATTCTGCAGGGGTCCAGGTACCTCGCCGACGCCGTCCGCTACGGCGACGAGATGCTGCCCCGCTTCGAGACCGGCTGCGACGCGTACACGGGCTGGTGGGGCCAGGAGGGCGGCGACGACGACTTCGCCGACGCGGTCGGCGAGCAGGTCCGGCGGGAACGCCGGCAGGTGGCGGACACGGTCCTGGCCATCACCAGCGGGTTCATGGCGCTGGTCGACGCGGTCGCCGCGGAGGCCGACCACGTGCAGCGGCCGCAGAAGCAGGCGGTGGACGACATCGAGTCCCAGGGCTCGGGGAGCGGGAACAGGCGCTGAATGGCCATCATGTTCCCGCCCGGCCTGCGGGAGTTCATCGAGGTCTGGGTGGGCGCGAACGTCGCCACCGGCAACGAGGACCTGGGCTTCGCCAGCCGTAACCCCTACAAACGGCTGGCGGACGACGTCCAGGACCTGTCCGACGCGATGAAGGGGGCGATCTCCACCGCCGGGAACTCGCTCCCGCCGCGGATCGCGAACGAGTTCGTCGCCGCGATGAGGACCTTCGTCGACGACAACGGCCAGAACCACCTGCAGAAGTTCTCCGACGAGCTCCGGAAGATCGGCGCCCAGCAGGTGGACCGCTCGATCAAGCTGTCCGAGGCGAAGTACCAGATCCTCCTCGAGTTCATCCTGATGAACATCGAACTGGCTCTGATCGCCGCGCTGGCGGTCTTCACCGGCGGTACGTCGCTCACCGAGATCGCCGTCCAGAAGGCCCGCAGCGCGCTCGCCATCCTGCTGATCCTGCAGCGGCTGGGACACGCCGTCCCCACACCGCTGTCGGTGCTGATGGAGGCGATCGAGGAGGCGTTCGTCTCGTTCGCCGCGCAGCTCATCTCCATGACCGCGCCGGACGACCCGGATCGGCGGCGCAAGAAGTTCGACTGGACGGACATCGGCCAGTCGGCGGTCGCCGGCGCCTTCGCGGGGCTGTTCGGCGGCCTGTTCTCCGGGTTCAGCGGCCGGATCGTCCGCAACCTCTTCAAGAACAACCACACGTGGAAGGAGGCGTTCGACCTTCCGCTCACCTTCCTCAACGAGGGCCAGGCGGAGACCTTCGCGGAGGCTTTCACCGGCCTGATCTTCCTGGGCACGTTCACACTGAACCCCGGTACGTTCCTCAGCGCCGGACTCAGCGGCCTCGTCTTCGAAGCGGCGTCGGGCGGCGTGGAACTCGGCGGGAAATGGCTGAACAACAAGTTCTTCCAGAAACTCGACTTCGGCCCCGACGGCGTCAACCACCTGCCCGGCGGCGGAAACCGGCACGGGAACGGCAGCGGAAGCACCAACCGGTACGGCTACGAGCACCGGTACGACACGTACGGCAACGGCAGCACATACCGGAACACCTACGACGCCCCGTACACGGACACCGGTGTCGACGGCGTCGGCGGCAGTGCCGACGTGTACGGACTCGCGGGGGCGACGGGCGCGGGCAAGTCGTCGTACTCCACTCCCGAGCCGGACGCGTACCAGGATCCCTACCGGGACTCCCTCGTGGACGACCCGGGCACCGACACCGACACCGTCTTCTCGGCCCTCGACCCGTCGGTGACCGGGAACCCGGGGACGGCGTGGTCCGCCGACGCGGACAGCGCCCCGCCGGTGAACAGGACCGCCACCGTCGGCTCCTCCGTCCCGGACCCGGTCCCGAGCCGGACGGCCGGCAGCGGCTTCACACCGGACGCGAGCGAACGACAGCGGTCGGCGGAAGACGACGTCACGGTCCGGCCCGCCGCCGACGGGCAGCAGCAACAGCCGATCCCACAGGCGCCCCTGGCGACCCACACCGCACCCGCCACGCCGGCCACCGCATCCCCCGGGCAGGCCTCACCGAACGCCGTCCCGCAGCAACGGCCCCAGACCACGCCGTCCGGCGACCCGGCGGTCACCGCGGAGCCGTCGGACCCGGACCCGGTCGCCCCGGACGACGTCCGTACTCCCGAGCCGGGGGAGTCCGGGCAGTCCCAGCCGTCCTCCACGGCGCCGAAGACCGAGACCCGGACCACCTCGGACGTCCCGCCGCCCTACCGGCCCGTGCGGACCGAGTCCGAGGACCTGCCGGTCACCGGCGACAGCCCGGCGGAGCCGGCCCCGGCCGTCTCCCAGGAGGGGCCGCACACCCGGCCCGTCGCCGTCGACGAGACGCCGCTCAGCTCCCCGGCGCCGGCCGACATCCCGACCGGGGACTCCTCCGAGCCGGGTTCCCCCGACTCGGTCGACATGATCATGGACTGGGAGGACGACCAGGACGCCTCCGAGCCCGAGTCGGACGTCGAGCCGGCCCCGGCCTCCGAGGCGCTGTACGACCGACTGCTGACGGACGTGTTCGGTCCCGGAATCACGGCGAACCCCCTCCACCCCGCCCTCCGCGACGCCCTGACGCACCTCGACCGGCTCCGGCAGGCCGATCCCGCGCTCCGGAACGCCCCGTTCGACCTGGACCACCTGACCCGCCGGGTGCTGCTCCTGGACCCCGCAGCCGCGGTGACCGATGCGCAGCGCGGCGAACTGTTCCGGGTGGTGATGGACCCGGCGGTGGAGTCGGCGGGCAGCCTGGCCGCCCTGGCCGCCTTCCACCTGGAGCTCCGTGGCGTACTGTCTCCCACCCGCACGCTGACCGCCGACGGCGGCGGTGTCCGGGGCCGCAACTGGACGAACGCCGCGATTCCCGACCTCGACCTCACCGAGGTGGGGAAGGTCGCCCGGCAGCCCGACGGCACCCTGGGCCGCGGCGACGTCCGGCCCGCGCCCTGGTACCGGCCCGGCGATCCGAAGCCGTACGTCGTGATGGCGGAGGGCGACCACGAACGGATCGTCGTACGCGGCTTCGACGGCGCCCCGCGCCAGGTGCCCCTCGACGTGTTCGCCGAACTGCTGGCCCGCGACCCCCGGCTGGCCGGGCTGGACCCGGGCACCCCCGTGGTGCTGCTCGTCCCCGACGCCGGTGCCCGCGGCCTGGACCTCCCGCGCCGGGCGGCGGACCGGGTCGGCAGGGAGGTCTGGTCGGCCAACGGCACCGTGAAGGTCTCCCCGCAGCGGGACCCGTCACAGCCGTACGTCGTCTCCCTGCTGTACGGGGAGGGGCTGCCGCGCGCCGACTGGATCCGCAGCACCCCCGGCCAGGTGCTCGACCCGGCGGAGCGCGAGAACGTGCCGGACTGGGAGCGCGACGTGCGCTCGCACAGTGTCGTCACCGACCGGGGCGCCACCATCGGCAGAGGAGTGTTCGAGGAGTCCGAGGCCCCGCGCCGGATCGCGGCGCTGCGGCTCGCGACGGAGTCGTCGGAGCTGTGGCACTACGACCCGGCCACCGGGGAGTCGGCCAAGGACGACGAACCCGTTCCGTTCGCCGGCAGGCCCGTGTACGTCTTCGGCGCCCACGCCCGGCCCGGCGCGACCCGGGTACCGACCACGACGGACCCGCGGCACCACACCCGGCAGCGGGAGACCGGCGGGATGCTCAAGCGGCGTCCGAGCCTGGCGCAGCTCCCCCAGGACCATGCCGTGCTGATGGAGGCGTGTTCGAGCGCGAAGCCGCCGGGCGTGGTCCGTACCCGCCGGGGCGTCGACGACACCTTCGTCCCCGACCCCCTGGCGGTCGTCAGCGAGAGCCAGCACGTCGCCAACGAGACCGGCCGCACGGCGTACGGCGGCACCCACATGGTCAGCTTCGCGACGCTGCCGGACGGGAAGTTCGTCCACCGCCTCTACACGGACTCACGGGGACGGCGCGGCAGGTGGGTGGAGCACCGGCCGGAGCCCACCGGCGCCCTGCTCGACGACCGCGCCCGCGCGGCGGGCCTGCACACCGATCCGGCGCGGCCGGTGTCCGACGGGACCCGGGAACGGACGCTGCGGCTGGTCCGCGCGCTGCGGCTGGCCTTCGGCGCGGCGATCGAGGACGACAGCCGGTACGGCGATCTCCTCGCCGGTATCGGCGCGCTGGAGACCATGCGGGCGGCCGACCCGGTCCTGCGCGACCTCGGCCCGTTCTCCATGGACCTGTTCGAACGCGCCGCCCACGCGAACCAGCAGGGCGGTCCGGGCACCGACGCCTACCGTGACCTGCTCACCCGGGCCGTCGACGCCGTACGCGGGCAACCGGACACCGTGCTCTCCGACTTCGTCGCCCTGCCCCATGTCACCGCCGCCGCGCGGCGGCTGGGCGGCCTCCCGGAGCAGGACCTGGACGCCGAGGCCGCTCGCGTCCTGCGGCTCGACGGCGGCCCGGCGGCCGTCGGGGACCTCGATCGGGCCCGGCTGTTCTGGGCGACGGTGAAGGCCCTGGAGTGGGAGAGCCGGACCCCCGACCCGGACGCCCTCACCGGCCGGGTCCTGCACCTGGAACAGCCGGACCCGTCGCGGCGCCCCGACCTGCTCGACCTGGTCGCCCAGGCGGCGGCCGTCGGCGTCGACGTGGACAACCCGACCGAACTCGGCGCCTTCCATCTGGAAACCCTCGGAGCCCTCTCGCCCGAGACCCAGCTCCGCGACGCGGGCGGCGCGCCGGTCGGCCGCCGCTGGGCGCAGGCCCCGCCGAGCGCGACGATGCTGACCGACCGCGTCGTCGTCGCCGCCCCGAAGCCGGGCGGCGGCTACCAGCCGGTGAGCCAGGAACGAGCGCCGTGGAGCACGCCGGGCGGCCCCGCCGCCTACACGGTGTGGGCCGGAGGCGGCCCGGACCACCTGCTCATGAACCTGCCTGGGGGATTCCGCGCCCGGGTGCCGTACGCGGAGATCGCCGAGCTGCTGGCGCTCGACCCGGTGCTCAACACCCTCCCGACGGACGGCACGGACATCGTCCTGGCGGTCTCGAAGGCGGCCCCCGCCACCGGCCCGTCCACCGGCCCCACCCCCGCCGCCGATCCCCGGACCGTCATCAGCGCCGGCACCGGGCGGGCCGTATGGGCCTCGCAGGGCAGTGTGGCGCTGGCCGGTACCGGGCCGTCCCGGCCGTACGTTCCCACCCTGCTGCCCACCGCGCCGGGCCGTCCGGCGGCCGCCGACTGGTCGGCCGTCCGGCCCGGCGACCCCACCGCGGTGGGCACCCGTGTCCCGGCCGGCGGCACCGGAGCGGACGACGTCACGTTCGCCGACCGGGACGGGGACGGGGACGCGGCCGCGAGCCGGCGTGACTCGGGGACGGCCGAGAGCATGGACGTACCGCTGCCGGACCTACCGCTGCCGGACCGCCTCGACGACGACCTGTTCGGGGACCCCGCCGAGACCGGCCGGGTGACGGCCGCCGAGGAGATCCGGTACCGGGAGCTGCTGGCGGACCTCTACGGCCCCGGCATCCTGTCGGACTCCCGGTACCCCGTCCTCCGCGACGGACTCGCGCGCCTCGACCGGCTCCGCCGGGCCGACCCGCTGCTGGACCCGCTGCTGGAGCACGGCCCCCTCGACCTCGACGCCGTGGCCCGCCGGGTACTGCTCCTGGACCTCGCCGGTCCGGTCACCGACGCGCAGCGCGGCAGGCTGCTGGGGCTGGTCACGGCAGAGGCGGCGCAGTCGGCGGGCAGCCTGGCCGCCCTGGCCGCGCTCCACCTCCAGCGCCAGGGCGTGCTGTCACCGACCCACACCATGACCACCCCGGACGGCCGTGTCCGGGGCCGCGACTGGACCACCGGCCACCTCCCCGGCCTGGACCTGACGAACACCGGGAGGACGGAGCCCCAGTCGGACGGCGGTCTGGGCAGCGCCGATGTGCGCCCCGCGCCCTGGCACCGCCCCGGTGAGCCGGAACCGTACGTCGTGAGGGCGGACGGCAACCACGAACACGTCGTCGTACGCGGCTTCGACGGCGCCCCGCGCCAGGCACCGCTCGACGTCTTCGCCGAACTGCTCGCCCTCGACCCGGAACTGGCCGGAATCCCCGCGGGCGTCCCCGTGGTGCTGCTGATCCCCGGCGCCGGTGCCCGCGGTCTGGAGCTGCCGCGCCGGGCCGCGGACCGGACCGGCAGGGACGTGTGGTCGGCCGACGGCGGCGTGGACGTGACCGCTCAGCAGGACCCCTCCCTCCCGCACGTGGTGTCCCTGCGCGGCGGCCCGGGCAGGCTGCGGACCGCCTGGATCCGCAGTGCGCCCGGACAGGTGCTCGGCCCCGCGGAGTCCGCGAACGCCCCGTTCTGGGAACAGGAGACGCTGTCCCACACCATCGTCACGGACCGGGGACCGATCGGCAGGGGCGTCTTCCGGGACACCGAGAACGTGTGGGTGCTCGAGGACATCCGGCACGCGACGACGGCGACGGACCTCTACCACCACAACCCGTTGTCCGGGGAGTGGACCAAGGACGACCAGCCCGTACCGTTCGCCGGCAAACCCGTGTACGTCTTCGCCGCGCACGGCCTGCCGGGCGAGACCCATCTGCCGACCCGGTCGAACCCGAACCACCGCTCCCGGCAGGAGCGGACCGGCGGGATGCTCAAGCGGCGCCCGAGCCTGGCACGGCTCCCCGAGGACCACGCCGTGGTGATGGAGGCGTGCTTCAGCGCGGCACCGCCGGGCCTGCTCCGCACGCGCCGGGGCGTTCACGACCTGTTCGTCCCCGACCCCCTGGCGGTCGTCAGCGAGAGCCAGCACGTCGCCAACGAGACCGGGCGCACCGTGTACGGCGGCACCCACGTGCTCGGCTTCGCCCGGCGGGACGGCAAGGTCGTCCACCACATGAGAACGGACGCGCGGGGGCGGCGCGGCAGGTGGGTGGAGCACCGGCCGGAACCCACGGGCACCCTGCTCGACGACCGCGCCCGCGCGGCGGGCCTGCACACCGACCCGGTGGGGCCGGCTCCGGAGGCCGTCCGTGAGCGGACGCTGCGGCTGGTGCGCGCACTGCGTCTGACGTTCGGGGTGGCCGTCGAGGACGACAGCCGCTATGGCGAACTCCTGGAAGCCATCGGCGCGTTCGAGATCATGCGGCACGCCGATCCGGTGCTGCGCGACAACGTGCCGTTCAGCCTGGACCTGTTCGAGCGCGCGGCCCGCGAGATCCGCGCGACACAACACGCCGAGGTGGACGGCGAGCCGGTACCCGACGCCTACCGGGACCTGTTGGCCAGGGCCGCGGACGTGGTGCGCCTGAATCCGGGCGCCGCACTCACCGACTTCGTGACCCTGCCGCACGTGACCAACGTGGCCGAGGGGCTGGCCGGTCTCACCGACCAGGAAGCGAACGACGAGGCCGCCCAGCTCCTGGATCTGGACCCGGACCTGGCGGTCATCGGGGCGCCGGAGCGGGCCCGGCTGTTCTGGGCGACCGTGAAGACCCTGGAGTGGGAGAGCAGGACCCCCGACCCGGCCGCACTCACTGCCCGACTGCTGCACCTGGACCGGCCCGACCCGGCCAGGCTGCCCGACCTCCTCGACCTGGTGCGGGGGGCGGCGGCGGCCGGTGTGGACCTGGACAACCCGACCGAACTGGCCGCCTTCCACCTGGAGTCGCTGGGAGCCCTCTCCCCGGACAGCATGCTGTTCGACGACAACGGGGCCCCGGCCGGCCGCCATTGGGTGCGGGGCTCGTCCGTCGCGACGGTGGACGTCGACAGCGCCCTCGTCATGGCGGCGACCCCGGACGGCGGCCACCGCCCCATGCGCAACGCGAGGATGCCGTGGACCGCCGACACCACCAGG
This sequence comes from Streptomyces sp. NPDC031340, assembly GCF_055569945.1. NCBI lineage: Bacteria > Bacillati > Actinomycetota > Actinomycetes > Kitasatosporales > Streptomycetaceae > Streptomyces > Streptomyces sp. NPDC031340. Next base: position 61,266 of record NZ_JBVIIE010000038.1, read on the forward strand.
CCCACGCCGTACCTGGTGTGGGGCGAGACCGGTCCGGACCATCTGACCATGAACCTGCCTGGCGGACTCCGTGTCCGGGTGCCGTACGAGGAGGTCACCGAGCTGCTGGCGCGGGACCCGGGGTTGAACGCACGCCCGGGAACCGCCGACATCGTCCTCGCCACCCCGCCCACCACGTCCGTGGCACAGCCGGCACCGCGGAACGCGAGCGTCCTCAGCACCGGGACCGGACGTGGCGTATGGACCTCACCGGGTGCGGTGGGCCTGCTCCCGCAGAACGACCCGTCGAGGCCGCACGTCCTCGCCCTGCTCCCGGTCGCGGACGGCCGGCGTCAGTGGGCCCAGGACTGGTCGGTCGTCCGGCCGGGCGCCCAGCCCTCGGCGAACGCACCGGTCACCACGCTCGCGGCCGGCACCCCGTCCGGCGAGCCGGACCTGACGGTGAACCCCGCTTCGAAGCCCCCCGAGGCGGATCCGCCCTCGCCGGACAGTCCGCGGCTCGACCCCGTCATGGCGCCGCCCGCACGGAGACGCCGCACCCCTGCCCGGTTCGCGGACGGCCGGCAGATGCCCCCGTACGTCGACGACCTCCAGTCGCTGCTGCCGCCCCACCTCACCGCCGCCGAGCTCGAACAACTCCTCGCCAGTCCGAGCACGTTCGGACAGAGCACGGTCGTCCTGCGCGGCGTCGAACAGGCCCTGGACGCCATCGACCGCGAACTGCGGAGCCGGCCGGACGCCCGGCCCGCGGACGACGCACGGCTGCTGGACGACGTCCGGCGGACGCTCCGGGACAAGCCGAAGACACTGGCGGACGGCGAGGGGCGCCCCTTCCCGTACGTCAACGCGGACGGAAAAAGGCGCGTCCTGTGGGTCAGAGCGCGTCACCACGGCAACTGGGCCCCGTTCGACGACGGCATCGGTGACTCGACGAAGATCGACAGCATGCACCGGGCGGCCGCGACCTTCGGGCTGACCAAGAACATGCAGGCCAACTCCCAGTACGGCCTCGGCGGACCGATCGGCCCGGCGAGCACCGCGGCGTTCGGCGGCTTCGGCCGTCTCGCCCTGCGGTTCGGCTTCATCAACAAGGTCGGTTACACCCTGACCGACCAGCGGATGAACCAGATGGAGACCCGCACACTGGACAAGTCCCGGTCGTACCTGGACGACATCCACTACGAAATGCGTGTCACCGACACCGCCGGACGGGTCGTGACCGGCATTGTCACCGGCACCGGCACCGGCACCGGCACCGGCACCGACCCGGCCGCGGCCGCCCGGTTCGCCTTCGGCATCCGCAAGGGCCTCATGGTCCGCCTGCCCGACAGCGTCACGAAGATCCCGAAGCCGGGCCGGATCCCACGGTCGATCACCCTGGACCGCGACTCCCAGTACCGCTTCGTCCGCATCGAGGGGTTCGGCCCCGTCACGGCGATCCGCGACTGGGCGGCCGGACAGATCGGAGCCCTCCCCGGCAGCTCGGCCTACACCGAGCTGGACGTCTTCTTCTCGGGCGACAGCTTCCAGCGGCACGGCGGCACGATGGCGCGCGGCCGCATCACCACCCCGCCGCTGTTCGCCGACGACAAGAAGAAGTCACCGCTGGGCGTCTTCGTGGTGGAGGAACTGATCCCGCGGGCGGCGGTGCTCGTCGGCGAGACCGACCAGGCCGAGATGCGGGACATCAACACCTCGACGGTCCGCAGCGAGCGCAGCCGGGCCCAGGGCAGGAGCCTGCTGCTGCAGGCCGTCGCCGGACCCGCCTTCAACTTCGCCGACCCCGGCACGGCCCCCTTCGACCTGCGGCTCCAGTTCGGACCGACCGCCCAGTACACGTACGCGAAGACCTGGTCGGTCGGACTCGGCGCGGCCGGCACCCTGAAGTCGGCCGGACAGGTGAAGGGCCCCAAGACCGCGCTCTACCTGGTCGTGAAGTCGGTGCGGGTGCGACGGGCCGGTGACAACGCACCGCCGACGCGCTTCCTCACCTGGAGCCTGGACCGGATGACCAGCTCCGAGGCGCGGCGGCTGGCCGGATGGGACGACGGGACCACACTCGCCCTGCGCAACGGCGCCGCCCCGCCGCTCGTGCCGGCCTATCTGACCGTGGACCGCCCGCGCACCCTGGGCATGCACCGGGTGAAGGAGTTCGCCTTCGACGACGGCCTGCGCACCCGGGTCACCCCGGACACGGCGGACGGCGTCGGCCGCACCCTGCTGGACGCGTTCGCCGACGGTGTGGTGGACGCCATCTCGCACCTGAACCGAGGACTGGTGGTGCCCCTCGACCAACTGCTGCCGCCGAACCTGCCGAAGGGCTGGCGCGCCCGCCTGGGCGACCTGCTCACGCACCGGCCCGACCAGGTGCTCCAGGCGGCCCGGAGCCTGCCCGTGCCGCCCCGGTGGACCGATCCCGTCAAGTACCGGATCGCGCTCCAGAACACCCTGCAGGTCCTCGGCGTGCTGTCCCAGCAGAACGTCACCGCGAACCTGGAGGCGCTGACCACGATCGGCCTGCCGATCAGACTCACCGACCCCGACTCCGTCGGACAGACCTACTACACCGTCCGGGTGCACGGGACGCTGACCGGACGGCGGTACGAGGGCAAGGACGTCGACGAGGGAATGCGCTTCAGCGCCCTGGGCAACGACCGGCTCGACGGCCAGACGAGCGCCAGACGAGGCCTGGACCTGGGCTTCGAGGGGACGCTGTCGGGCCGCGACAACAACGTCGACGACGTCGCGGGTCTGCGCCGGAACACGCTCGGGCTGACCCTGGGCGCGCGCCAGGGGTGGCAGTGGGAGGCGGAGACCACCTTCGGCTCGACGGTCACCAACGAGCCGATGTCGGTGACCAACCAGCCCACCCACCTGTACCGCTACGACCTGTCCCTCACCGCGGCCATGAGCGGCTACTGGCGGCCCCGCGGCCTGGTCCGCGGGCTCGGCCTCGGCCTGCCGGGACTGCTGGTCCTGGACGAGCCGGTCAACGTGCTCTTCGGCCGGACCGCGCTGGGCCACCTGCGCGGCGGCGGCCCGATGACCGGGCAGGTGCTCATCGGCATCCCCGTCCAGCACACCCCCGACGCGGACCCGTACGCGGACGGCGCGCTCAACCCCTATCTGTCCGACGAGCCCGCCCCCATGTCCATGACCACCGAGCGGGCCCTCGCCCTGGCGAAGGGCGACCTCGTGCTGCCCGCGGGCCCCGACGCGAGCCGGCCGGCCGGACGGCTCGCCGACCGCGGGACACAGCAGTTCAAGGAGTTCCGGCAGCACCCGTTCGTCATCGTGAACATGGTGCTGTCACCCACGCTGATCGCGGAGGTGGACCGGGTCCTGCGGACGGCGTCGGGCAGTGCCTGGCAACTGGTGAAGGAGGGCGCCCCCACCCGGGACGCGATCGTCCGCACCTTCACCCCCCAGCACCTGGCGGCCGGCTTCGACCAGAGCTCGGGGCCGCTGGGCCTGGCGGGCAGCGGCCTGCTGGGCAAGGGGCCGTACGGCGAGCTGTGGGGAACCTTCCGGTACGCGACGACGGTCGGGAACCTGCACGCCCTCACCCCGCCGATGTCCATGGACACCGAGATGACGCTGGGCAGCACCCGGCAGGCGGCCGGCAGGATCAGCAACAGCACGAGCTTCGTCTTCGGCGGCCAACTGGTCTACCTCGCCGCCCGGAATCCGGGACACGGCCTCATGGGCGCGTACGGAATCGTCGCCAACCCCTTCTCGACGTCCCGCGCGCACAGCCGCAGCGTCGTCCGCACGGTCGTCGCCGACATGAACCGCAAGGGGTTCACCCACCAGGTGCTGGTGGCCGGCGACGTGCAGCACTGGTTCGCGCTGCTCTCCAGCCGGCTGGGGGAGGGGCGGATCGCAGCGGCCGCGGCGGCCGGCGCCCTCGTGCCGCGCTCCCTCGCCGGGGCGGCGGGGACGGCAGTGACCAGCCCGGGAGGTCTGCTGGGGCATCTGCCGGAGAAGAGCGCCCACCGGATGGGGCTGATCGACGACGGTCTGGGCGACGTCCCCCGCTACACCGGGCAGGTCTGGACGCCGCAGCCCTGGATGCGCGGCGCCGCGTTCGGCACGTACGCGGTGAACGCGCTGGATCCCACGGACGTGCTGCTCGCGTTCGACCGGCGGATCCGGGAGCTGGGGCTCGACGACCAGAGCCGGGAGCGGATCCGGCAGCTGGTGACGGGCCGCGCCACCCGGGCGCTGAAGGGGGAGATGACGACCACCGGCCCGTCGACCCTGGTCAAGGCCGGAGGCTGGGGCTGGGACAGCGTCCGGATCGGCAGCCGGCTGGTGCGGGCGCGGGTCGAGCTGATCCCCGGGACACCCGTGTTCGACGGGCTCGACCACAGCGCGGAGCTGGAGGAGAACCGGCGGGCCATCGAGACCGCCCAGGAGAACTCGGAGTCCGCCTCCGGGGCGGACCTGGGCCTGCTGACCAGCCAGCTGGTGTACACCGGCAACGCGCAGGTCGCGGCCGCCGGACCCACGTACACCGAGGGCGGCTCGAACCGGAAGACGGTCGCGTCGAGTCACACGGTCACCACCGTCACCATCTACCGGGCGGCGTCCACCGAGCCGCACGCGGAGATCGTCACCCCGTACCGGATGCGCATCACCCTGGAGGCCGACGACACCCCCGGCACCGGCGCGCCGGCCGACACGGAACCGGGGGAGGGGAAGTCCGCGGTCCTCGACCGCGTCCGGGGCCGACTGCGCATCGTCGAGGAGGACGACGTCGGCGAGCTGCGCGAGCATGTGCCGCTCAGCCTGATGGAGCCGGCGCCGTCCCGGACGGAGGCGGACGGGACCGGCACGTCCGGGCCCGACCGGCTGCTGCCCGCGCCCGATCCGGCGGCCGACCCCGCCCTGGCCGGTCCGCCCCGCCCGGTGCCTCTGTCCAGGGTGGGAGAGGTGCTGACGGCCCGGGACGGGGACGGCGTCACGCGGACGTTCACCTTCCCCGACAACGGCATGCACCCCCGCGGGATCATCGGCATCGAGAACATCCGCATGGCCGGCGACCTCGTCCTCACGAGGGCGTACGACGTCGGCTTCTCCCTCCGGGCCCTGGAGGCCGAGGACGGTCCCGACGACGACGTTCTCACCGAACTCCTGCGCCGGACCAGGGAGACCGGGCTGACCCGTCCGGGCACCGGCTCGGCGCAGGCGCTGGAGGACGGCACCAGCTCCATGGCGATCACGGCGTTCTTCCCGCGCACCGTCGAACCGGACGGCTACCAGGTGGCGGGGCTGACCGAGAAGTCCCTCGTGGGCACCGACAGCGGACGACTGACGCTGCGCTCGGCTCCCGACTTCAGCCGCGCGCTGCTGCTGACGGTCGCCGACGGCAAGAAGCTCGAGGTGCTCAGACGGTACGGGGAGAACGCCGGCACGTCGTCGTCCGTCGAGCACAGCCAGTCCTCGGGCCTCGGCGGCGCCTTCCTGTACGACTCCGCCGACAACGTGGGCCTCAACCAGATCGGAGCCTTCGGTCCCGGCCCCAACGACCTCGACGGCGACGGCATGCCGGTCGGGGACGACCATCTGACCTCGCGCAACCTCAAGCCCAAGACGGGCCGGTCCTTCCTGTTCGCCGTCCCGGCCACCTGGCTGCACGTCGGCGACGTGCACCGCTCCGTCGTGGACTCGAAGCTCGCGAACCGCATCCGGGGCGGTACCTTCGCCAAGGCGCGATCGGGCCCGCAGGCGATGCGGTCCGAGGCGTACGTCGTCACCTGGATCCGCGAGGACGTCGCCCGCGAGCTGCGGATCATCACCGACACGAACTTCCCCGCGAGCGTCTCGAAGGCGTGGGACGCGGTCGAGAGCGCGAGCAAGGCGTGGGTCGACGCCGACAAGGCCTACTGGAAGAAGCGGCGCGCCTCCGGCGGGCTGCGCGCGGACCTCGACGCCGCGCAGGCATCCCTCGACCGAGCCGCCCGGGCCGCCCGCGCGGCCACCCGCCCGGTCGACCTGGCCCGGGCCGACGTCGACGCCGCGGACACCGCCCTGCGCCGGGCCGAGACCGACGCGCGCCGCGACCACGCTGCCGCGGACGCGGCCGTGGCCGCCGCCCGGGCCGACGTCGATGCCCTCGCCCAGGACGAGTACGCCGCACCCGAGCACGACGGCTGGGCGGAGGTCCTGCGGGACGAACAGGACGCCGCTCTGGCCCGTCTGACCGACGCGGAAGAGGCCGCCGGGAAACTGCGGAAGGCGGCCGGTCTGCGGCTGGAGACCGCGCGCACCGAGAAGGCCGCGGCCGACGGGCGGCTCGACGCGGCCCTGCTGTCCGCGAGAGAACCCGGCCGGGCCCTCGACGAGGCCACCGCCCGCCGGGACACGGCACGCGACGCCTTCGACGCCCGGCGCGCGGAGCTCGACGCGCTCAAGGAGACGGCGGAGCAGGCCGCGGCGGAATACCACCGGGTACGGTCCGGTGCGGACCAGCTCACCCGCTGGCACCGGCTCGCGGCCACCGCGGAGGGCCGCGAGGAGCTGGACGGTCTCGCCGAACCGCCCGCGGTGACCTACCAGGCCCCGCCCAAGGCCCCCAAGCCCAAGCCCCCGGCCCCACCCCGCTACACCAGGACCGGCACCGGACCGGACACCGTCCTCACGTCTCCCACGAACGAGACGTACACGCTCCAGGACGTGCCGAGGGACGGGGACGCGTTCTTCCGCGCGCTCGCCCTCGGCCTCGAACACGCCGCTCCGGGGCTGCTGGCGGCGCAGGGCATCGACCTCGACGATCCACGGGCGATGTCCGGCCTGCGCCGGCGGATGGCCTCCTGGCTCACCGACCACGCCGACGAGGACCTGCTGGCCGCCGTCGCTCCCGACCACACCGACGCCTTCAGCGCGGAGGAGATCGCCGCGGCGGGCCTGGACCTCGGGACGGGCACCCCCGCCCGCCGTGAGTTCGACGGCCTGGGCGGCCTCATCCCGCACGCCGTCGGCCTGTCCCCCGAGGTACGGGCCGAACTGGCGGTCACCCAGCTCCTCCGGCCGGGCGACGCGGAGTCCGAGGCCGGCTGGAACCACGCCGCGTCCGACCTGCTCCCGCTGCTCGCCGCACGCAGCTTCGGGGTGCGCGTCACGGTGGTCGGGAGCGACGGCGCCTTCCAGGACTTCACCCCCGGGGACCCGACGGGCGACCTCCAGGGACTCGTCGGAACACCCGCACACTCCGGCGCACACGTGGTGCTGAGCCTCGACGACCGCCACTACCGACTGGCCCTGCCGACCGCCGCCCCGACACCGCCGAAGGACGGGGAGGCGCTGCCGCCGACGGGCACGGACGCTCCGCCGGAGGACGCGGAGGCGCTGCGTCCGAAGGAGACGGATCCTCTGCCGCCGAAGGACACGGCCCTGTCGTCGGAGGGTGTGGAGCCTTTGCCGAGGGACGGGCAGGTGCTGCCGCCGACGGGCACGGACTCTCTGCCGGAGGGCGCGGAGGCGCCGGCACCGACGGACAACGCCCTGCCGCCCGAGGGCACGGACCCGCTGCCGCCGAAGGGCGAGCAGCCCCAGTCGGAGCCCGTGGGACCGGAGTCCCAGTCGGGGCCCATGGGACCGGAGTCCCAGTCGGGGCCCATGGGACCGGAGTCCCAGTCGGGGCCCATGGGACCGGAGTCCCAGCCGTCGGACGTTCCGCCTCAGGGGGACGGCGAGAAGGGCTCCGAGCCGGAGAGCGACAGCGGCCGGCCGAGGGGCCGCCGGGTGCCGGTGCCCGGCACGGGCGAGTGCCTCCTGTACTCCTTCATGGCCGGCGACCCCGTGCACATCCGCAGCCGTCTGGGCGGCCTCGCCGGCACCGACCGCGCCGCGTACGACTGGCTCGGGGACCCCGACGCCGTACGCGCCGGACTGCGTCGTCAGGCCGAGGTCCGCGCCACGACCGGCAAGGCCCCGACCGGCCCTTCGCAGGCCGCGCTCCGGGCCGTGCGGGCCTACGTGGAGGACTACGTGGCGCGCAGCGCGGGACGGCTGCATCCGCAGATCATCGGCCAGTTCCGGCAGACGGTCGCCGACGCGTTCGCGGCAGACGTCCGGAAAATGGACCGGACCGGGATGCTTGCCCTCCTCGACCGTCACGGCGTCCAGCACGTCTCCGCCCCCGAGGCGGTCGACCCCGCCGATCTGCTCAGGTGGTACGTCGACGCCCGGATGGCGTCGGAGCCCGCGGACCCGGGCGTCTCCGCGCGGGCCGCCCGGGCGGCCGTGCAGGCCGAGGCCGAGGACCTGAGTCCGCGCCGGATGTTCGAGCACCTGGAGCGGCAGGGGCTGCTGCCGACGCCCGACGACCTCGACGACGAGGCGCTGTACCGCCTGCTCAGCACCAGTTACGTCCAGAGCACCGCGCCGCTGGACGACACGGAGCTGTCCGTGCTGATGGACGCCGTCGTCAACTGGGAGCGGAGCTGGGGGACGCCGACGGGGGAGACCTTCCTGCCCCTTCTCGCGCACGCCTTCGGCCTGCGGGTCGACGTGCTGCGGCAGTTCCCGTCGGGCGTCCGGCGGGTCAGCGGTGCGGGGCCCGACGACGCCACGCGGCAGACGGAGGTCTACTACAACGGCGTCGACCACTACGACGCCAGCGACGCCGGAGCCCGCGACCGGTTCGCCGCGCCGCCGCCTCCGCCGTCGGCCCCCGTCGCCACCCCGGCCGGCCGCGGCGCCCCGGTCCCCCTGGAGGGGGCCGGGCCGGGCACGCCGTCCGGCGACGACACCGGCAAGCTGGACGTCGCGCGCCGGGTCGGCGCCGTGCTGCACGGCCTCGGCCACCCGGTGGTGCTGGCCGGAGCCGCCCGCGGCCGGGTGCAGTTCGGCCAGTCCCGGCCGCTGGGCGCCGTGGAGTTCCGGCTGTCGGCGGCCACCCTGCCCGCCGCAGCCGGAATACGCGGGGCGCTGGAGCGGGAGCTGCCCGGTGCGTCGGTGCGGGTGTGGCCCGTCACGGGCGGCGGCCGTGTTCTCGGCCTGTCGGTGAACGGCGTCGACATCACGGTCACGGCGGTGGACCGGCCGGCCCCCGGCACGGTGAAGGTCGACGGTTTCACCGTGCCGGCGCCCGCGGACGCCCTGGCCGACGCCGCGCTCGCGCTGGCCACCGGAACCGACCCGGAGCTGCGCGGACGCGACCTCCTCGACCTGCTGTGGGCGCTGCACCGCACCCCCGCCGACAGCCCCCGAACGGTCACGCCGGTCCTCGCGCGCGAGGACGCCTACCGCTCCGCGCGCCCCGCCGGCGCCGCCGGCTCCCTCGCCGTACGGCTCAGCGAACTGCTCGACTCCGCGGCCCTGGACGCCGATGCCTTCGCCCGCCACGAGGAGACCTGGCGCGCCCTCGGCGTCACCGACGCCGACCTGCCCGCGCTGCGCGGCGAGCTGACCGCCCTGGCCGACGGGCTGCGGGTCCGTCCGGAGGTGACCGCGGACCCGGTGCGGGCGCTCGCCGCGCGGCTGCCCGGCCTGTCCACCGCCGACCGTGACGCGGCGCTGGCACTGCTGCCGCCCGCGGACCGTGAGCGGCTGGCCGCTGATCCCGTGCTCGTGGACGCCTTGCGTGCCGGGCTCCCCGCGGCCGAGTTCGCCTCCGTCGCGGCGCGCCTGATGACGCAGGTGCCCCACGGTGTCGAGCAGCCCGTCACCGCCGGTGACCGGGCCAGAGCCCAGGTTGCCCGGCTGCTGCAGGCCCCCGACGTAGCGGCGCGGTTGCTCAAGGGCGGCTCGCGGGTCGTGGTGGTGCCCAGGAGCGAGGCCATGACCTCCCTGGACGCCTTCCGCCACCTGCGGGGCGCCGTCACCGGCGACGGCCGCCCCTGGGACGCCGTCCGCGGTGTCGGCGCGCGCACCGCGGCCGTCACCGAGGAGAACCTGCTCGGCGAGCGCACCACCGCCGGCACCGGCACGTCCGCCTATCCCGACGGCTACTCGACCACCCTGCACGAATTCGCCCACACCATTCACCAGCACGGTCTGGACGTCGTCGACCGGCAGCGCATCACCAACACCTTCCGCACCACCACACGGGCCGGCGAGGCCGGCAACTGGCCCGACGGCCCCCTGTACGGCTACGACGCCGACGGCCGCCGCAGCGCCCCCAACTACAGCAGCCGTGACGAGCTCGAGTTCTTCGCCCAGCTCACCAACGTCTACCTCATGGCCAACGGCGGCGACGACCCCTACACCGGGCTGCCCCGCAACAACGCCGGCCCGGAGTGGGTGCGCACCCGCCAGCCCGCCCTGTACCCCCTGCTGCGCCGGCTGTACGGGGAGGGCCCCCGGACGGCGCCCCGCCACCCGCGCAGCGTCGAACCGGCCCGTCCCCGCGGGTCGCGTCCCGCGGACGTCAACCCCGTCGAGGCCACCGACGTGGAGAACGAGGCGCTGGCCCGGGCCCGTGCGCTGTGGGACGTCGCCGAGGACGGCCCGGGTGACGGCAGTGACTCCTACGTGGCCGTGCGCGCCCTGTGGGACGGCGCCACCGGCGCGCACGCACCGCGGCCGCACACTCCCGCGCCGTTGCCGTTGCCGTCCGCCACTCCGGTGCCGCAGGCCCGGTCCGCCGCACCGCCGCCCACCGACAACGCGGTCCAGCGACGTCTTCAGGAGCTCTGGGCGGTCGTGGACGCCACCTTCGGCTCCCAGCCGCTCGCGCCGGAGCTGCGCGACGGGCTGTTCCACTCGCTGCGCGTGATCGAATCGGCGCGCGCCGGGCACCCCCGCTTCCGCGCCGGCCTGGACCTCGACGGCATCACCCGGATGCTGTTGCACCTGGCGCCGGACGCGCCGGTGGACGCGGCCCTGCACTACGATGCCTTCTCCCTCGCGAACGCCGCCCATCGCCGGGGCCGGGGCGGCAGCCTGGACGCCATCGCCGCCTACGGGCTGACCCGGCAGGGCCACCCGCAGCAGTCCCTGCTCAGCGGCGACGACGGCGCCCCGCTCGGCAGGAACTGGAGCGGACGTCCCGGCATCCGCCTGCACATGGACATGGTCGCCGATTCCCGGGGCATTCACCCCGCCCCCTGGGGGGCCGCCGCCTACGCGACGGTGGCCGAACGGGACGACGAGGGGATGGTGCTGGCGGACGGAAGACCGGTGTCGGACGAGGAGTTCGCCGAACTGGTGCGGCACGACCCGGAGCGGCAGCCGGGCGTGCCCGTGGTGATCCTGATCGGGGAGGCGGACGGCCGCAACGAGGCCCTCGCCCGGGTGATCGCCGACCGCACCGGAACCCGCGTCTGGTTCACCTACGGCCACCTGCTGCTGGAACCGGCTCCGGACGGCCGCCGGGTGCCGGTCCTGGCCGCGCCGGCCTTCGGGAGCGATCCCGCCGGGACCTGGATCCCCGCCGACCCCGGACTGGTCCCGGACGACCCGGCGGCCACCGTCAGGGCCGCGAACGGCACCGTCTTTCCCGACGCCGACATCCACTCGTACCCGCTGGTCACGGTCGACGGGCAGGCCCTGACCGGGCGGGCGTTCCTCGACGCGCACGACATGGCACTGCGGGAGGAGGCCCTGCGGGTGGTGTCCGCCATCCAGCACTACACCAATGAGGTGGACGGGCTGCCCGGCGTGTACCCCGCGCGGCGGGGCGGCCTGCTGCCCCTGCCGCGGGGCCTGGCCGACTCCTACGTCTTCGTCGGCCACGGCGACAGCGGACGCACCACCGTGCCCCGCCGCAGCACCCGGGCCAACCAGGCGATCCACCCCCGGCATCTGGGCCGGATGCTGGCACGGCGCAGGAGCATGCAGGCGCTGCCCCCCGAGGCGCCGGTGTGGCTGCTGATCTGCGAGATGTCCATGACGCGCGCCGACCAGGACCTGCTCACCCATCCCTCCTCCGCTCAGTACGTCGCCAACGAGACCCGCCGCACCGTCTTCACCGTGGACCGGCAGATCTCACCGAGCGAGGCCGAGGGCGGCCTTCCGCCGCGCCTGGCCGTGGACGACGACCCCGACCACCCCGTGGGCCACATCGAGGAGTTCCGTCCCGAGCCCCGGACCGTCGCCCTCGACGCGCTCGCCGACCTGGGCGGACTGCCCGCCCAGGCACCGGCGCGCACCGAGCGCGCCCTGCACTGGGTGCGGGCCCTGCGGCAGACCCACGGTGTGCACATCGACTCCGACCCGGCCCGCGAGGCGGAGTTCCACGAGCTGATCGAGGGTTTCGGCGCCCTCGAAGGGCTGCGGTTCCAGGCGGCCGGCAACGCCGACCCCGGCCCGCTCACCTGGGGCGGGCTCCGGCACATCGTCGGTCAGTACGCCGCCCGGCAGGGCTGGGACCGGTCATTGACGGCCGGCTCCCTGGCACACCTGCTGTATGCCGCACGCACCGGCCGACTGCGGCCCTCCGACGCCTCGGGACCCACCGCCCCCGCCGCGCCACCGGCCTCGACCGGCACCCCGCTGCCGACGAACCCGGAATCGCGGCCGACCGGCCGGGACACGCTGCCGGACACCGAACCCGGTGGCGACGACGAGGGCGTCGGCACTCCGCTCCGGGTGCCGGCCTCCGAGGAGGTCCGGCGCCGGTGGTTCGCCGGCCAGGTGACGGTGAACGACCTGCCCGCGGACCCGCCCGGCTTCGACGGTGCCGAAACCGTCGGCCTGAAGGAGCTGAGGGACGCGGGCGTCGAGACGACTGCCGGAATGGAGGTCGAGGCGGAACTCGGCGGAGGCCTGCGGGGCAGCGTGCTGGCACCGCTCGACCAGGTGCGGCTGCTGCTGGCCCGTCCCGCCCCGTGGCCGGACGCCCTCGACGCCGTCGCCGCCACGGTGTCGCGCCGGATCTGGCGCTCGGCGTTCACGGACTTCGAGAGCACGGCCCCGGGCCCGGACGCCGCCCGGGCCTGGGAGACGGTCCTCGGGCTGCTCCTGCCGGGCGAACCGGACTCCGTGCTCGGGGACTGGCGGTACGCCGGGGAGGAGTTCCGCGACGCGGTGCGTCGGCTCGCCGTCCTGCTGGCGGCGGGAGGGACGGACACCCGGACGGTCGCCGGCCTCGCCGCCCGGCTCCGGGAGATCCTCGGACTGCCGCGCCCCGGGACGGACACGGAGCGGGCAGACGAGCGGAGCGACCGATGAATCGTGCCGGGCCGTCTGCCCGCCCTGCCGGGGTCAACGGGTGATGCGGTGCTTCCTTCCCCCTCGGCGGAAGCGCACCGCCGCGTAGCCGAGATCGATGCCGAGGACCACGGCACCGATGATCAGAAGGTAGAACAGGCCCTGGACGGCGAAGCCGATGATGCCCAGGACGACGGCCACGAGAAGCAGGAAGAGGAAGAAGGTCATCACGTCTCCGTCGGCCGGGTGCCTCAGCGGCGGCCGAGACGCCGCTCGCCGCCGGCGCCCGGCGCGTAGGGCATCTCGTAGTGGGCGAAGACCTCGGGCTCCTCGGAGGCCGGGAGTTCGCCGTCGGTGTCGATCGACGGCGCCTTCTTGACCACGTCCTTGCCGTGGGCGACCTTCAGGTAGCCCGGGCCGACCGTCGCGCCGGGCAGGGGCACGAACACCAGGCGGCGGCGGGTGGGCAGGCCGACGGTGACGGTGGCGAAGAAGGGCTGGTCGGTCTTGGTGTCCACGTAGACCGACTCCAGCTGGCCGATCCGGTGACCGTCCTGGTCCACGACATCGTGGCCTCGCCACTCACGGATATCAGACGCCTCGAACATAAGGACCTCCCGGCGCTGGAGTACCCCCGATCACGCCGCTGATGTCACGCGGCATCGACGGGGGCCGAACCAGTCCCGGAGCGTCCGGTGCGGGGCGGATGCGTCCCCGAGCGTCCGGTGCGTGGCCCACGGCGGGGCCCCGCACCGGACACTTCGTCCGGCCGGGTCAGACCGCCGGGCTCGGGAACGTCGGGTACTCCACCCCGGAGACGTGCTGGACGACGCGGATGACCTGGCAGGAGTAGCCGAACTCGTTGTCGTACCAGAGGTAGAGGATGGCGTTGTCGCCCTCGACCTTGGTGGCGCCCGCGTCGACGATCGAGGCGTGGCGCGAGCCGATGAAGTCGCTGGAGACCGCGTCGGGCGCCGTGGTGAAGTCGATCTGGCGCTTCAGCGGCGAGGTGAGCGACACCTCGCGCAGGTAGTCCAGGACCTCCTCGCGCGACGTCTCCCGCTTCAGCTGGAGGTTGAGGATCGCGATCGAGACGTCCGGCACCGGCACCCGGATCGAGCTGCCGCTGATCGGCGCCTTCAGGTCGGGCAGCGCCTTGGCGACGGCGGACGCCGCGCCGGTCTCGGTGATGACCATGTTGAGCGGCGCCGAGCGGCCGCGCCGGTCGGCCTTGTGGTAGTTGTCCAGCAGGTTCTGGTCGTTGGTGAACGAGTGGACGGTCTCCACGTGGCCGCGCCGCACGCCGAACTCGTCGTCCATCGCCTTCAGCGGCGGCACGATCGCGTTGGTGGTGCAGGACGCGCAGGACAGGATCTGCTCGTCCGGCTTGATGGTGTCGTGGTTGACGCCGTGCACGATGTTCGGGACGTCGCCCTTGCCCGGCGCGGTCAGCACGACCTTGTCGATGCCGGGACGCAGGTGCTGCGAGAGGCCCGCGCGGTCGCGCCACTTGCCGGTGTTGTCGATGAGGATGGCGTTCTTGATGCCGTACGCGGTGTAGTCGACCTCGGACGGGTCGTTCGCGTAGATCACCTCGATCGCGTTGCCGTTGGCGTAGATCGTGCTGTTCGCCTCGTCGACGGTGATGGTGCCCTGGAACTGGCCGTGGATGGAGTCGCGGCGCAGCAGCGAGGCGCGCTTGACCAGGTCCTGCTCGCCGCCGCCGCGGACGACGATCGCGCGCAGCCGCAGGCCGTTGCCGGAGCCGGCCTTCTCGATGAGCAGGCGGGCCACCAGCCGGCCGATGCGGCCGAAGCCGTAGAGGACCACGTCCCGGCCCTCGCCGCGCTCGATCTTGTTGGCGCCGGTGGCGCCCGCGACGGCCTCGGCGGTGAACTGCTCCACGCTCAGACCGCGGTCGTCGGTCCGGTAGGTGGCGGCGAGCATGCCGATGTCGATCTGGGACGGACCGAGGTCGAGCGCGGTGAGCGCCTGGAGGAACGGCAGCGTCTCGGTGACCGAGAGCTCCTCACCGGCTATCTGCCGGGCGAATCGGTGCGTCTTGAGGATGCTGACCACCGACTTGTTGACCAAGGAGCGGCTGTGCAGCAGGACGTTGACGTCCCGCTCGCGGTGCAGCTTCCCGATGATCGGGATCATCGACTCCGCGATCTCCTCGCGGTGCTTCCAGTTGGTGAACGAGGCGTCGTTGACAGTCACAGGTTCATCTTTCGAGCTAGGCGGCGCTCATATGTTAAACCCTCTCCGTCGGGTCATTTCACAGGGGGTCGTCATTCCCCGTTCCCCTCAGGAATGGCCCCGTCCGGATCGGGTACGCGAGCAGGACCGTGCCCGGCGCGGATCTTGTCCGGGGCGGGCCGTACGACCATCGCTACCAGGGGATCTGCCATGGATACACCCGCGCATGACCACAACGTCACTCCGGCCAGGCGGGCGCTGGACGCACTGGCCGTCAACACCGACGACACGGCGGCGCTGGACACGCTGGCGAGCAGCGACGTCCTCGTTCCCGTGCCCGACGACGCGAACCAGGAGGACATCGCCGATCCGTCCGCGGTGGCGCTGCCCGTCCTGGAACAGCCGGGCGGCAACCCGGTGGTGCCCGTGTTCACCTCGGAGCCGGAGATGGTCGAGCTGCTGCCGTTCGTCTCCCGCTACCGTCTGGTGCCGCTGGGCGCGCTGGCCTCGCAGTGGCCGGCCGACGACCTGTCGCTGACTATAGACGGCGGCTCCGAACACCCGCTGACGCTCACCTCAGAGGGCGTGCGCACGCTGCTCGCCCGGCCTTAGCGGTCACGGCGCGGTGCGGTCGTCCAGCATGCGGGTGAGCACGGAGCGCTGCAGGGGCAGCGTCCGGGCGTGCACCTCGCGGCCCCTGGCGGTCAGGGCGACCCAGACGCCGCGCCGGTCCTCGGTGCACATGGAGCGTTCGACCAGGCCGTCCTTCTCGAGCCGGCCGATGAGCCGGGACAGGGCGCTCTGACTGAGATGGACCCGGCCGACGAGGTTCTGCACCCGGCAGTGGTCGCCGTGCGCGGGCGCCTCGGACGCGAGGACGTCGAGCACCTCGAAGTCGCTCGCGCCGAGACCGTGCGGGTGCAGGGCCCGGTCGATCTCGCACATCGTGCGCGCGTGCACGGACAGGATGTCCCGCCACCGCTCCTCGAGCCGGGCGTCCGCCGTCTCAGCTGCCATACCCGCACGGTAACACCGGGCCCGCCACTTGTTGAGTGTGCAACTAGTGCGGACGCCGGGAGACTGCGGACGCTGCGGACGGGGGAGCGCAGGCGGCTCACGCCCGTCATGCCGTCACGTGGATTCCCGCTTCACCAGTTCCGTCGGCAGGATCACCGCCGCCGGGTCCTCGCCGCCGATCTGGGCCAGCAGCACCCGGACCATCTCGGAGCTGATCCGGTCCCAGGGCTGGCGGATGGTGGTCAGTTCGGGGCGGGCGGCCAGCGCGGCCGGGGAGTCGTCGAACCCGCCGACCGCCACGTCCTCCGGCACCCGCCGCCCCGCCCGCTCCAGGGCGGTCAGCACGCCCTGCGCCATCAGGTCGGAGGCGACGAACACCGCGTCCACGTCCGGGGCCCGCGCCAGCAGCCGCTCCGCGCCCGTCTCGCCGCTGGCCCGGCTGTAGTCGCCGGAGACGATCAGCCGCTCGTCGATCCCGACGCCCGCCTCCGTGAGCACCTCCTTGTAGCCGGCCAGCCGCTCCACGCCGCCCGGGGTGTCCAGCGGCCCGGTGACCACGCCCACCCGCCGCCGCCCGAGCGACAGCAGGTGGCGCACCATGTCCCGGGCTCCGTCTCGGTCGTCGGCGGCCACGTAACTGACCTTCGACCCCAGCCCGATCGGCTTGCCGCAGGCGACCAGCGGCACGCCCGCCGCCCGCAGTTCCTCGGCCACCGGGTCGCCGGAGTGGCTGGAGACCAGCAGCACCCCGTCCACGTGACCCGCGGTGATGTACCGCATGATGCGCCGGCGCTCGTCCTCCGTCCCCGCCAGCATCATCAGCAGCGGGATGTCGTGCGCGGCCAGCGCCTGGGTGCAGCCGCGCAACAGGACGTTGAAGTTGGGATCCTCGAAGAACCGTTCCTGAGGCTCCGTCAGCAGGAAGCCGACCGAGTCCGAGCGTCCGGTGATCAGCGAGCGGGCGTGCCGGTTGACGACGTAACCCGTCTTGCGGATCGCCGCGTCGACCGCCTCCTGCGCGGCCGGGCTGACGTAGTGCCCGCCGTTGAGCACGCGCGAGACGGTGCCCCGCGAGACTCCGGCCTCGCGCGCCACGTCGTGGATCGTCGGCGGTCTGCGTCGGCCCCCCGTGTTGCCCATGGTCATGACTTTACGGCCCCGGAGAGCAGGTCGAGGCTCCAGAACCGTTGGACCACCAGGAACAGCGCGACCAGCGGGATCACCGCCAGGAACGCGCCGGTGATCACCAGCGTGTACAGCGCGGGCTGGTTGGAGCCCTGTTCGAGGAGGGTGAACAGACCCAGCGTGATCGGGAACTTCTCGTCGTCGCTGAGCATGATGTACGGCAGCAGGAAGTTGTTCCACACCGCCACGAACTGGAACAGGAACACCGTCACCAGTCCCGGCACCATCATCGGCAGCGCGATCCGGGTGAAGACGCGCCACTCGCCCGCGCCGTCCATCCGCCCCGCCTCGACGATGTCGCCGGGCACGGCGGCGGCCGCGTAGATGCGTGCGAGGTAGACGCCGTACGGCGAGAGGATCTGCGGCAGCAGCACGGACCAGTAGGAGTCGGTGAGGTCCGCCTTCGCCAGCAGCAGGTACTGCGGGACGGCGAGGATGACCGGCGGCATGAGCACGCCGGCCAGGAGGATGTTGAAGACCGTCTCGCGGCCGCGGAAGCGGTAGACGGCGAGCGCGTAGCCGCTGACCGCCGACACGCACGTCGACAGCAGGGCGCCGAGACCGGCGTACAGGGCGGAGTTGCCCATCCACTTCCAGTACACGCCGTCGCGGTAGGAGGTGAGGTCCTCGATGTTGTCGGCGAAGCCGGTGCCCGGCAGGAAGGTGAACGTGGAGAACAGCTCGCGCCCGGACTTGGTGGACGCGATCACCACCCAGGCCACCGGCAGCAGCGTGTAGAGGGCGCCGAGCAGCAGGGTGACCGTCGGCACCCAGGCGACCCGGGAGCGCGGCGGCCGGCCCTGGGCGGTGCCGGGCGCGGTCCCCGCGGCAGGCGCGGCCTTGTGTACGGCAAGAGAACTCATCGTGCTGCCTCCTGCTTCTGACGCCGGTTCGCGGCCCGCAGGAACCCGAAGGACAGCACGAGCGTGGCGATGGCGATGATCACGGCCTCGGCGGCCGCCTGGTGGACGTCACCGGTGCGGAAGGCGTCCCGGTACACCTTCATCAGCGGACTCCACGTCGTCGACACGGAGTTGGTGAGCGGTTTGAGGGTGGTCGGCTCGTTGAACACCTGGAGCGTGGCGATGATCGAGAAGAAGAAGGTGAGCACCAGCGAGGGCGCCACCATCGGGATCTTGATCCGCAGCGCGATCTGCAGCGGGGTGGCGCCGTCGAGCCTGGCCGCCTCGTACACCTCGGCCGGAATGGCCCGCAGCGAGGTGTAGATGACGATCATGTTGAAGCCGGTGCCGCCCCACACCGCGATGTTCGACAGGGCGAGGTAGAGCGGGCCGCCGTCCAGCAGGTCCGGCTGCGGCAGGCCCAGTTCGGCGAGCACGTAGTAGAAGGGGCTGACGTCCGGCAGGTACAGGAAGCCCCACAGCAGCGCCGCCACGACGCCGGGGACGGCGTACGGCAGGAAGATCGCGAGCCGGGTGACGGGCGCGAGGCGCACCCGCTCGGAGTCGAGCATCAGGGCGAACAGCAGGGCGAGGCCGAGCATCACCGGCACGACGATGCAGCCGTAGCCGAGGACGCGCAGCGCACCGTCCACCAGCTCGCTGTCGGTGAGGGCGTCGGTGTAGTTCTCCAGGCCGGCCCAGATCTCCTTGCGGGCGCCCGCGCCCAGGCCGAGGCCGGAGACGTGGACCTTGTGGAAGCTGAGCCAGACCGCGTAGCCGATGGGCAGCGCGAAGAACAGGGCGAAGAGGACCGTCGCGGGGAGAAGGAAGCCGTAAGGGGCCCCCTTCACCCCGTACGGCTTCCGGCGTGCGGTTCTCACTCGGAGACCTCGAAGCCCTGCTTCTTCAGGTCGGCGACCGTGGTGTCCTGCATCGTCTTCAAGGCGGCGGCGAAGTCCGACTTGTTCTTCGCGGCGGCCCCGAAGGCGTCGTTGA
The DNA here is from genome assembly GCF_055569945.1 of Streptomyces sp. NPDC031340. NCBI lineage: Bacteria > Bacillati > Actinomycetota > Actinomycetes > Kitasatosporales > Streptomycetaceae > Streptomyces > Streptomyces sp. NPDC031340. The sequence goes on from NZ_JBVIIE010000038.1 coordinate 80,663, forward strand.
AGGCGGTGTAGGCGACGTTCACGTTCGGGCCCCAGGCGGAGGGCGCCGTGGTCTTCGCGATCTCGGCGGCCTTGGTGTAGAAGTCCGGCTGGTCGGAGAAGTAGGCCGGCGGGGTCGCGAAGGCGCCGCTGGTCTGGGCGTTCGTGGCGGCCGGGTAGATGCCGCTCTCCTTGGCCAGGGCCTGCAGGGCCTCACCGTCGGTGTTGAGCCAGGCGGCGAACTTCGCGGCGGCCGCCCGGTGCGCGGAGTCGGTGGTGACGGCGGTGGAGGAGCCGCCCCAGCTGCCGGTGACGCTCTCGCCCGCCGACCACTGGGGGAGCGGGGCCATGGCCCACTTGCCCTTGGTGTCGGGCGCGGCCGTGGTCAGCGTGCCCGGCGCCCACACGGCGGAGACCCAGGCGATCTGCTTGCCCGTGTTCAGCGCCTTGTTCCAGGCCGGGGTGTACATCGGCTGGTTGTCGACGGCGCCCTCCTTGACCAGACCGCCCCAGAAGTCCGCGACCTTGCGCGTCGCCGCGTCGTCGATGCCGACCTTCCACTTCTCGCCGGAGGTGGTCCACCACTTGGCGCCGGCCTGCTGGGCGAGGCCCGCGAAGAGGCCGGAGTCGTTGGCGGAGAAGGTGGTGAGGTCCTTGTCCGGCGCCTTCTTCTTCAGCGCGCGGGCCGTCTCGGCGAACTCGTCCCAGGTGGCGGGGACCTTCAGTCCGTACTTCTTGAACAGGTCGGCGCGGTAGTAGAACATCATCGGCCCGATGTCCTGCGGGACGGCGTAGACCGCGTCCGTGCCGAGTGTGGTCTGCTGCCAGACGCCGTCGGCGAAACTGCCCTTCGCGTCGCCGACCTCACCGGATATGTCGGCCAGCGCGCCGTTGCTGACGAGCGTGGGCAGCGCCTGGTACTCGGCCTGCACCAGGTCGGGCGCCTTCTTCGCCTTGTGCGCGGTGAGGATCTTGGTGATCAGCGAGTCACCGGAGGCCTGCTTCTTCACGGTGACCGTGATCTGGTCCTTCTTGCCCTGGCCCTTGTTCCACAGGTCGACGACCTTGTCCATGCCGGGCGTCCAGGTCCAGTAGGTCAGCGAGACCGGACCGGACTCGGTGCCGCTGTCGTCGTCGGACGAGCCGCAGGCGGCGAGGGCGGTGGCGCCGAGGGCGACGGCGACGACGGCGGCCGCGCCTCTGACGAGCCGTCCGCGCTGGGTGTTGGGCATGGATCTCTCCCCTGACCGGGGCCCCCGCACGCTGCGAGGACCTGCCGTGGTGGTGCCGCGGCTCGCCTCCCTGACCTCGGCCGGGGCTTGCTCGCGGTGCTCTGTGAGCGTTCACAGTAGAGAAACATCCCGGACACTTGTCAATGGTTGTTGCTGTGCGGTTATGTTGGGCTCAGACGGCCGCCGTTGTGTGTGCACGTTCCCAAATGATCGATGAAACGGGAGAGAATCCATGCCGGAGACCACCCCCAGGGGCCTCACCGGGCTCGCCTTCGGCGGGGACTACAACCCCGAGCAGTGGCCGGAGAGCGTCTGGCCGGAGGACGTCCGGCTGATGCGCGAGGCCGGGGTCACGATGGTGAGCGTCGGGATCTTCTCCTGGGCCCTGCTGGAGCCCTCGCCGGGTGTGTACGACTTCGCCTGGCTGGACCGCGTCCTGGACCTGCTGCACGAGGGCGGCATCCGCGTCGACCTCGGCACGCCGACCGTGGCCCCGCCCGCCTGGTTCTACCGGGCCCACCCCGAGGCGCTGCCGGTCACCGAGGACGGCGTGCGCTACGAGTTCGGCTCCCGCGCCGCCATCTGCCACAGCAACGCCGACTACCGCGCGGCCGCGGCGGACATCACCACCCGGCTCGCCGAGCGCTACGGCGACCACCCCGCCCTCGCGATGTGGCACGTGCACAACGAGTACGGCGTCCCCGTCTCGGCCTGCTACTGCGACTCCTGCGCCGCCCACTTCCGCCGCTGGCTGGCGGCGGCCTACGGGACCGTCGACGCCGTCAACGACGCCTGGGGCACCGCCTTCTGGGGCCAGCGCTACGCCGGCTTCGACCAGATCAACCCGCCGCGCCGCACCCCGACCGTGGGCAACCCCGGCCAGGCCCTCGACTACCGGCGCTTCGCCGACGCCACCATGCGGGAGAACTTCCGTGCGGAACGGGACATCCTGCACCGCCTCTCACCGGGCGTGCCGGTCACCACCAACTTCATGACCGCGCTCAGCCAGTGCGACTCCGTCGACTACTGGGCGTGGGGCCGCGAGGTCGACATCGTCACCAACGACCACTACCTGATCACCGACGGCCGCCGCACCCACGTCAACCTCGCGATGGCCGCCGACCTCACCCGCTCCGTCGCCGGCGGCGCCCCCTGGCTGCTGCTCGAACACTCCACGTCGGGCGTCAACTGGCAGCCCCGCAACCCCGCCAAGGCCCCCGGCCAGATGGCCCGCAACTCCCTCGCCCACGTGGCCCGCGGCTCCGAGGGCGCCCTGTTCTTCCAGTGGCGCCAGTCCCGGCGCGGCGCCGAGAAGTTCCACTCGGCGATGCTGCCGCACGGCGGCACCGAGACCCGGGTGTGGCGCGAGGTCGTCGAGCTGGGCGCGGCGATCGACTGCCTCGCCACCGTCCGCTCCACCCGCACCGAGTCCGACGTGGCCGTCCTGTGGGACTGGCAGTCCTGGTGGGCGCAGAACCTCCAGTGGCGCCCCAGCGAGGACCATGATCCGCGCGAGCGCGCCGACGCCTTCTACGAGGCACTCTACGACCGCCACCTCACGGTCGACTTCGCGCACCCGGAAGCCGACCTGTCGGGATATCCCCTGGTCGTCGTGCCCGCCCTGTACCTGATGACCAAGGCGGCCGGCGCCAATCTGGAGAGGTACGTCGCGGGCGGCGGCACCCTCGTCGTCTCGTACTTCTCCGGCATCGTCGACGAGCACGACGCCGTACACGAGGGCGCCTACCCGGGCCCGCTGCGGGACGTGCTCGGCCTGACGGTCGAGGAGTTCTCGCCGCTGCTCCAGGGGCAGTCGGTGCGGCTCGCCGGACCAGGCGGCCGCGAGTTCGCCGCCGACGTGTGGAGCGAGTTCGTGGTCCCCGGCGGCGCCGAGACCGTGTGGACGTACGCCGACGGCCTGCCGGCGGGCCGCCCGGCGGTCACCCGCCATCGCCACGGCCGGGGAACCGCCTGGTACGTCTCCACCCGCCTCGGCGCCGACGGCCTGGACGCCCTGCTGGAGCGGGCCGCCGACGACGCCGGCCTCGCGCCGCGCGCCGACCTGCCCCGAGATGTGGAGGTCGTGCGCCGCACCGGCGAGTCGGGCAGCTACCTGTTCGCCGTCAACCACACCGCGTCGGACGCCAAGGTGCCGCTGGAGACGCACGGCACCGAACTGCTGACCGGCGAGCGTGCCGCGGGCCGCCTCGCGGTCCCCGCGGGAGCCGTCCGGGTCGTACGACTCGACGGCTGAACCGGCTCCCCTCCGCCCGCGGAGCCGCGAGCCGCGGGCGGAGGGGTCTCCCTCGCGTCACGAGGGACCCACCCCCATCCACGTCGAAGGGACGACGGACGACGATGTTCCATCCCAGACGCACCCTCAGGGCCCTGCTGCTGCCGCTCGTGGCGGGGCTCGCCCTCACCGCCCTGCCCGCGACCACCGCACAGGCCGCCGCCACCCTCACCAACGGCGGCTTCGAGGCGGACGGCTCGGGCGTGGCCGCCCCCGCCGGCTGGTCGGAGTACGGCAGCACGGGCGCCTCCTACACCGAGTCCGGCGGCCACGGCGGGAGCTACCGCCTGACGCACTGGGCGTCCTCCGCCTACAAGGTGGAGACCTACCAGTACCTGTCCGGGCTGACGTCCGGCACCTACACGCTCACCGCCTGGGTCCGCTCCAGCGGCGGCCAGAACTCCGCGTACCTGTCCCTGAAGAACTGCGGCAGCGCCGAGCAGCGCACCGACCTCCCGGTGTCCGCCGGCGACTGGGTGCGCGTCGTCACCTCGGTCGCGGTGACCGGCGGCCAGTGCACGATCAGCGTCACCTCCGACGCCAACGCCGGCAACTGGATCAACGTCGACGACCTGACCTTCGCCTCCGGCTCGACCGGCCTGTCCGTCAAGGGCGCCGACATCTCCTCCCTCGCCAAGAGCGAGGCCTACGGCGGCGTCTACCGGACCAGCGCCGGCACCGCCGGCGACGCGGTCGCCATCCTGAAGAACGCCGGCATGAACTACGCCCGCCTGAAGGTCTGGGTGAACCCCGCCGACGGCTACAACGACAAGGCACACGTGCTGGCCATGGCCAAGCGGGTCAAGGCGGCCGGCATGAAGCTGCTGGTCGACTTCCACTACTCGGACTCCTGGGCCGACCCGGGCAAGCAGAACAAGCCCGCCGCCTGGTCCGGCCACAGCTACAGTCAGCTCAAGACGGACGTCTACAACCACACCTACGACGTCCTGAGCGCCCTCAAGGCCCAGGGCACCACCGCCGACATGGTCCAGGTCGGCAACGAGATCAACGGCGGCATGCTGTGGTCCGAGGGCTCCACGAGCAACTGGGCGCAGCTCGCCGGGCTGATCAACTCCGGCTACAGCGCGGTGAAGGCGGTCTCCTCCGGCACGCAGGTCGCGCTGCACCTCGCGAACGCGGGCGACGACGGCACGGTCCGCTGGTGGTTCGACAACGCCAGGACCTACGGGATCAACTACGACGTGATCGGCCTGTCGTACTACGGCTACTGGCACGGCTCCCTGGCCGCCGCCCAGACCACCCTCGACGACACGGCCTCCCGCTACGGCAAGCCGGTGTTCATCGCCGAGACGGCCTACCCCTTCCGCCTCGACAACGACGACTCGCTCACCAACATCATCGACACCACCGGTGAGCTGGTCACCGGCTACCCGGCCACCACGGCGGGCCAGCTGGCCTGGATGAACGCCGTCGCAAACATCGTCGAGGCGGTGCCGAACCACCGCGGCCTCGGCGTCTTCTACTGGGAGGCCACCTGGACCGCGGTCACCGGCAACGGCTGGGACCCCGCGGACGCGGCGTCCGGCAACGGCTGGGAGAACCAGGCGCTGTTCGGCTTCGACGACAAGGCGCTCCCGGCCATGGCCTGGTTCACCCACCGCTGACCTCTCCCGGGCCCTCTCCCAGCCCTCTCGTGCGACGGCCGGGCCCCGGCCGTCGCCGACGGCGCGCCGGAGACGGGACGGTAGGGACGGGCCGCATCCGGGTACCCGGATGCGGCCGCAGGAGCCGGAACGGATCGGACCAGGAGGCCTGATGAGCGAGCAGACACCGTCCCAGGCCGAGGGCGAGCGGGACGACGTCTCGCCCGGCGACGAAGTACCGCGCACCACCCCCTCCCAGGCCGAGGGCGAGCGCGACGAGGACGACGAGACGGGCGCGGAGCAGGGCTGAGCGGGCCGCACGGTCACCCGGACGTCACGCGGACGTCCGGGTGACCGAAACTCGGAACGGCGTCACTCCGACGTCCGGGTGACCGCGCGTCGGAACGGCGTCACTCGGACGGACCCGGCTGCGGCTGGGCGGGGTCCGCGGAACGGGCGGGCGTCGACGGACCCCGCCCGCCGGGGTGGTGCCCCGACACCTGCCGGTCCGGCGGGTCGACGTCCCAGAACCGCTCGCACAGCAGCCGGCCCACCAGCGCACCGCCGTACACCACGAACCCCACGCCGACGAGCCAGGACTCCACCACCAGCACCGTGCCGACGGGGCCGTAACTGATCGCGTTGGTGACCAGGAGCGGGGTGAACACCAGGTAGGAGAACCAGCGCAGCCCGACCAGACCCGCCATCGTGGCGATGGCGCCGGGCAGCAGGTGCCCCCATCCGACCCGCCGGTGCAGCAGGAAGTGCGGCCCCCACCAGAAGAACAGCACCCCCACCGCCATGCTGAGCGGGATGCGAGCGGGTCCCTGCAGTACGTTCCGGGTCTGGACCTGTGCGTACAGGTAGGCCATGAGCATGATCAGCCAGACCGTCTGGCGCCACAGCCGGTGCCAGGGGCCGGCGGCCGTCCGCCAGATCCGCTCGTAGCCGTTCTGCACGCTCGCGGCGAACGACAGCCCGAACAGCGCCAGCAATACGATGCTCAGCACGCCGGTGGTGCTGACCACCTTGCTGGGCGGGGTGAAGACGTCCGACAGCGCCTTCGCGGACCGGCCGGACAGGTCCATGCCGTCGACCAGCCACAGGGCGAACCCGCCGTGCCCGAGCGGGTCCACGGCCGCGATCACGATCAGCAGCGGAGCCAGCGTGACCAGGGCCAGCGTGGCGAACCCCATGGCCCGGTGCATCAGCTCCAGCTCCCGGCCCCGCCGGGTCAGCTCCGCGAACCCCAGCCGGTGCCATGCCGCGGGCGGCCGGAAGCGCCGGCCGTTCAACGCGGCCACCGTGGGCAGGAGGCTCCCAGGACCTGTTGCGAAAGTCCTGCCTGCCCCGCGACGCCGACAGGCCCTGGGCCGGGGCGGCTGCCGGTACGCCGCCCGGGCGGACGCGACATGGGACCACCCCTTCTCCGACTTGCAACGCACACCGGACCGAGTGGCCGACGGCACGGACCCGTAAACCGGCGCGTGGGCCGCCGGCCGGTGCGGCACGGACCCGTGAACCGGGCCGGGTGACGCGGCACCGACCGTCAACCGGGCCGGGTGACGCGGCACGGCGAGGGTACCCGGGGGCGCGCCGCGAAGCGCGGCACGACGGCGCCGGGCGCCGGTGCGCGGCACGGCGGCGCGCGGCGCACACCTGCCAGGATGGACCGTCCCGACAACGAGGGGGAGCCTTCATGGACCGTCCCACCGCACTCGTCCCGCGCCGGTACGTCGCGATCGGCGGACGCGGCCCGGAGGACGTCGTCGCCGACGCCCGCGGCCGGGTGCTGACCGGCATCGAGGACCCCTGCTGGTGTGCGACGCCGAACTCGGACTGCTGCGCGTCGGCCTCGACGACGGCGTCGTACGCATCCTGGCCGACTCGGTGGCGGGGGAGCGGCTGCGGTTCTGCAGCAACGTGGTCGCCCTGTCCGACGGCAGCGTGTACTTCACCGTCTCCAGCCGCCGCTACCGTTCCTTGTGACTGAGCAGGAGTGATCCCAGTCAGCCGCACGCCCCGAACGGTCTTGGGCGCACTGGTCCCCGGCGTACTCAACCCCGGGGCGGCGACACGCATCCTGTGCGTGGTCCGTTCCCGGGAGGCCAGTTCCCTGTACGACCTGGCCATATGGCTACGGCCAGAGGCGGCGAGGAAGCCCTGAACCATCACTCCGGTGGAGCAGGGGCCCCGCACACTGGCGCCGCACCCGGCGTCCCAGATCGTGCGGGACACGCTACCGCGCTTCCCGCGCGGCGCCGCAACCCCGCGAGCCAACCACCACACGATCGAGCTATACGGACCTCATACGCTCTCCCCGCTGAGCAGTTGCCAACCCCCTCGATCAGTGGATCGGCGACCTGGTCGAACCCGGCCGGCACGATCGGCGTGCTCGCGGTCGACGACCGGGGCAGCGCCGTCCACCACCTCGCCCGGCACCGCTCCGGCTTCCGCATGGTCACCAGCGTCTGCGAGGCCGCGGGCCACCTGGTGCTGGGCAGCGCGTGGGAGCGCGGGATCGCGCTGTGCGAGCCGCCGGCCGCGAAATGACCCGGGTGCGGACCGGGCGCTACCCTGGTGCCCGGCCGCGATCATCCCCCGCGGCACGGCGGTGGGGTCCGCCGCACCCGCGTCGCGGCCGGGGTGCCGCGGGCGGCGCCCGCGGACGGGGCCCCGGCGAGTGGGAGACGTACGACCATGACAGCCCCGGACACCGACGACCCGCGCGTCCTGCCCCGCACCCCGCGACCGTCCGCCTGGCGCGGCCAGGCGCCCGTCGTCGCGGTGGTCGCGCTCGGCGGCGCCGCCGGCGCCACGACCCGGTACGCGGCGGCCCGGTGGTGGCCCGCCCCGCCGGGCGGCTTCCCCTGGGCGACCTTCTGGACCAACGTCGTCGGCTGCGCCGTGATCGGCGTGTTCATGGTCGTCATCACCGACGTGTGGGCCGCCCACCGCCTGGTGCGCCCCTTCTTCGGCACCGGCGTACTCGGCGGCTTCACCACCTTCTCGACGTACGCCGTCGACATCCAGAAGCTCATCGACGGCGGCCACCCCGGCACCGGTCTGGCCTACCTCGCGACGACCGTGCTCGCGGCGCTCACGGCGGTGTGGCTCGCGGTGACCGCGGCCCGCCGGGTCCTGAAGTGGAGGCAGCCATGACGCGGCTGACCGGCCACGCCCTGCGCGTGACCGTCTTCATCGGCGAGAACGACACCTGGCACCACAAGCCGCTGTACGCGGAGATCGTGCACCGCGCCCACGCGGCCGGCCTGGCCGGCGCCAGCGTCTTCCGCGGCATCGAGGGCTTCGGCGCATCCTCCCTGATCCACACATCGCGGCTGCTGTCCCTGAGCGAGGACCTGCCGGTCGCAATCGTGATCGTGGACACCGAGCAGCGGGTCCGCGACTTCCTGCCGCAGCTCGACGAGCTCGTCGACGAGGGGCTCGTCATCCTCGACGACTGCGAGGTCATCCGGTACGTCGGCCGTGACCCCGGCCCGTCCGCGGCCGGTCCGGAGGGTAAGAAGTCGTTGTGAACTGGCTGCTGGTCGCCGTGGGCGCGATGGTCGGCGCGCCCCTGCGCTACCTCACCGACCGGGCGGTGCAGTCCCGGCACGACTCGGTCTTCCCCTGGGGCACCTTCGTGGTGAACGTCACGGGCTGCCTGGTCCTGGGCCTGCTGACCGGCGCGGTCACCGCCGGAGCGGCCGATTCCCACCTGCAGCCGCTGATCGGCACCGGTCTGTGCGGGGCCCTGACGACCTACTCGACCTTCTCCTACGAGACCCTGAGGCTGACCGAGACCGGGGCGGGGCTCTACGCTGCCGCCAACGTCGTCGGGAGTGTCGCGGCGGGCCTCGGTGCGGCATTCGCCGGGGTCTGGGCCGCCCAGGCGCTCTGGGCGTAGTCATCCGGCCACACCGGCACGTAGTAAGACTGTCCGCACCACATGTCACCAACCTCCTCAGAACTGGATCCCATGAGCGTCATCAGCGTCGGTCAGGCCGTCGTCCTCGGAGCCGTCGAGGGAGTGACCGAGTTCCTCCCCGTCTCCTCCACCGGGCATCTGAAGATCACCGAGGGGCTCATGGGCATCCCGGTCGACGACGACGCCGTCGTCGGTTTCTCGGCCGTCATCCAGGTCGGTGCGATCGCCGCCGTGCTCGTGTATTTCTTCAAGGACATCGTGCGGATCGTCTCCGCCTGGGGCCGCGGACTGGCCAACAAGGAGGAGCGGTACCACCACGACTACAAGTTCGCCTGGTGGGTGATCTACGCGACCATCCCGATCGTGATCGTGGGCCTGGCCGCCAAGCCGCTCATCGAGGGCCCGCTCGCCTCCCTGTGGGTGGTCGCCGGCTCGCTGATCGTCGGCAGCGGTGTGATGTGGGCGGCCGACCAGATGGGCCGGCACAAGCGCGGGGAGGACGACACCTCCCTCAAGGACGCGATGCTGGTCGGCAGCTCGCAGATCCTCGCCCTGCTCTTCCCCGGCTTCTCGCGCTCCGGCGCCACCATGTCCACGGCGCTGATCCTCGACCTGGACCGCGTCGCCGCCACCCGGCTGTCCTTCTTCCTCGGCATCCCCGCCCTGACCGGCGCCGGACTGTACGAGCTCAAGGACGCCCTGGGCACGGGGGTGGGCGCCGCCCCGCTCGCCGTCGGCACGATCGTCTCGTTCGTCGTCGCCTACGCCTCGATCGCCTGGCTGCTGAAGTTCGTCGCCAAGCACTCCTTCAACGCCTTCGTGGTCTACCGCCTCGTGGTGGGCGCGCTGCTGCTCGGCCTGCTGGCGACCGGCACCCTCGACGGCTGACCCACGCCGGGGGGGGGGGGGGGGGGGGGGGGGGGGGGGGGGGGGGGGGGGGGGGGGGGGGGGGGGGGGGGGGGGGGGGGGGGGGGGGGGGGGGGGGGGG
>NZ_JBVIIE010000039.1:0-88544 GCF_055569945.1 Streptomyces sp. NPDC031340
GGCGCTGTATTGGGGCGTGGTCCCCTTGGGGGCTTTCTCCCCCCCCCACCAGTATCTTCGCCCCCGGGACCGGCCCCCCCCCCCCCCCCCCCCCCCCCCCCCCCCCCCTCCCCTTGGGGGGGGGGCCCCCGGCCCGTCGGCTACGGCAGGGTGAGGATCTCCGCGCCGGTCCCGGTCACCACGAGCGTGTGCTCGAACTGCGCCGTCCGCTTGAGGTCCTTGGTGACGACCGTCCACCCGTCGTCCCACATGTCGTACTCGTGCGTCCCCAGCGTCAGCATCGGCTCGATGGTGAACGTCATGCCCGGCTGCATCACCGTCGTCGCGTGCGGGCTGTCGTAGTGCGGGATGATCAGGCCCGAGTGGAACGACGAGTTGATCCCGTGCCCGGTGAAGTCCCGGACCACGCCGTAGCCGAAGCGCTTGGCGTACGACTCGATGACCCGGCCGATGATGTTGATCTGGCGGCCCGGCTTGACCGCCTTGATCGCGCGGTTCAGGGACTCGCGGGTCCGCTCCACCAGCAGCCGGCTCTCCTCGTCGACGTCGCCGACCAGGTACGTGGCGTTGTTGTCGCCGTGCACCCCGCCGATGTACGCCGTCACGTCGAGGTTGACGATGTCGCCGTCGCGCAGCACCGTCGAGTCCGGGATGCCGTGGCAGATCACCTCGTTGACGCTGGTGCACAGCGACTTGGGGAAGCCGCGGTAGCCCAGCGTCGAGGGGTAGGCGCCGTGGTCGCACATGTACTCGTGCGCCACCTTGTCCAGTTCGTCGGTGGTGACGCCCGGCGCGATCAGCTTCGCCGCCTCCGCCATCGCCCGCGCGGCGATCCGCCCCGCGACGCGCATCGCCTCGATGGTCTCCGGGGTCTGCACCTCCGGGCCGGTGTACGGCGTCGGCGCGGGCTTGCCGACGTACTCGGGGCGGCGGATGTTTCCGGGCACCTGACGGGTGGGAGAGAGCTCGCCTGGTACGAGCAGCGACTGGCCAGACATGCAAGCGAGTCTAACCAGCGGTCATCGGGGAACATGTCGGTGGCGAGAGGAGCGGGTCATGGCGTTGTTCAAGAAGCGGACGGTCGGCAAGCCGGGCGAGTGGTTCTACTGCCTGGAGCACAAGAAGGTCGAGGAGGGCCCGGAGTGCCCGGCCAAGGACCGCTTCGGTCCGTACACCTCCCGGCAGGAGGCCGAGCACGCGATGCAGACCGCGCGCGAGCGCAACCTCCAGTGGGAGAACGACCCCAAGTGGCACGACGCCCCCACCGGCGGAGGCGCGACCGAGGACTGACGGCCTGATCAGGCCTCGGCCGGTGCGGCTGCCGCGCGCCCCGCGCGCAGCCGCACCGCGTGCTCGTTCGTCCGCACGTCGTACCGCATCAGCTTCGGCAGGCACAGCGCCAGCAGCCCCACCGCGCCCGCGCACAGCAGCCCGCCCGACCACACGGACGCGCGCACGCCCCACCAGGCGGCGAAACCGCCCGATCGGACCTGCCCCACGGTCGGCCCGACCGAGTACGACAGCAGTTCGATCCCGGCGAGCCGGCCGCGCAGCTCGTCCGGGATCGTCTGGTTCCACATGGCCCCGCGGAAGATGCCGCTGACCATGTCGCAGGCGCCCGCCACCGCCAGGAACAGCAGCACCAGCCACACGTCGCCGACGACGCCGGCGGCCGCGATCGCCAGGCCCCACAGGGCGGCCGACAGGACCACCATGCGGCCGTGCCGGTGGACGCGCGAGGTCCAGCCGCTGGTCAGGCTCACCACCAGCGACCCGGCCGGGACGGCGGCGTACATCAACCCCAGCGACCACTCCGCGTCCAGCTCGTCCGCGAGGAACGGCAGCACCGCCAGCGGCATCGCCAGGAACATCGCCGCGAGGTCGACGGCGTAGGTGCCGAGCAGTTCCTTGCGGCCCCACGCGTACCGGGCGCCCTCGAGGATCGCCGTCAACGACGGCTTCGCGGCCTCACGGGAAGGGGGTGCGGCGGCGATGCGGACGATCAGCACGACGGAGACCGCGAAGGTGGCGAGGTCCGCGCCGTAGGCCCAGCCCAGGCCCGCGTACGCCACCACCACGCCGGCCAGCGCCGGGCCCGCCACCCCGCCGACCGTCCAGCGCAGGGAGTTCAGCGACACCGCGGCCGGCATGTGCTCGTGGGCGACGATCCGCGGCCACAGCGAGTCGAGCGCCGGCCGCTGCACCGACACCAGCGCGGACGACAGGGCGGCGACGACGTACAGCGGCCACACGGCCGGGTGCGGCAGCAGCGCGTCGACCAGCAGCACCGCGGACAGCAGGCCCTGGCCGGCCTCCGTCCAGATGATCAGCTTCCGCTTGTCCAGCGCGTCGGCGAGCGCACCCCCGTACAGCCCGCACACGATCAGCGGCACCAGCTCCACCGCGCCGATCGCCCCCACCGCCGCCGCGGACCCGGTGAGTTCCTTCACCTGCACCGGCAGCGCGACGAACGTCAGGAAGCTCCCGAACGTCGAGATCACCCCCGACACCCACAGCCGCCGGAAATCGGCGGAGGCCCGCCACGGTGCGAGGTCGGGCAATAGGGAGCGCAGGCCGGAAGGGGCCTCGGCGGCCTCGGCGGCGCGGCCGGGGGAGTCGTCGGTCACGAGGACCCATGCTCGACCGGTCCGGCGACCGCGAGCAAACGCTTTTCGGTCCCTGACTCCCTCATGCTCGGCTGCGCTCGCGCGGGGGGACCCCCATCGCGTCGGCTCCCTGCTCCGCCTGCATCCGCACGCACCAGACCCCGCTCGGGTCGGCCATGAGGCACCGCGCTTCACAGCCGACCTGATCCGAACGACAGGGCCTAGCGCCGCAGCGCTTCCACCGGCTGGATGCGGCTGGCCCGCCAGGCCGGATAGAGTCCGGCGACAACCCCGGTCAGCAGGCCGATGGCAGGGGCCGCCACGACGGTGGCGGGATCAATGACCGGGGTCCATTCGCGCGCTATCGCGGTGCCGATGACGGCGAAGGTGCCGAGGCTGGTGCCGACCAGTCCGCCGAGGGAGCCCAGCGCTCCCGACTCGGCCAGGAACTGGAGGGTGATGTGGCGACTGCGGGCGCCCAGTGCGCGGCGCAGGCCGATCTCTCCGGTGCGTTCGAGTACGGCCACCAGAGTGGTGTTGGCGATGCCCACCGCGCCGATCAGCAGACAGATGGCCGCAAGGAGCAGAAAGAGCTGGTCGAGGTCCGACGTGACCGCCGTCCTGAGAGCCCTGGGGTCGGGTGGCGGAACGGCCTGGAAGTAGTCGGGGTGCGCGGGATCGAGTGCGAGGGCCGCCTCGCCGGCGACCTGCTGGGCGGCGCCGAGATCCGTGGAGATCAGCATCTTGGCGCGGTTACCGCTCGCGGGCCCGCCCCAGACACGCTCGGCGGTGGCACGCGGGACCACGACGGAGAGCAGCACGTCCGACTTCCGGTCGACCTCGTCGATGATGCCGATCACCGTGAAGGCGTCTCCGCCGATGAAGATCGCGGGAGCCGTCTCCAAGGTGGTGATGCCGAGTCGGGCCGCCATACCGGAACCGACCACGGCGACCTGTTGCGCCTCCCGGTCGTGGTACGCGTCGAAGATCCTGCCCTGCTGGAGGTGGGGGCCTGCGGCGGCCAGGGCGCCGGGTGACGCCGCGACGACCTGGCTCTGGGTCTCCTCCCCGGGCTCACCGACGGGCGCGGACCGTACCCCCCGCCCCTCCGGCAGCGGCACCGACCAGTAGACGCCCGCATCGCGCACCCCGTTCAGCCGCTCGATGCGGGCGTCCGCGTCGGCCGGGAACGCGTTCTGCACGTACTCCGGCTGCTCACCGCCGGTGTCCTCGATCGTCACCTCGGTCGCGGTCAATGCATTGAAACGCTCGTCGATCTGCTGGGAGGTGGTGGATGTCAGACCCAGCACGGCGACGAAGGTGCCCACGCCCAGGACGGTACCGAGCGCGGTCAGGGCCGAGCGGCCGGGGCGTTGAAGTATCCCGGCCGTCGCCTCGGCCAGCATGTCGCGTGGGGAGAGCCGCGAAGCACGGATCGCGGATGCGCGCTTCCGGCGGAGCCCCGGAAGCGCGGAGCGGGTGGGGCGCCTCATGCCGGTATCCGTTCGTGCAACAGGCCGTCCCGGATGCTCAGGGTACGCATGCCCCGGGCGGCCACTTCGGGATCATGGGTGATGACGATCAGGGTGATGCCGTCCGCGTGGAGTTCGTCGAGCAGTCCGAGAATCTGCTGCGCGGTTGCCGTGTCGAGGTTTCCGGTCGGCTCGTCGCACAGCAGCAGTGACGGTCGGTTCACCAACGCCCGTGCGATGGCGACGCGTTGCCGCTCACCGCCGGACATCCGGGTGGGGACGGCGTCGACCCGGTGGCCGAGACCGACTCGGTGGAGTGCCTCTCGCGCCCGGGTGACACGCTCGGCTCGCGGTATGCCGTTGTACGTCATGGCCAGCATGACGTTCTCCAGCGAGGAGCGGTGGGGCAGCAGATGGAAGCTCTGGAAGACGAAGCCGATGCGACTGCCGCGCAATCCGGCGCGTTGGCTCTCCCTGAGCCGGGCGGTGTCAATGCCGTCGAGCCGGTAGGTGCCCCCGCTCGGCCGGTCGAGGAGTCCGGCGATGTTGAGGAACGTCGACTTGCCCGAGCCTGACGGCCCGACGATCGTCAGGTAGTCACCGCGGCGGATCGTGAGGTCGAAAGGGCGCAGCGCCTTGACCGGAGGCGTTCCTGGGTAGGTGAGGGTCACACCTCTGAAGTCGATGACGGGGACATCGGCGGGGGCGGGATCCGCGTCCGCGGCGTCCTTCGACGTATCGGTCATCCCTGGGCCCCCGGAACATCCGTAGCGCTGCCGGCCCCGAGGCCGCCGTCACCGGCCCCCGCACCGCCGTTCGCACCGACGCCGACGATCACCCGCTCCCGCTCGGAGAGCGTGCCGTCCACGGGCGTGACCTGCACGTATCCGTCGCCCGAGGTACCCGGACGGACCTCCACCCGGCGGCGCGTCCCGTCGTTTCGAAGGACGGTCACGGTGGTACGGGAGTCGGCACCGGCCGAGATCGCGGAGACGGGAACCACAAGCACCTTGCCGGCCGAGGTCGCCGCTTCCACGGTGAGCCGTACGTCCTGGCCCGCGAGGGTCGCCGGCAGGTCCTTGTCGGGGCGCACTTCAAGGGTGTAGCCCTGCCCCTGCGGGGTGTCGCCGGCGGGTTCCCCGTCGGACGCGGCCGTCACAGGCGCCTCGGAGACCGAGGAGACGACGCCAGTGGCCTCCTGGCCCGTGGTCTCGGAGAGGATCCGTACCTTCTGCCCGGCCCTCACCAGGCCTTTCTCGTGGGAGGCGAGAGTGCCTTTCACCACGAGTCGGCCGGCCGAGACGGTCATGGGCTTCTCACCGATGTCACCGCCGACCTTGGCGTTGACCACGTCGACCCGGGCCGGGAAGCCGGAAAGGTAGACCACCTCGGATGCGGGGACCATGGCGCCCGACACGGCTTCCGCGGCGGCCAGCTTCTTCCGTGCCTCGGCCAGGTCCTCGCGGGCGTACTTCAGCTGGTCGCCGGATGCCTCTTCCTTCCCCTTGCCCGACGTCAGCACGGCGAGCGCGCGCTCGGCGGTCTTCACCTGGCTGCGGGCCGCTTCGACCGGATCGCCTCCCTCGCCGCCCGCGCCGCTCTCGCCACCGACGAGTACGGGGTCGTAGCCGATGGAGGCGTAGAAGGCGGCCACCGCGGCCTTCGTCCCGGGCCCGTACACGCCCTTCTTGTCGCCGCCTACGCCGTGTCCGAGACCGTCCAGGGCTTTCTGCAATTGCCGTACGTCTTCCCCGTGGGCGCCAGGCTTGAGATCCCGGTACACCGGCAGCGTGCCGGTCAGCACGAACACCGGCCGGCCGGATATCTCCATGAGGACCCGGCCGGCCTTGAAGGTCTTGCCGGCCTGGACCAGAACCTTGGTGACGACCGGCTTGCCACCCTCGGCCGCGGACGCTGCGGGGGCGATGTCGACGGTCTGCGAGGCGGAGACCGTTCCCCGGGTCACCACGGTGTCGGAGAGGATCCGGCGCTCGACGGGCGCGGTCAGGACGTCGGGCTCGGGAGGCGCGGCTTCCGCCGCGGCCTGCGCCGGCGACTGCACGAACGAGGCCCCCCACAGGCCGGCCCCGGAGAGCACGAAGGCGCCCACCGCGAGAACGGCCACTGCCCTGCGCCGACGCGCGATACCGCCCCGCCCACCTTCGTCCGACACTCCGAACTCCCTGCCGTTTGACCATGGTTGTGCCGCCCGCGGACGGCATGAGCACCCATCAGTGGAACACCCCCTCCAGATGATCGTCAACGACATTTACTTCTCGCCGCGTTGACTCAAAACGGCCCTTGAACTGCTTGTTTGTCGACTGATCTACTCGGCCGTCGAACTAGGGGAGGATGAGTTCATGTCAAGACTGCGAAGCGTCGCCCTGGCCGTAACAGCCATGGGCGCGCTGCTCGTCGGCAGCGCGGGCACTGCCAGCGCGGGCAGCTACAACGGCTCTTGCGAGAGCGCCGGCGGCGAGATCTGTCTGTACCGCTACGCCAACTTCGGCGGCGGCATCTACGACACGATCTACAGCAAGACCAACTACGACGGGTCCACCTACTACGGCACCTCGGTGCTGATCGACAACACCGTCTCGTCGGTCAAGAACCGCGACTACGTCAACTCCATCGACGTCTTCACCGGCCAGAACTACACCGGCCTGCGAGTGCACGCCGACCCGGGCCTGGACCTGTGGGACATGGCGGTCTTCTGGGACGGCGCCACCGACAACGCGATCTCCTCCCACTGCTTCAGCAGCAACGCCTACTGCCCGTCCTGACCCGTCCGACCGAGAAGGAATCCACCATGAGGAACTTCAGGAAGGCCGCCGTTGTCCTGGCCGCCGCCGGTGCGCTGATCGCCGGTGCCGCCGGGACCGCCGACGCCGGCAGCTACAACGGCTCCTGCGAGACCAGCAACGGCGGCGAGATCTGTCTGTACCGCTACGCCGACTTCGGCGGCGGCATCTACGACACGCTGTACAGCAAGACCAACTACGACGGGTCCACCTACTACGGCACCTCGGTGCTGATCGACAACACGATCTCGTCGGTCAAGAACCGCGACTACGTCAACTCCATCGACGTCTACACCGGCCAGAACTACACGGGCTCCAGAACGCACGCCGACCCGGGCCTGGACCTGTGGGACATGGCGGTCTTCGGCGACGACAACGCGATCTCCTCCCACTGCTTCGAGAACAACGCCTACTGCCCCGGATGATGATCACACGCAACGGAGCGGGCGGGCTGCTGCTCGTCGCCGCTCTCGCCTGGACGGCCGTGGGGTGCTGGGCCGGCGAGAAGCCCCAGGTTCCCGCCACCGGCACGCAGCCCTACAAGCTGCAGGCGTCGAAGACCTGGGGCGGCGTCGCCATCAGCCTGCCCGTGGACTCGTACACCGTCACCGCGCAGGAGCGGGAGGCCCTCAGCCAGGCCGTCGCCACCCTGGCGGGCGACTGCATGAAGGAGTACGGCTTCGACTGGCCGGCGCCGTTGCCGCCGACCCCCCGGAACCTGAACTCCAACGCCCGCCTCTACGGGGTGACCGACCCTGAGTCGGTGGCCGTTTTCGGCTACCATCCCCCGCTTCCCAAGGGGATGACGGCCCGCCAGGCCGAGCAGGAGACCGTGAGGCAGCGCGCGCACTACGCGAACGTCTCGCCCGCCGCCATGACGCTCTACAAGGGCGAAGGCCCATCGTCGGTGAACGGCAAGAACGTCCCGCAGGGCGGATGTCTCGGTGAGACGCGTCGGAAGCTTGGCCTGGGTGATGCCGCCACCCTTGACTCCACCTTCAACAAGGTGAACCTCCAGGCCTCGCAGCAGGCCGGCAACGACCCCCGGGTCAGCAGCCTCAACCAGCGCTGGGCCGCCTGCATGAAGGAGTCGGGCTACGACTACAAGGACCCGCTGGCGGCCGCCGGCGATCCGGCGTGGACGGCCGGCGAGGGGGGCGACGGAAGCAAGGACAGCGACGCCGCGGGAACGGCGAAGCCGCAGGAGATCACCGTCGCTTCCACGGATGTGAAGTGCAAGCAGCGGGTGGACTACGTCGGTGTCCGCTCGGCGGTGGAGGCCGAGTACCAGAACAAGCTCATCGAGAAGAACGTCACGGCGCTGTCCGCGGCCCGTGACACCTGGAAGTCGGCGATCGTCAAGGCGAACGAGCTTCTGGCGAAAAGGGGTTGACGGTCCGGGGGTGAGAGCTCCACCCCCGGACAGTTCCGCTTGCCGGCCTCGGGCGAGGGGAAACGACGACCACAGCAGTCACACAGCGCTACATGTCCGTTCGCCGTAGCTGTACGAGAACAGGGCCGGTTCGGGAGGGTGCGGGCCAGGGCGCCGGCGCGCCCGCCCGCCCGGCCGGCTCCCGATGGTCCTGCCGGGGCACTGGCACCGCCCGGCCGGCCGGTCCCGGAGGGGCCCCGCCTCCTACCAGGGCGCCGGTGGGGGAGCCGTCAGCTGGTCCGCCAGTCGGGCCAGCCGGTCCCGGAAGCGTCGTCGGCCCCGCGGCGCGGGCAGGGAGTTGTCCCCGGCCGCCGCGCTCACCAGATGCTGCACGGTGTCCAGGTCCAGCTCCGAGCCCTCCGGCACGGCCAGCGACTCGTGCGCCATCGCGACGAGTTCCCCCTCGCCGGGGCCGAGGGCCAGCACTGTCGCACCGGCCCGCCGCGCGTCGTGCACCCGTTCCAGCAGCGGGGCACCGGGCCCGCCCGGCGACACCACCAGCAGCGTCTCGCCCCGCCGCACCGCGGTCAGCCGTCCCGGCCCGACCGCCAGGTGCGCCGGATCGGACGCGCGCGCGTCGTGCCGGACCAGCGTCGGCGCCAGCTCCGGCGTTCCCGACCACGCGGCCTCGTCCACCAGGTGCGCGGTCAGGTGCCACGGCTCGTACTCCGGCGTGCCCACCAGCAGCAGCCCGCCCCCGTGCGAGACCACCGACCCGCGCAGCGACCCCGCGAACCGTCTGGTGGCCCCCAGCCACTCGGTCCCGGCGAGCACTTCACGCAGCAAGGCGACACGTACGGCGTCCATGGGTCCGCATGGTGCACCAACCGCGCGCTCCTGACCCGCGGTTCACCCGCGATTCGCCCGCCTCGGTGACAGTGCCCGGATGACCGAGGCCACCGTTCCCTTCCGCGCGGGCCGCGACGGCCACGCAGGTCTCCGACTCCAGTACGAGACCGGAGACTTCGGCGCATACCAGCGCATCGTCCTGCGGCGGGTGCCCGTGACGCGGCTCACCTGACCGCCCCGGGCCGCCCGGGCCGCCGTACAGTCGGCCCATGACCTCTACCGACAGTGCTGCACAGACTCCCGCGAAGGCCCCCGCCAAGGACCCGTGGGACCTGCCCGACGTCTCCGGGCTGGTCGTCGGCGTCCTCGGCGGAACCGGGCCGCAGGGCAAGGGCCTCGCCTACCGGCTCGCCCGCGCGGGCCAGAAGGTGATCATCGGCTCGCGTGCCGCGGAACGCGCCCGGGACGCCGCCGCCGAACTCGGGCACGGCATCGAGGGCGCCGACAACGCCGAATGCGCGCGCCGCAGCGACATCGTGATCGTCGCGGTGCCCTGGGAGGGCCACGGCGCGACGCTGCAGGCCCTGCGCGAGGAGCTCGCGGGCAAGCTGGTCGTCGACTGCGTCAACCCGCTCGGCTTCGACAAGAAGGGCGCCTACGCGCTGAAGCCGGAGGAGGGCAGCGCCGCCGAACAGGCCGCCGCGCTGCTGCCCGACTCGCGGGTCGCCGCCGCCTTCCACCACCTGTCGGCGGTGCTGCTCCAGGACCCGGAGGTCGACGCGATCGACACCGACGTGATGGTGCTCGGCGAGGAGCGCGCCGACGTGGAGCTCGTCCAGGCGCTGGCCGGCCGCATCCCCGGCATGCGCGGCATCTTCGCGGGCCGGCTGCGCAACGCCCACCAGGTGGAGTCGCTGGTCGCGAACCTGATCTCCGTCAACCGCCGCTACAAGGCGCACGCGGGACTCCGGGTCACCGACGTGTGAGGCATGGGGGACACTGGTGGCACCAGCAGTGCCGCAGTGTCCCCCCTCCAGGAGCCGACCGCCATGCCCTCCCCGTCCCCCGCCGGCCAGGCCCGGCGTCTCGCCCTCTTCGCCCTCGCCGTGTGCGTCCTGGCCGTGGCCGCCGCGGTGGTGTCCTTCGTGCGCGGCAGCTGGCTGGGGATCGTGTGGATCCTGCTCGCCGGACTGTCGTCCAACATGGGCTGGTACTACCTGCGCCGGAGCAGGATGACCCACGCTCAGCAGCGGTAGCGGGGCGGTCGCCGACCGGTGCCCGGCCGGCTCACGACCAGAAGTGGTAGAGGTCCCAGCCCCGGGCGGAGTCGAAGTCGCTGACGCCGAGACCGCGCAGCACCGCGTCGACCAGATCGAAGAACACCGCGTTGACCGAGGGCACCCACAACAGCGCGAACACGAACAGCAGCCCGAACGGCGCGAAGGGCTCCACCTGCCGCTTGACCTTGTACGACAGCCAGGGCTCGATCACCCCGTACCCGTCCAGGCCCGGCACCGGCAGGAAGTTCAGGATCGCGGCGGTGACCTGGAGCAGGGCCAGGAACGCGAGCGCGAAGCGGAAGTCCTGCGGCACGCCGTCCAGCGCGCCCAGCCAGAACGGGGCCGTGCACACCGCCGCGAACAGCACGTTCGTCAGCGGCCCCGCCGCCGAGACCAGACTGTGCCGCCAGCGCCCCGGGATCCGGCCCCGCTCGATGAACACGGCGCCGCCGGGCAGCCCGATCCCGCCCATGATCAGGAACACCACCGGCAGCACGATGCTGAGCAGGGCGTGCGTGTACTTCAACGGGTTCAGCGTGAGGTAGCCCTTGGCGCCCACGGTGATGTCGCCGCCGTGCAGGGCGGTGCGCGCGTGTGCGTACTCGTGCAGGCACAGCGACACGACCCAGGCCGCCGTCACGAACAGGAACACGGCCACGCCCGGCTCCTCGGCGAACCCCGTCCAGGTGGCCCATCCGGTGACCGCGGTGACGGCCAGGATCCCGAGGAAGACGGGACTGATCCGCTGATCGCTGCGGCGGGTGGCGGCGGTGGTCATGGGGCTCCCGATCTCGTGCGCGCGCTGGGACTGCCCGACCGTACCGGGCCTGTGGGAACAACGTCTCACGGGCGGCCGCCGGTTCCGCGGGCGGCCCGGGAGAAGGGGCGCGGGTCGGCAGGGTGCGGCAACGGCCCACGAGTTGAGTACGGTTTCCGGGTACGGCGGGGAGGGCCGACCGGGCCCGTCCCCGCGCTGCGCCGGTGACCGAACCCGTGACCGGCCCCGACGGCACCGGAGATTATGGACCCCGTGCGCTACGGCATCCTCGGCACCACCCAGGCGCTCCGCCCCGACGGCACCGCCGTCCCGGTCGGCGGGACGCGGCTGCGCGCGCTGCTGACCGTGCTGGCCCTCCGGGCCGGCCGTACCGTGCCCGTGGCCGTGCTGGTCGACGAGGTGTGGGACGGCGACCCGCCCGCCGACGCGCCGGGCGCGCTGCAGGCGCTGGTGGGACGGCTGCGCCGGACCCTCGGCGCGGACGCGGTCGCCTCGGCGGACGGCGGCTACCGTCTCGCCGCCGCCCCCGACGACGTCGACCTGCACCGTTTCGAGCGGCTGACCGGCGAGGGCGTCCGGGCCCTGGGCGACGGCGACCCCGCGAAGGCGGCCGTCGTCCTCGACGACGCCCTCGCCCTGTGGCGCGGCCCCGCCGTCGCCGACCTGCCCGGCCGCACCGCCGACACGGCCCGCTGGGAGGCCCGGCGGCTGGACGCGCTGCGCGCCCGGCACACCGCCGCCCTCGCCCTCGGCCACGCGCAGCAGTCCCTGCCCGAGCTGACCGCCCTGTGCGACGACCACCCCCTGGACGAGCCCCTGCAGGCGCTGCGCCTGCGCGCCCTGCGCGACGTGGGCCGCACCGCGGAAGCACTGGCCGCCTACGAGGACGTACGACGCCTCCTGGCGGACCGCCTCGGCACCGACCCGGGCCCGGAACTGCGTTCACTGCACGCGGAGTTGCTGCGCCCGCCGGACGGGGCCGACGGCGCCGGCGTCCGCCCGCGTCCTGACGGCCGTGTGGCCGCCGGCGGTCCTGCGGCGCTTGGTAGTCCTGCGACATCCGGTGGTTTTGGGGCGCCCGGGGATGGCGTGGCCTCCGCCGACGGCGTGGCGCCTGGCGGCCATGTGGCCTCCGACGGTCCGGTGGCAGATGGCAGAGCTGCGGCTTCCCGCGGTTCTGCGGCGGCCGGCGACGGCGTGGCCCATGACGGTCCTGCGGCATATGCGTTCCAGGTGGCCCACGACGACAGTGTGGCTCCTGCCGACCGCATGGCTCCCGGCGATGGCGTGGCCCCTACCGGCGGCGTGGCCTCCGGCGGCCGTGTGGCGCCCGTCCACGGCGTGGCGTCCGCCGACGGCGTGGCGTCCGCCGACCGCGCGGCCACCGGTGTAGCGCGTCCCCCGGCGGGCACCGCGCGGGCCGCCGCCCCCGCCGCTCCGCCCCCCGGCAACCTTCGCGCCCGTCTCACCTCCTTCGTCGGCCGGGAGGCGGACATCGATGCCATCCGGGGCGACCTGTCCGCGGCCCGGCTGGTCACCCTGCTGGGCGCCGGCGGCGCCGGGAAGACGCGCCTGTCGCAGGAGGCCGCCGAGACCGTGCGGGACGCGGCCCCGGACGGGGTGTGGCTGGCCGAGCTGGCGCCCGTCGACGACCCCGACGCCGTACCGGAGACCGTGCTCACCGCCCTCGGCGCCCGTGAGACCGTGCTGTACGGCGCCGGCGCGGAGGCGATGCGCGCCGGGGCGGAGCGCCACGACGACCCCGTCGAGCGGCTCGCCGAGCACTGCGGCCGACGGCGCATGCTGATCGTCCTCGACAACTGCGAGCACGTCGTCGACGCCGCCGCCCGGCTCGTCGAGGACCTGCTGGAGCGTTGCCCGGGACTGACGGTGCTGGCCACGAGCCGGGAACCGCTCGGCGTGCCGGGCGAGTTGCTGCGGCCGGTGGAACCGCTGCCGGAACCGGTCGCGCTGCGGCTGTTCGCCGAGCGCGGGGCCGCCGCCCGGCCCGGCTTCCGCGTCGACGACGACCCGGACGCCTGCGCCGAGATCTGCCGGCGCCTCGACGGACTCCCGCTCGCCATCGAGCTCGCGGCCGCCCGGCTGCGCATGCTGACGCCACGTCAGATCGCCGACCGGCTCGACGACCGCTTCCGGCTGCTGACCTCCGGCAGCCGTACCGTGCTGCCCCGCCAGCAGACCCTGCGCGCGGTCGTCGACTGGTCCTGGGACCTGCTCGACGAGGACGAACGGGACGTGCTCGGCCGTCTGTCGGTGTTCGCGGGCGGCTGCGACCTCACCGCCGCCGAGGCCGTGTGCGGGCCGGCCGCCCTGGATGCGCTCGGCTCGCTGGTCGACAAGTCCCTCGTCGTGGCCGCCCCTTCGGGCGAGGGAGAGATGCGCTACCGGCTGCTGGAGACCGTCGCCGAGTACGCGGGCGAGCGGCTGGAGGAGTCGGGCCACCGCGCGGAGACGGAGCGCGCCCACCTGACGTACTACCGCGAACTCGCACGCCGCACCGACCCGTTGCTGCGCGGCCCCGGCCAGCTCGCCGCCATCGGCCTGCTGGAGCGTGAGTACGAGAACCTGCGCACCGCCCTGCGTCACGCCGTCACCGAGCGCGCCGAGCAGGAGGCCCTGTGCCTGGTCCTGTCGCTGGCCTGGTACTGGCAGATGCGTGACCTGCGCATCGAGGGCCGCAACTGGTCCCGCGAGGTGCAGTCCCTCGGCCCGGACCCGTTCGCCGAGCCGGTCCGCTCTGCCGCCCCTGTGTGGCAGCGCTGCACCGACGTCCCGCTGCCCTGGACCGGCGAGGTCCTCGCGGAGGCATGGCGCGGGGTGCATCTGATCCACCTCGCCTACATGGACACCGAGCTGGACGCCTGGCAGAGCCCCGAGGCCCAGGCGAAACTGCGCGCCATCGCCGCGGCCTACGAGCCCGGACTCCCGCAGACCTGCCGCGCCCCCGGCGCCCTGTGGGTGTTCGCGATCATGCTCTCCGGCGACCTGGAACGGCTGCGCGAGGTCATGGACGCCACCGTCCGCACCTGCCGTACCACGCCCGGGTTCGAGTGGGAGCTCGCCGTGAGCCTGCAGTTGCGCGCCAACCTGCGCGCCAACCGCGCCGAATCCGCGGGCGACGCGGCCCGCGACGCCGACGAGGCGCTGGAGATCTACCGCCGCATCGGCGACCTGTGGGGCGTCGCCGAGGCGCTGTCCGCGCGGGCCGAGGCCCATGAGCGCATGGGCGACTGGGCCCGTACCGCCGCCGACTACGAGGCCGCGATCGAGCAGGCCGAGCAGCTCGGCGCCCGCGCCCAGGTGGCCGTGCTGAACGCCCGCCTCGGCGGCGCCCTGCTGGACGCGGGCCAGGGCGAGCGCGGCGAGAGGCTGCTGCGCGAGGTGATCGCCCGGCAGGACGGCTCGGGCAACGAGGCGATGCCGGCCGCCCGGCTGTTCCTCGCCGGGCGGCTCGCCATGACCGGCCGCATTCCGGAGGCGCGCGAGCAACTGCGGCTGCTGCGCGAGCAGTTCAGGATCACGCACTTCGTCGCCTTCGACGCGTTCATCCTCGGCGCCGAGGCCTGGGTGGACGCCACCGACGGCCGCTACGAGGACTGTCTGGGCAAGACGCGGGCGGCGCTGCGGAAGGCCGGCGACCCACTGGCGGAAGCCATCGCCCCCACGCTCAGGTCAGCCTTCCTGACTGTCGCGGCCGCGGCCCTGGCCGGCGTCGACGACGGCGGCCGCGCCCGGGACGCCGCCCGCTGCATCGGCGCCGCCGACGCCCTGCTGCCGTCCGCCCACGTGCAGACGTTCACGGAGCGCGAGGTCCGCGCGCTGGCCGTGGCGCGCACCCGGCACGCGCTCGGCGAGGAGGCGTACGAGGCCGCGTACGCGGAGGGCGGCGGCCTCTCCGCGGAGGAGGCCGCCGCCCTGGTGTGACGGCGCACGCGTGACGCGCACCGTGCCGGTGCCGGTCAGGCCTTGGTGCGGAACTTACGGACGGCGACCGGTGCCATCACCGCCGTGATGGCCACCGACCAGCCGAGCGTCACCCACACGTCGTGCGCCACCGGGCCGCCGAGCATCAGCCCGCGCGCCGCGTCCGCGAGCGAGGACAGCGGGTTGTAGTCGGTGAAGGTCTGCAGCCAGCCCGGCATCGACGCGGTCGGCGCGAAGATCGACGAGCCGAACTGCAGCGGGAACAGCACCAGGAAGCCCATCGCCTGCACGGACTGCGCGCTCTTCATGACCACGCCCAGGGTGAGGAACACCCACATGATCGACGAGGCGAACACCGCGGACAGGCCCACGGCCGCCAGCAGGCCCGTCCAGTGGTCGATGTCGAACCCGACGGCGACGGCGACGATCAGCAGCACGGTCGTCGCGAACAGCATCCGCGCCAGCTCCACCGAGATCTTCGCGAACAGCACCGAGCCGCGCCCGATCGGCAGGGACCGGAAGCGGTCCATGACACCGCTGTTGAAGTCCTGGTTGAAGCCGGTGCCGACGCCCTGGGACAGCGTCATGCTCGTCATCGCCAGCATGCCCGGGATGACGTACTGCACGTACCCGTCCTGCCCGCCGCCGAGGGCCTGCCCGATCGAGCCGCCGAAGACGTAGACGAACAGCAGGGTGAAGACGACCGGCATCAGCAGGGCGTCGAACATCGACTCCGGGTCCTGCCGGATCCACAGCAGGTTGCGGCGGATCAGGGCGCCGGTGTGGCGCAGGTGGCCGCGCAGCGGAATGCGCGCGTCGGCCGCGCCGGTGGTGGCGGTGGCGGTCACGGTCGCGGCGCTCATGCGGCGACCTCCTCACGGGTGTCGGTGGGCACGGCGTCCTGCGGGGCACTGGCGCGGTGGCCGGTGAGCGACAGGAACACCTCGTCCAGGCTGGGCAGTTCGGTGGTGATGGAAGACAGGGTGAGGCCGCGCGCGGTGACGGCCTGGACGACGGCGGTGAGCTGCTCGTCGCTGAGGACCGGCACCAGGACGGACCCGGCCTCGGTGTCCACGGTCGTCGCCGCGAGCCCGGTGATGCCGAGGCCGTCCAGCGCGGCGGCGAGCGGCCGCAGTTGCAGCGGGTCGGCGGGCCTGATCCGCAGGGCGCGTCCGCCCACCCTGGCCTTCAGCTCGTCGATGCGGCCGCCGGCGATCACCTTGCCGCGGTCGACGACGGTCAGCTCGCCGGCGAGCTGCTCCGCCTCCTCCATGTACTGAGTGGTCAGCAGGACCGTCACGCCGTCCCCGACCATGGCCTTGACCTCGTCCCACACCTCGTTGCGGGTGCGCGGGTCGAGCCCGGTGGTCGGCTCGTCGAGGAACAGCACCTCGGGCCGCCCGATCATCGAGGCGGCGAGGTCGAGCCGCCGCCGCATGCCGCCGGAGTAGGTGTGTACCGGCCGCCGGGCGGCGTCGGTGAGCGAGAACCGCTCCAGCAGTTGGTCGGCGCGGGTCCGGGCGTCCCGGCGGGACAGGTCGAGCAGCCGCCCGATCATGTACAGGTTCTCCCAGCCGGGGATCTTCTCGTCGACGGAGGCGTACTGACCGGTGAGCCCTATCACCCGGCGCAGCTGCCGGGGCTGGCGCACGACGTCGTACCCGGCCACGGTCGCCCGGCCGGCGTCGGGGGCGAGCAGGGTGGACAGGATCCGCACGAGGGTGGTCTTGCCGGCGCCGTTCGGCCCGAGCACACCCATCACGGTGCCCTCGCGCACGTCCAGGTCGACGCCGTCCAGCGCCTTGGTCTCGCCATAGTGCTTGACCAGCCCCCGCACGGTGACGGCCAGGTCGCCGCCGCTGGTTTCCATGTCGATTCGTGTCATGCCGGAAACGCTCCCAGCCCCCACCGACACCCCACCGACACCCGCCGACAGCCCGCCGACAGACCATCGATCGACCACCGACACCGGAACGGGAATCAGCGCTTCAGCGGGTGCGCCGGGCGGTGAGGACGGTGTCGTGGACGGTCACCGGCGTGCCGTCGGGCGTGGTGGCCGCGCGCGGGCGCGCGGCCCGGGTGAGCACCTTCCACTCGTGTTCGGGGAGGTCGGCCGCGAGGTCGTCGGCGGTGTAGAAGAGGCCGGGTTCGGCCGGGCGCGGCATGGCGGTGTCGAGGTCGCCGGGGTGGTGGCCGACGATCACCAGATGCCCTGCGGGGGCGACCCGGTCGGCGAGGGCCGCGAAGACCGATTCCCGTACCGGTCGGGGGAAGTGGCTGAAGGATGCGGTGACCAGGTCGTAGCGGGGGCTTTCGCCGGGCTGCCAGTGGCGGATGTCCGCCTGCTGCCAGGTGATGCGGCCGGCCAGGTGGGCGGGAGTGTGCCCGGCGGCCCGCCGGAGGGCCTGGGAGGAGAAGTCGACGCCGGTGACCTGCCAGCCCTGCCCGGCCAGCCAGATGGCGTCCGCGCCCTCACCGCATCCCACCTCCAGCGCCGTCCCGGGCGCGAGGAGCGAGACCTCCTCGACGAGCGCCGAGTTGGGCTCACCGCTCCACACCTGACCGGTGCTGCGGTAACGCCGGTCCCAGAAGGCGGCACTGAAACGCGGGTCGTTCTCGGTCATCACGGACTCCTTCGGAGGGTGGGGCAGGGTCATGCGTGGGCGGGGCGCCTGCTCACACAGTCGGACCGCGCGGATCGACATGCAAAGATCCTTGCTGCGGTGGCAAGGTAGGTGCCATGGACGAAGAGACCGCATCGACGATGGAGGCGGTCGGGCCCCGTCTGAGAGGGCTGCGCACCCGGCGCAACCTGTCGCTGACCTTCCTCGCCCGGTCCACCGGGATCTCCCTGAGCACGCTCTCCCGCCTGGAGAGCGGTCAGCGCCGCCCCACCCTCGAACTGCTGCTCCCCCTGGCGCGTGAACTGCGCGTGGACATCGGCGAACTCATCGGGGCGCCGCAGACCGGCGATCCCCGCCTGCGGCTCGAGCCCGTCACCCGCCACGGCATGACCATGCTGCCGCTGACTCGGCGAGCAGGAAGCCTGCAAGCCTACAAACTGATCATCTCGCCCAGGATGCGCTCACCCGAGCCCGAGCAGTCCAGCCATGAGGGCTACGAGTGGATCTACGTCCTCGACGGCCGCCTGCGCCTGGTCCTGGGAGACAAGGACCTGGTCATGGGGCCCGGTGAAGCGGCCGAGTTCGACACCCGCACCCCCCACTGGTTCGGCAACGCCGACGAGAACCCCGTCGAGATCCTCAGCCTCCTGGGACACCAGGGAGAGCGCGCACACCTCCGGGCCCGGACCGGACGGCCCGCACCGGGCACTCAGGGCTGACGGACGGAGAAGGTGGCTTGAACGCGGCGGGCACCCCGACCGACCGCCCGACAGCCGTCGGCGGCCCGCCGGCCGGCACCGAGCACGGCGACAGCCCGCCGACGGGGGAAGATCGGCGGGCTGTCCTGGTGCCGCAGTGGCTCAGTGCACGGAGTGGCCCGTGCCGCAGTGGCTCAGTGCACGGAGTGGCCCGTGCCGCAGTGGCTCAGTGCACGGAGTGCCCCGTGCCGCGGTGGCTCAGCGGCTCAGTGGACGGAGTGCTCCTCCGCGGGGAAGACCCCGCCGGTGACGTCCTCGGCGAAGTGCTTCACGGCGTCGGTCATCACCGTGCGCAGGTCCGCGTACTTCTTGACGAACTTCGGCACCCGGCCGGACGTCAGCCCCAGCATGTCCGTCCAGACCAGCACCTGCGCGTCGGTCTCCGGACCGGCGCCGATGCCGACCGTCGGGATGTGCAGCACCCGGGTCACCTCGGCCGCCAGCTCCGCCGGCACCAGCTCCAGCACCACCGCGAACGCGCCCGCGTCCTGCACGGCCTTCGCGTCCCGCAGCAGCTGCTGGGCGGCCTCCTCGCCGCGGCCCTGCACCCGGTAGCCCATGGCGTTGACGGACTGCGGGGTCAGGCCGATGTGCGCCATGACCGGGATGCCCGACTCCACCAGCAGCCGGATCTGCTCGTGGGAGCGCTCGCCGCCCTCCAGCTTCACGGCGCCGACGCCCGCCTCCTTCACCATCCGGGTCGCCGAGCGCAGCGCCTGCACCGGACCCTCCTGGTAGGAGCCGAAGGGCAGGTCGCCCACGATCAGGGAGCGCCGCGTGCCGCGCACCACCGCGGCCGACAGCATGGTCATCTCGTCGAGGGTGACGGGCACGGTCGTGTCGTACCCGAGGTGACAGTTCCCCGCGGAGTCGCCCACCAGGATCACCGGGATCCCGGCCTCGTCGAAGACGGAGGCGGTCATGGCGTCGTACGCGGTGAGCATCGGCCACTTCTCGCCGCGCTCCTTGGCGAGGGCGATGTCGCGGACGGTGATGCGGCGCGTGCCCTTGCCCCCGTACAGCGCCCTGCTGCCGTCGGAGGGCCCGTTCTGCACGGTCTGGGCAGCCGAAAGCTGCGTCATTGCAACGGCTCCTTCAGTCATCTCGAGGCGCCCTGCCGGCGTCCCCGGATCCCCTCCATGGTGGCACCTCCCGCCGGAGACGACCAGAGGGGCCTCCGTCACTCGGGGACCGCGTAAGGAGTGGGCAAAACATTTACGATACGGCACGGTCTCGTATCGGAATCCGCCTAGGCTGGACGTCATGACCACTCCACCCGTTGCGGCCTCCCGCATACCGGAAGCGGTGCACCGGCGCCGCTGGGCGATCCTCGGCGTGCTGATGCTGAGCCTGCTGATCGTCGTGCTCGACAACTCGATCCTGAACGTCGCCATCAAGACGATCTCGACGCCCGCCCCCACCGGACTGGGCGCCACGCAGAGCGAGCTGGAGTGGGCGATCAACGCCTACACCCTCGTCTTCGCCGGACTGCTGTTCACCGCCGGGCTCCTCGGCGACCGGCTCGGACGCAAGAAGGTGCTGCTCGGCGGCCTCGCGGTGTTCGGCATCGGCTCCGCCCTGGCCGCCGAGTCCGGCTCGCCGGCGCAGCTGATCGTCTTCCGCGCGGTGATGGGCCTGGGCGCCGCGTTCGTCATGCCGGCCACCCTCGCCGTGCTGATGAACGTCTTCGAGCGGGACGAGCAGCCCAAGGCCATCGGCATCTGGGCCGGCGGCGTGGGCCTGGCCATCGCCATCGGCCCGATCACCGGCGGTCTGCTCCTGGACCACTTCTGGTGGGGCTCCGTCTTCCTCATCAACGTGCCGATCGTGCTGCTGGCGCTCGCGCTGATGGTGTGGCTGGTGCCCGACTCCCGCGACCCGAAACCGGGCCGCGTCGACCCGGTCGGCGTCGTGCTGTCCGTCGTCGGTCTGGTCCTGCTCGTCTACGGCATCATCAAGGGCGGCCAGCTCGCCGACTTCACCGACGCCAAGGTGCTGGCGACCATCGCCGCCGGCCTGGTCGTGCTGGCCGGTTTCGTGTGGTTCGAGAAGCGCAGCGACCACCCGTCACTCGACGTCACGTACTTCCGCAACCGGGTCTTCTCGGCCGCGATCGGCGCCATCGCGCTGGTCTTCTTCGCGCTGATGGGCGTGACCTTCTTCTCGGTCTTCTACATGCAGAGCGTGCGCGGCTACACGCCGCTGAAGTCCGGCGTGCTGATGCTGCCGCTGGCCGTCGCCCAGATGATCTTCGCGCCGCGCGCCCGGCTGCTCGTCGACCGCTTCGGCAACCGGGCCACGACCACCGCCGGCATGATCGTCATCGTGGCGACCCTGGCCGCGTTCGCCGCCCTGGAGGCGGACACCCCGATCTGGGTCCTGGAGGTCGTCTTCTTCCTCATGGGCACCGGCATGGCGCACATCATGACCCCGGTCAGCGTCGTGATCATGCAGGCCCTGCCGCGCGAGAAGGCCGGCTCCGCCTCCGCCATCAGCAACACCTTCCGCCAGGTCGGCGGCGCGCTCGGCATCGCGGTCCTGGGCTCGGTGCTGTCCGCGGCCTACCGCAACGGCATCGAGGGCAAGCTGGGCGCGCTTCCGGCCGGCCTGCGGGACACCGCCGGAGAGTCCATCGAGGCCACGCTCGGCGTCGCCGCCAAGCTCGGCCCGCAGGGCAGGGCGCTGGTCGCGCCCGCCAACGACGCGTTCCTGCACGCGATGCACGTGACCGCGCTGTGGGGAGCGGGCGTGGCGGCCGTCGGCGTGGTCGTCGTGGCGATCTTCCTGCCGGGCAGGCAGCCGGCCGGTCAGCAGGACGAGGCGGAGCAGGAGTTGGTGACGGCGGCGGAATGACACCTTCCGTCCTTCCGGGTACGACGGCAGGGCCGCCGGGCATGCTCGTCGTACCCGCGAGGACGACCGGACGGCCGGACGCCCGGTCCGGCATGACGAGAGGACGCAGTGAAGTGAGCCTGGCCGACAGCCCAGCCGTGCCCGAGGTGCCCGTGCGGGGACGCCCCCGCAGCGAGGCGGTCGAGCGCGCGATCGTCGAGGGCGTGATGAAGCTCCTGGAGGAGGGCGTGCCGCTGGCCGAACTCTCCATCGAGCGGATCGCCCGCACCGCCGGGGTCGGCAAGGCCACCATCTACCGCCGCTGGAGCGGCAAGGAGGCCCTCTTCGTCGACGTCATCCGCACCGCCGAGCCCCCGGACCCGCTGCTGCCGGGCACGTCGATGCGTGACGACCTGGTGGCGCTGCTGGAGCACTTGCGCCGGCGCGGCCTGATGACCCGGTCGTCGGCGCTGCTGCACAACGTCTACGCGCAGATGAAGTCCAGCCCGAAGCTGTGGGCCGCGTACCACGGGACGGTCGTCGAACCGCGGCGCCGGCTCCAGGTGGAGATCCTGCGCCGCGGGCAGGCCGACGGCGAACTGCGCGCGGACGTCGACATCGAGCTGCTGAGCGACCTGATCGTCGGCCCGATGCTGCTGCGCACCGTCATGCGCCCGGACGCCGACCTGCCCGAGGGCCTCTCCGAGCAGATCGTGGACACGCTCCTGGACGGGCTACGGCCCGTCAGTTCGCCCGCCGCGTAGGCCGTCTGTGCGCGTTTCGTCACAGAGCGCGCTTTCCCGCGCGGCCCGCGGAACCCTCGCGACCGGTTACGTCGTCCCAGTGCCCGTACGGCCGCCGAGGGCGGCGAGAACGGAGCCGATCATCCCCTAGGGTCTTAGGGCACGGGGGGACGTACGGTGTGCACGGCAGTCAGTGAGGCGACGGTATGGCGCAGCAGGCGTACATGACGGAAACGGACAACGGAGGCCCGGGTCCCGGGCGCCGGGGAGCCAGGTTCCGGCGCCTGATCGGCCGACTGGTCGCCGGATGGCGCGGGGACCCCAGAATCTGGCGGCGCGGCATCATCATCGCCGTGCTCGCGGTGCTGCTGGCGCTGGTGATGCTGCTGCACGCGCGGATCCCGAACGCGATCGGCAACACCGGCAGCCTCATCGAGACGTTCCTGCCCTGGCTGGGCCTGTTCGTCCCGGTGCTGCTGCTGCTCGCCCTGGTGCGCAGGTCGGCCACCGCGCTGATCGCGCTGCTGGTGCCGGCGGTCGTCTGGCTGAACGTCTTCGGCGGCCTGCTCACCGACAAGACCGGCGCCGGCGGTGACCTCACCGTCGCCACGCACAACGTCAACGCCGACAACCCGGACCCGTCGGCCACCGCCCGCGACGTGGCCGCCTCCGGCGCCGACGTGGTGGCGCTGGAGGAGCTCAGGGCCTCGGCGGTGCCGGTCTACGAGAAGGCGATGGCCTCGACGTACCCGTACCACTCGGTGCAGGGGACGGTCGGGCTGTGGAGCAAGTACCGGATCGGCGGCGTGAAGCCGGTCGACATCAAGCTGGGCTGGACCCGCGCGATGCGCGCCACGGTCACGACCCCCGAGGGGCCGGTCGCGGTGTACGTCGCCCACCTCCCGTCGGTGCGGGTGAAGGTGGAGGCCGGGTTCACCGCACGGCAGCGGGACAAGAGCGCGGACGCGCTGGGCGAGGCCATCGCCGACGAGAAGCTGTCCCGGAAGATCCTGCTCGGCGACCTCAACGGCACCATGAACGACCGTGCCCTGAAGGCCGTCACCTCCCAGATGCGCTCCACGCAGGGCGCGGCGGGCAGCGGCTTCGGGTTCAGCTGGCCGGCCACGTTCCCGATGGCGAGGATCGACCAGATCATGGTGCAGGGCGTCGAGCCGGTGACGTCGTGGACGCTGCCGAGGACCGCGAGCGACCACCTGCCGGTGGCGGCCCGGGTGAGGCTCGACACGGCCTCCTGACCGCCGGAATACCGGCCCGGGGAGACTTTGTTCCGCGACTGAACATAAACTGGTCCGGAACTTCGCTCTCCCCTGGAAAGGCACAGGCCCCTCCATGCCTCTGGCCCTGCTCGCCCTGGCCGTCGGCGCCTTCGGCATCGGCACCACCGAATTCGTGATGATGGGCCTGCTGCCCGACGTCGCCGACGACCTGCGGGTGTCCGTCCCCGGCGCCGGGCACCTGGTGTCGGCCTACGCGCTCGGCGTCGTCGTCGGCGCCCCGCTGCTCGCCGCCGGCACCGCGCGCCTGGCCCGGCGCACGGTCCTGATCGGCCTGATGGCGCTGTTCGTCGCCGGCAACGCGCTCTCGGCCCTCGCGCCCGGCTACGACTGGCTGCTGGCAGCCCGCTTCCTGAGCGGACTGCCGCACGGCGCCTTCTTCGGCGTCGGCGCGGTCGTCGCCACCACCCTGGCCGCGCCGGAGCGCAAGGCCCGCTCGGTGTCGCTGATGTTCCTCGGCCTGACGGTCGCGAACGTCGTCGGCGTGCCGGCCGCCACGCTCATGGGGCAGCAACTGGGCTGGCGGGCGACGTTCCTCGGCGTCAGCGCGATCGGCCTCGCGGCGATCACCTCGCTGGCGCTGCTGCTCCCGCGCGACCACATGCCCGCCCCGGCCGCGGGCCTGCGCGGCGAGCTGGCCGCCCTGCGCTCCCTCCCGGTCTGGCTGGCCCTCGCTACGACGGTGGCGGGCTTCGGCGCCCTGTTCGCCGCGTACAGCTACATCACCCCGATGCTCACGGACGCCGCCGGGTACGCCGACGCGAGCGTCACCGTGCTGCTGGCGCTGTTCGGCGTCGGCGCGACCGCCGGCAACCTGCTGGGCGGCCGGCTGGCGGACCGCTCGATGCGCGGCACCCTCTTCGGCGGCCTGACCTCGCTGGCCGCCGTACTGCTGCTCTTCCCGGTGCTGATGCGCGCCGAGTGGAGCGCGGCGGCCGCGGTGACCCTGCTCGGCCTGGCGGCGTTCGTCACGGGCTCCCCGCTCCAGCTGATGGTGATGGAGAAGGCGGCGGCCGGCCCCTCCCTGGCCTCCTCCGCCAACCAGGCCGCCTTCAACCTGGCCAACGCCGGCGGCGCCTGGATCGGCGGCCTCGCCCTCGCGACCGGCTCAGGACCGACCTCCCCGGCACTGGCGGGCGCGGCACTGGCCGTGCTCGGCCTGGCGGTGGCGGGCACGGCGGCCACGGTGGACCGACGCCGCGCCGTCCCCGGCCGGGAGCGGCTGATCGCCAGCCATGTGCCGGAGCGGTCGGGCGCGTTGCACGGCTGACCCGGCGTGAACGGCCGGAAGAGGACAGCAGGGGCGCTGTAGCCTGCGCGCGTGAACCTGGACCAGATCGTCATCGGGCCATTCATCCCCGCGGTGGCAGGCTGCTCGGGGTGGGCCTTCGCGAAGGCGTGGACGAACTTCCGCCTCCTGACCCGAGGGCAGTGGATCGAAGCGGAGATCGTCTACGTCAGGGAGGACACGGACGGCGACGGCGACCCTCGCTTCTATCCCGAGGTCGCCTTCACCCCTCCGGACAGCGACGAGGTCAGAGTCGAGTCCAGGGTCGGCCGACTGTATCCGATCGACTACCCGGCGCCGATACGCGTCCGGTACGACCCGGCCAAGCCCCGGCGCGCGCGTCTGCAGGGCTACGGCGAACCCGGCCTGTTCATGTGCCTGGTGGGCGGGGTCGGAGGGGCCGTCCTCGCCGTGGGGCTGTTCAGGAGTCTCTTCACCTGATCGTGCCGGGTTTCCGCGCCACCTGGCTGCCGACACGGGCCCAGTAGCAAGTGAGCGGGGGCCGCACTGTCACCATCGACCGGCAGATGCGTACTTGATCGGTAACAGAGCTGTGGCGACGGCGAGTTGCGGGCGATCCCCGGGCAGTATCGCTCTGCTGTCGCATCGACAGTGACCATGCACGCGAATCACGGGGGATACACCATGAACGCCACTGCCCACAGAAACGGCAAGAGCCGCAGCGGCTGGAGCGCCTGCGCCCTGGGTGCGGCGGCGATCGCCGCGCTGCTGACGACCACGGCATGCGAGTCCGGCGGGAGCGACACCGCGAACGAATCCAAGTCCTCGGCCCGGCCCAGCGCGACGAGTTCGGCGACGGCGACCGCGACGGCGACGCCGACCGGCGACAGCGGCGGCGAAAGCGAGGAGAGCGGGGACACCGACGCCACGAGCGCGTCCGGCTTCCCCCTCTGCACCCTGAAGGACCTGTCGATCTCGGCCACGAGCTACGACGCGAAGGGCGAGACGGTCCGTCACATTCTCCTCGTCGCCACCAACACGGGCGACAACAAGTGCGACGTCCAGAACGCCCCCGAGGTCACGCTCGGCGACGCCAAGGGCCCGGCGCCGGTCCTGGAGGGTGACACCTCCGACGGTCCCTTCAGCCTCGCTCCCGGCGAGAAGGCGTACGCCGGTCTGCTCGCCACCGGCGGCCACATGGACACCTACGACGTGAAGTCCATGACCGTCACCCTCGGCAGCCCCGGCGGCGAGACCGAGGCCGAGAAGCCGGTCGACCTGTCCATGCCCGTCGCGTCGTTCCCGGCCGACGACGGCCAGCGCGTCACGAACTGGGCGCCGACCGAGGGCCTCGCCATGCGCCCCGTCACCAGCCGGTCCTGACCAGCACCAGGCGGTAGCCTTCGTCTTCATGATGCGCGCCTGGCTCCTCCCGATCCTGCTCGTGCTGTTCGGCTCAGGCGCTGCGGCCGTGCAGGCCGTCAAGGGGAGCCCTGGCGGTGCCGTGGCACCGCTCCTGGTGATCGTGTTGCTCGCGGTCCTGAACTCGCCCCTGGTCTTCCCGAGGCCGATCGGAGCCGAGGAAGCCCAACGCCGCAGCGCGGCCGACGGTCGCCCGGTCGTCTACTGGCGGCCGGGCTGCAGGTACTGTCTGCGCCTGCGCGTCAGGCTGGGCCGCCGCGCCCGCCGGGCGTACTGGGTCGACATCTGGCGTGACCCGGCCGGAGCCGCGGTGGTGCGGGAGGTCAACAAGGGCGACGAGACCGTCCCCACCGTCGTCGTGGCAGGCCGGCCGCACGTCAACCCCGACCCCGCGTGGGTGCGCGAACAGCTCGCGCGTTCCGCGTGACCTCCGCTGGAGCTGACGCACAGCGCCGGGTCACGGCAACGGATCGGCGCCTTCGAGGATCTGCCACCCGGCGGCCCGCGTGCCCGACCTGAGATGCTCGACGCCCTTCCCGCGCAGCGTCACCCAGGCGGTGAGGCCGGTGTCGAGTGCGGCCGTGCGACGCCCATGGACGACCGTCTGCGTCAGCGTCAGGTCGATCGCCTGTGCCGAACCGCCGAGCCGGTCGAAGCGGGCACCGCGGCGGACCGGCCCCCGCAGGCAGCGCACAGTGACCGCGGCCTGTTCCAGGGAAGCCACGATGACCATGACGATCTGCAGCTCTACGCCGCTACGACCGTTGCCGGGGCTCAGGAACTCGCTCACGCGGCCGTGATGTGGAACGGAGTGTCGGCGTGCATCTGGCTGTCCAGGCCGCGGGCCTCGAACGACTGCGGCAGATCCGAGTCGACGCTGTCCTTAGGAACCTTGACCTGTGCGGCGAACCGGCCGTCGGATCCGGTCGTGACGTCGCGGAGGTCGACCGTCATGCCGTACGTCCCGTCGAACGTGATGCGCACCTGCTCTCCAGCGGTGAAGCCGGAACCCGTGATGGTGATGACGGTGCCTCCGGCGGCCGAGTCGGGACTGGCGACGATGCGGGGAGCCGTCGGAGACGGCTCCGGGGCCGATGACGTCGCAGGGAGGCTCTGCACGGGCGGTGAGGCGGCCGGAGGCGCTGCGGGTGAGGCCGCGGACGTCTGCTGCGAGGCCGTGACCGCAGCAGCGGGGGAATCCTTCGGGGTGCCACCACCCGCGAGCACTCCCGCGATCACCGCCGCCGCGACCGTGGCCGCCCCGGTGATGACTGCCGCGGTGATCGCCGTGCGGTGGTTGCGGTCGGTCCTTCCGCCCTCGCCGTCACGGGTACGGGTGTCGCCGTTGTCAGACACCGCGGATCCTCCAACTGGCCTAGTCCGGGCGGCAGTCGATCACACTACACAGAGACGCCGTCCCAAGGCCTCCGCTTTCTCGACCATGGAGCGTCGATCACGAGTGCACCACGCGGCTCAGTTCGCACCACACCGTCTTGCGGTCCGGGCCCTGGTCCACGCCCCACCGGTCG
Organism: Streptomyces sp. NPDC031340; assembly: GCF_055569945.1. Classification (NCBI taxonomy): domain Bacteria; kingdom Bacillati; phylum Actinomycetota; class Actinomycetes; order Kitasatosporales; family Streptomycetaceae; genus Streptomyces; species Streptomyces sp. NPDC031340. Next base: position 27,556 of record NZ_JBVIIE010000039.1, read on the forward strand.
GCCAGCGCGTCGAGCAGCGCCATTCCCCGCCCGGACTCCTCCGACGCCGTGACGGACAGCAGGACGGGCAGGGCGCGAGGGTCGGGGTCGGTCACCTCGATGCGGGTGCGACCGCGCTCGCACGGGCCGGTGACGCGGACGGTCACCGGGGTGCCCTCGCCCACGTGGTCGATCACGTTCGTCAGCAACTCCGTCGCGCACAGGCGGACTTCGAAGTCGAGCGCACGGAGGTGGTGGCGCAGCTCGGGCACGGCCTTGGGCGTGGCGAGCAGGCTGAGTTCGGTGGGGGAGTGGTGGGGCATGGGGTGTCGACCTTCTGAGCGGTGTGTGACGAACACCTCACAGACTGTCGCCGGGCTCGATAGCGTGGAAGGGAATTCGCGTCCGCGAGGCGGACGGCGGAAACGGCACGGTGAGTTACGGCGGTGAGCACGTGGTCCGACGCAAGGACATCGACGGTTCGATCAGCGTCCCCGACTTCTACGGCAAGGAGTTGCGGTGGAAGAGGGAGGCGGCGGGACTGTCCTTGGAAGCGCTCCTCGAGGGCAGCTTCTACGGCAAGACCTACCTGAGCGACATCGAGCACGGCAAGCGGCGGATGCCGGTTGACCTGGCCCGCCATGCGGATCGTGTGCTGGGCACCGACGGTTTCTTCGAGCGGCGTTGCGAGGACGTGCGGCGGGCCAGGCGGGGGCCGCATGCCACCTACTTCGAGCGGATTTTGGAGGCGGAGAAGCACGCGGAGACCATTGAGGAGTGGTGTCCGAGCACCTTCCCCGGACTGCTGCAGACGGCTCCTTACGCGCGGACACTCGTCCGGTCCGCCCATCCGGCGGCCTCCGAGGAATGGGTCGAGGAGAAGGTGCGGGCCCGGATCGGCCGCGCGCGCCTCTTCGAGGACGACCATTCCGTCCCTGAGTACTGGGCGATCCTGCATCAGTCGCTGCTGACCGACGCCATCCTGTCGACGGACGAGATGGCTGCGCAGCTCGACCGAATCGTGGAGCTGACCGAGCAGTGCCGGATCACTCCGCAGATCGTTCCGCGGAGGTGCGGGGCGTACCCCTTGATGGCCGCCACCATCATGATCATGACGTTTCCGGATGCTCCGCCGTTGATCTACACCGAGGCGTCGTACAGCGGGGACACCATCGACGATCCGGCTCTCGTGAAGCAGTACCGCAAGGCATACGATCGGCTCAGGGCCGTCGCGCTGTCGCCGGACACGTCCCTCGCCATGATCAAAGCCGCCGCGGAGGATTACCGAAATGGCAAGCACCCGGATCGACTTGAGTGACGCGCTCTGGATGAAGAGCAGTTACAGCAACGGGGACGGCGGCAACTGCGTCGAAGTCGCCGACAACATCCCCGGCGTTGTCCCCGTCCGGGACTCCAAGGCCCCCGACGGCCCCGCCCTGCTCCTCACCGCCGCCGCCTGGGCCCCCTTCGTCGCCTCGCTCAAGGCGGAGGCCGCATGAGGCACCGTCCCACTCCGCTCTCAGCCACCCTGAGCGGAGCGGCGCTGGGGTGCGCGGCGGTTCGCGAGTTGATCACGGCTCGCCGGGCAGAACCGGAGCCGCAGGCAGGGCCGTTGCGCCGACGGATCCAGGACCCTTCGGCTCCCGGTTGGAACAGCCGACGCGAGGCAGGACGCGCCGACGAAGACGGTCCGCGGCGTACGCTCGCCCGTCGAGTGGGCGGAGGTCCAGCCGCGCAGACGGGGACGCCGCCACCCTACGAGCCGGGTGTGACGCCGGCCCGGGTTGGTGGCGGGATATGAACGTGTGGGCCCCGACGAGAAACGGATGAGGGGCGGCGGGCCGTCCCGAGTGCGCCGCGCCATGTCGCAGCCAGTGAAGCTCAGCGGTGGATTCTCCGCACCTCCGAGAGAGCCCACTCGGGCTCGGGGTGCACGAAGGGTCCCAGGTAGATGAGCACGAACACGCCTACTGTGCCCACTCCGGCGGCCGGCCACGCCCAGATGCGCCGCGTGTTGATCGCCGAGTCGCACGCCGCAACGCGAGCGTCCACAGCCCGCTCCGGCAGCCCGGCATGGACGGCGTCATAGGTGATGGCGTTTTCCACGCCCGTGACGGCGGTCCCACACTTCAGAGGCTCCCCTTCGCTCGCATCGGCCTTCACACCGAGCAACAACCCGCATAGGCCGATGAGGAAGAGGGCACCAGCGATGACGGACAGCACCGCGTAAACAGCGCCGTCTATGGTCCGTTCCTCGTTCCAGCCAAGTCGCCTTCTGCTTCCCATGGTTCCGTGCCTACCCCGCCGCGGGGTCCGCTACGTCGTCGGCACGGCTGCACATGGCGGGCCTTTCGGCACCGTCCGAGATCTGATCAGACCGGTACGCTGCCTGCGCAGCGTAGAGCTCGCCGGTCACGCGGCCGCGACCGACGCCGAAGAACCGGAGCCGCTCGCCGCCGAGGTGGCGGCCGTCCCGCTCCTGCTCGAGCCGCATCCGGCGTACATCATCGGCGGCAACTACGACGTGCTCAGCCGCAACCGGGCGGCGGACGAACTGTTCCCGAACCTCGGCGCGGCGGCGGACCGGCCGGCGAACTTCGCCCGCTGGGTGTTCCTGGAGCCCGCCGCCCGGACCGTCGTGGTCGACTGGGAAACCGAGGCACGCGGCCTGCTGGCCCGGCTGAGGACCCTGGCCGGCCGCCACCCGTGCGATCCCCGCTACACCCGGCTGATCGACGAGCTGAACGCGGGCAGCCCCGAAGTACGCGCCTGGTGGCCGCGGTACGACGTGCAGCCCCGGCACGGCGGACGGAAACGGCTACGGCGCCCGGGAGGCGGCGTGACCGACTTCGCCTACACCGCCTTCCACGTGGCCGAACAGCCGGAGCAGACGCTGGTCGTCTACTCCGACGGCCGGAAAACGGCCGACTGAGCGTCAGCCTGCGGAAACGCGGACGGTCCGCCGCCCCAAGGGCGGCGGACCGTCGTACGGCGGGCGGATCAGCCGTAGTTCTGCAGCCACACCTCGGTGCTGTGACTCGTGCCGTGGAGCTGGATCTTGGCGCGGTAGACGCCGTGGATCGCCGCGTTGTTGATGCGGCTGTGGATCGTTCCGCCGAGGCAGAGCCACTTCCTCGACGTGCTCACGTTGTACCAGAACCCGAACCGGTAGCGCTGGATGGTGACCTGGCCCTTGGTGCCGTCACCGCCGTTCCAGCACCGCCAGGCGACCTGGAAGACCTTCGCCCTGGACACGACCGGTGCGGTGACCCAGCGCTTCCCGTTCTTCTTGGCGTGGTAGAGGTTGAACCACCGGGCGGACGCCATCGACTCGTGGCCGGCCGACGTCCCGGTCGAGACCCCGGTCGACGTCCCGGTGACGGACAGTGCCGCCGGCGTGGCCGGCGTGGTCGTGGACGCCGTGCTGACGGTGGCGGCCCGCGCCGGTACGGGCGCCGCCGAGGCGGGCGTGCCGGCGGCGAGACCCGCGCCGAGGGCCGCGGCCGCCAGGGCGACGACGACGCTGTTGCGCATGCTCCTGACCGCGGTCCCCCTCGTGTCCGGCGCCGCCGCTCGCTCGCGGGTCTCCTCCGCGCTGGAACTCACCGGCCGCGTGACTTGGATGTTCATCGAGTCCTCCGTTCGGAACCTGTTCGCCGGCCGCGGTGTCGGGCCGACAACGACGAGTTCAGCGCTGGTCAGGGTTGTTCAGCAGGCCCCTGCCGCCACACTGAACAATCCGGTGCGGCCGGGAAGGAGATCCCCTGGAGGGGCTTGTTCGGCGGTTGTGGAAGGAGTGGCGGGGCTCCTAGCGTGGGGCGGGGCGGGAGGACGCCCGTCCGACGGGGGCACGGCGGCGAGTGCCGCGAGGGCAGAGGACAGAGGGCACGGGGGAATCGGGCCTGTGGGGCGTCAAGAGAGGCCGGTGGATCCGAACGCCGGGCCGGTGCAGCGGCTCGCGTACGAGTTACGGAAGCTGCGGCAGGAGGCGGGCGGGATCACCTACCGGGAGATGGCCCGGCAGGCCCACTACTCGGTGACCGCCCTCTCCCAGGCCGCCGCCGGTGAGCAACTGCCGTCGCTCGCGGTCACCCTGGCGTACGCGCGGGCCTGCGGCGGCGAGGCCGAGGAGTGGGAGCGGCGGTGGCGGGAGGCGGACGAGGAGTCCGCGGTACGGGAACGGGCGGACGGTGACAAGCGGTCGCCGTACCAGGGGCTGGCCCGGTTCGAGCCGGACGACCACGAACGGTTCTTCGGACGGGACGAACTGGTCGGCAGGCTGCTGCGGTTGACGGCCGACCGGCGGTTCTCGGCGGTCTTCGGGCCGTCCGGCAGCGGGAAGTCGTCGCTGCTGCGGGCCGGGCTCGTGCCGGCGCTCCGCCGGCCGGGGCGGGACGGGAGGAGGATCGCGGAGGTACGGATCCTCACCCCGGGGCGGCAGCCCACGCGGGAGTACGCGCAGGCGCTGCGGCCGGCCGACGGGGGCGCGGGCGGCGGGGACACCGTCGTCGTCGTGGACCAGTTCGAGGAGGTCTTCACCCTCTGCCAGGACCCCGCGGAGCGCACCGCGTTCATCGACGGGCTGCTCGCCGCCCGCGCCCCGGACAGCGGGCTGCGGGTCGTCATCGCCGTACGCGCCGACTTCTACGGCCGCTGCGCCGAACACCGCGTCCTCGCCGACACGTTGTCCGAGGCCGGGCTGCTGGTCGGTCCGATGAGCCCCGCCGAACTGCGCGAGGCGGTCGTGCGGCCCGCGCAGACGGCCGGGCTGATCGTCGAACGCGAACTGACCGCGCGGCTGGTGCGCGAGGTGGCCGACGAGCCGGGCGGGCTGCCGCTGCTGTCGCACGCCCTGCACGAGACCTGGCGCCGGCGCCGGGGACGGGCGCTGACCGTGCGGGCGTACGAGGCCGCCGGCGGAGTCCACGGCGCCATCGCCCAGAGCGCGGAGGACGCCTACGCCCGGCTCGGCCCCGAGGACGCCGAACTCGCCCGGCTCGTCCTGCTGCGGCTGATCACCCCCGGCGACGGCGCGGCGGACACCCGCCGGCCGGTGGACCGCGACGAACTCGACTTCGCCGGGCCGGGCGGCTCCGCGGACCTCCGCCGGGTACTGGACCACCTGGCCCGCGCCCGGCTGATCACCCTCGGCCACGACACCGTCGACCTCGCGCACGAGGCGCTGATCACCGCGTGGCCGCGGCTGTCCGGCTGGATCGACGGCGAGCGGGAACGGCTGCGCGTGCACCGGCGGTTGAGCGAGGCGGCACGCACCTGGGACGAGCTCGGCCGCGACCCGGGCGCCCTGTACCGCGGCACCCGGCTCCGCACCGCGCGGGAACAGCTCACCGAGACCTCGCTCACCTCGCTGGAGCGGGCCTTCCTGACCGCGAGCCGGGCCGCGCGGCGGGGCGAACGCCGCCGGCGGCGAGGGGTCGTCGGCAGCCTCGCGGCACTGGTCGTCCTCGCCCTGGTCGCCGGAGCGGTCGCCTGGCAGCAGAACCGGGCCGGTGACCGCCGCCGGGTGGAGGCCGAGGCCCGCCGTGTCGCGGCGGTCGCCGACAGCATGCGGTTCTCCGACCCGGTCACCGCGATGCGACTCAGCGTGGCCGGGTGGCGGCTGGCCGACACGACGGAGACCCGGTCGGCGCTGATCGGGGCCATGGCGCAGCGCGAGGAGGACGTGTTCCCGGTGCCGGGCGCCGATCTGGGCCCCGACGACGGGTCCGGCAACGATGTGCGTCGGCTGACCTCGGACGGTCGGCAGGTGGTGTCGGTCACGGCGGACCGGGTCAGGAGCTGGGACCTGCGCACCCACCGCCTCACCCGCTCCGTGCCGGGACCCGGACGCCTGATGGACGGCGGCGCCTCGGTCGCCGTCAGCCCGGACGGCCGGACCCTCGCGGTGGCGACGAGCGAAGCGGTCAAACTCTGGGACGTCCGGACCGCCCGGGTGACGGGGACCCTGGCCGCACCGGACGTGCTGGACCCGCCGACCTTCAGCCGGGACGGGCACACCCTGGTGGTGCGGACCCTCCCCTTCGAAGCGAAGCCCTCCGTCCAGGTCTGGGACCTGCGCGGCCACCGCAGGCTCCTCAGGGTCGGGGAGTACGACGACGAGACGCTCCAGTCCTTCGCGCTCGGCCCCGACGGCCGGACGCTCGCGCTGTGCACGGACCGGCGCGGCCTGGAGGTGTGGGACGTCGGACACCGGCGGAAGTCCGCCGGGTCCTGGGCGGCAAAGGTGGGCCCCGGCCACTGCGGTGAGGGGGTGCTCGCCGTCTCGCCGGACGGCCGGACCCTCGCGCTCACCGGCGATCACGGAATCCGCCGGTGGGACCTGCGCACCGGACGCGCGCTGCCCGCCCTGGGCTCCGACCCGGTGAGCGACGCGCGTTTCAGCGCGCACGGCGACTTCGTCCTGGCCATGAGCGGCAGGGCGTTGCTGCTGTGGCGGTCGGCCGGCCCCGACGCGCCCGTGCTCACGCAGCGGCTGCCGGCCGGGCAGGCCGGGGACATCGCCTTCGACGGTCCGACCGAAACGGTGCGCTACCTCAACGAGCTGGGGACCGTGGTCCGGTCGCTGAGCCTGGGCCGGTCGACGACCGGCCGGTGGGACCAGCAGAAGCCGACCCGCTGGGCGCGTCTCTCCGCCGACGGCCGGGTGCTGGCCCGCTTCCGCACGGTGCGCGGCGTGCCCCGGCTGGAGGCGGTGGACACCCGCAGCGGACGGGTCCTCCTCGCCCCGGAAACGGACATGTGCCCCGAGGAGACTCCCGAGTCGTTCTGCTCCGACCTCGCCGCGCTCAGCCCCGACGGCCGGTACGTCGCCTACGGCCGGGGCGGGGAGGCGGACGGCCGGGGCGGGGAAGCGAGCGGGCAGGGCGGGGAAGCGAGCGGGCAGGGCGGGGAAGCGAGCGGGCAGGGCGGGGAAGCGAGCGGGCCGGGCGTGGCGGCGGACGGGCCGGGCGTGGCGGCGGACGGGCCGGGCGTGGCGGCGGACGGGCCGGGCGTGGAGGCGAGCGGGCGGGACGGCGGCCCGGACGAGGCGACGGTCACCGTGTGGGACGTACGCCGCCGTCGTACGTACGCCACCGTCAGGATCCGTCCCGCGGACGGGGAGAACGCCCTCGCCGGGCTGGCGCTGGACTCCCACGCCCGCACCCTGGTGGTGTACCGGGCCACGGACCCGGTGTCCGCCGAGGTCTGGGACCTGAGGCGGCGCAAGCGGGTGCGCTCCGTGCACGGCACCCGCATGACCGGTGTCACCGAGTCCGGCTCCACCGGCGTCGACCCGGTGCTGAACTCCGCCGGTGACCGGCTGGTCACCGCGGAGGGCGTGGTGGCCGAACTGCGGGCGCGGGGACGGGTCGAGCCGCGCCTCCTCGGCGAGGGCAGCAACAAGGCCGTGGCGTTCAGCCCCGACGGCGGGTTGCTGGCCTCGGGCGACGAGTTGGGCCGCGTCACCGTCTGGAACGGCACGCTCCGCAAGCGCCTCGGGGCGCTGGACACCAACGCGTCGGAGACCGAGGCGGACACGGTCGGCCCGGTGTCCGCGCTGGCCTTCTCCCACGACGGCGGCACCCTGGCGGTCGCCGGGGAGGCCGGCACCGTACAGCTCTGGGACGTCGCCTCCCTGCGGCTCCTGGGCTCCGCGCTGCCGGCCCCGGGCGACCAGCCGCTCGCCCTCGCCTTCGGCCCCGACGACACGGCCCTGTACGCGGCCGGCGAGTACACACCGGTCCAGCGGTACGACCTGGACCCCGGGCACCTGGCCGCGGCCGTCTGCGGGCGCACGGGCTCGGGCCTCTCCGGCCCCGACTGGAAGGCCTACCTGCCGGACCTCCCCTACCGGCACACCTGTTGATCCGGCCGCCCCGGCCGCCGGCCGGGACCGGACTCGGCGGTCCCGCCGGCCGGCAGGAGGACGGGGTCGACGCGCTCAGGCCGCAGGGTCGTCGAACCGTTCCAGGTCCCGCAGCCAGGCGCGCGCGTTGCCGTCCGACGGGGCGCGCCAGTCGCCCCGCGGGGAGAGCGAGCCGCCCGCCGAGACCTTCGGCCCGTTCGGCATGGCCGAGCGCTTGAACTGGGCGAACGCGAAGAAGCGGCGGCAGAACACCTCCAGCCAGCGCCGGATCTCCGGGAGGTCGTAGGCCACCCGCTTGGCCTCGGGGAAGTTCGGCGGCCAGGCGCCGGCCTCCGGGTCGTGCCAGGCGTGCCAGGCCAGGAAGGCGATCTTCGACGGCCGGAAGCCGTAGCGCAGCACGTGGAAGAGCGTGAAGTCGTGCAGCGCGTACGGGCCGATCTTCGACTCCGTCGACTGCATCTCCTCGCCGGGGACCAGCTCCGGGCTGATCTCGGTGTCGAGGATCGCGGCGAGCGTGGCGCCGGTCTCCTCGCCGAACTGGCCGCTGCTGATGACCCACCGGATGAGGTGCTGGATCAGCGTCTTCGGCACCCCGCCGTTGACGTTGTAGTGGCTCATCTGGTCGCCCACGCCGTACGTGGACCAGCCGAGCGCCAGCTCCGACAGGTCACCGGTCCCGAGGACGATGCCGCCGCGCTGGTTGGCGAGCCGGAACAGGTAGTCGGTGCGCAGCCCGGCCTGCACGTTCTCGAAGGTGACGTCGTACACCGGCTCGCCGGAGGCGAACGGGTGGCCCATCTCCTCCAGCATCAGCCGTGCCGTCGGCGTGATGTCCAGCTCGGCCGCGGTGACGCCGAGCGAGTTCATCAGCTTGTGGGCGTTGTCCTTGGTGTGGTCGCTGGTGGCGAACCCGGGCAGGGTGAAGGCGAGGATGTCGCTGCGCGGGCGCCCCGCGCGGTCCATCGCGCGGGCGGCGACGATCAGCGCGTGCGTGGAGTCGAGGCCGCCGGACACCCCGATGACCACCTTCGGCCCGCCGATCGCGGCCAGCCGCTGCTGGAGGCCCGCGACCTGGATGTTGTACGCCTCGTAGCAGTCCAGGGCGAGACGGTCGGGGTCGGCCGGCACGAACGGGAACCGCTCCACCCGCCGCCGCAGCCCGCGGTCGGTGAGCGGCGGTTCGAGGGTGAACGTCACGGTGCGGAAGTCGCCGGTGCGCGCGGCGTGCGTGCGCCGGTTGTCGTCGAAGGTGCCCATCCGCTGCCGCTCCTGCCGCAGCAGGTCGAGGTCGACGTCGGCGACGGCGTACTGGTCGGCGAGCGGGAACCGGTCGGACTCGTCGAGCAGCACCCCGTTCTCGTAGATCATGGCCTGCCCGTCCCAGGACAGGTCGGTGGTCGACTCGCCCAGGCCGGCCGCCGCGTAGACGTACGCGGCGAGGCAGCGGGAGGACGCCGAACGGCACAGCAGCCTGCGGTCCTCGGCCCGCCCGACCGTGATGGGGCTGCCGGACAGGTTGGCCAGGACGGTCGCGCCGGCCAGCGCGGCCTCCGCGCTCGGCGGCACCGGCACCCACATGTCCTCGCACACCTCGGCGTGCAGCACCAGCCCGGGCACGTCCGCCGCCTCGAAGAGCAGGTCCACCCCGAACGGCACGGCCTCGCCGCCGACCCGGATCGTCCCGCCGCGCTCGTCGTCGCCCCCGGCGAGCTGCCGACGCTCGTAGAACTCACGGTAGTTGGGCGGGTACGACTTCGGCACGACACCGAGGATCCGCCCGCGGTGCACGACCACGGCGCAGTTGTAGATCCGGTTGCGGTGCCGCAGCGGGGCGCCGACGACCAGCACCGGCAGCAGCTCGGCCGAACCGGCCACCACGCTCGCCAGGGCCGCCTCGACGCCGTCCAGCAGCGCGTCCTGGAGCAGCAGGTCCTCGATCGAGTAGCCGCACAGCACCATCTCCGGGAAGACCGCGACGGCGACCCCCTCCTCGGCACACCGGCGCGCCTGCCGCAGCACCGCCTCGGCGTTGGCGGGCGGGTCGGCGATCACGGTGTGGCCCGTGCAGGCGGCGACCCGCGCGAAGCCGTGCTGATAGATCGACCAGAAGTTCAACGGAGACGGAGACACGCGCCCAGTGTAATCGTCAGACAGACGCGATAGCGGGGCGGCCCCGGCTCGATGGTCACTCAGCGAGGGTGAGCGAACGCAGTTCGGCGTCCAGCACGCGGATCAGCTCACCGACCCGTCCGCCGCCACTCGGCGCCGCCGGGAAGCGTCTGAGCACGTCGACGACGACCGGCGTCGCACGACGCACCGTCCGCTCGAGGCTTTCGGCACCGACGCTCCGGTCGTCGCCCGCGGCGAGTTCGGCCGCTCTGGCCGCGTAGGCGCCGGCCCCGAGAATGTGCTTGACCTGAGTGGCCTTGGCCAGTGGATGCAGGTAGGCGGCGCCCGCCGCGGACATCGCCGCCCACGCTGCCTCGCGGGCAGCCGCGGTGTCCGCTTCCTTGGCCGCTTTGAGGGCCGCCGACGCCGTGTCGCGCAGCAGTCTCCCGCGTTCACCGCCCCGCGCGAACTCCCACGCGGCACCGACAGCTTCACGAGGGCGTGAGTCGCCCGGCCGATCGGCCTCGAACAACTCCAGCACCACCTCCGCACACGCCGCGGCGAACGCGGTCACCTCACGAAGGTCCTGCTTGCTCAGAACGATCTCGATCGCGTCCCCGGTCACGGCTTCATCTTCCACGGTCGCGCCGGCCGGCCGCATCGCACCGCATCGCTCCGGATCACGGAAGGGGCGGCGACGCGCCGTCCCGGAGCCCGGAGCGAACGCACGTCGGCCTTCACGACCACAACCGGTCGTGAAGGCCGACGTCAGGTTCGGCCCCGGTATTCACCGACAGGGCCGGGAACCGCGGGGGACGGACCTCAGCGGTGTCGGTAGGACTCCACGTAGCCGTTCGCGGGGGTGCCCACGCCGGTGACGTCGTCGTAGCCCTTCACCGCGGACAGCGAGCTGTCCTTGCCGAGGCTGCGGACCGAGGTGATCAGACCGTCCGCCGCGTCGTAGCCGTTGGCGAAGTCGACGCGGGCCACCGCCAGGCCGGAGCCCGTCGGGTCGTCGGTCACGTCGTGGTACGCCTTCGTGCCGTACTTGGCGTAGATCGCCGGGTTGGCGAAGCCGATCGCCTTGCCGCCGCGGGCCTCCTGGGCGAGCGCCTGGACGGCCGCGATGACCGGAGCGGCGAGCGAGGTGCCGCCGATGCGGTACTCGCTGTACTGCTCGGTCCCGTCCGGGAAGGTCTGCGTCTGGCCGACCTTGAAGCCGGTGTTCGGGTCCGCGATCGCCGCGATGTCCGGGACGACGCGGTTGCCGTCGGCGCTGTTGGCCTTGGCGAGCGCGTCCGGCACGACGCCCTTCTGGTAGTAGGGCTCGGCGACCGTCCTGCTGGTGCCGCCGCCCGCACCCGAGGTGAACGCGCCGGGGAAGTTCACCCAGCTCGCGCCGTCGTCCGACAGCACGGCCTTCTCGGTGCCCCAGCCGGTCTCCCACAGGTACTTGTCGCCCTTGCCGACGGCCAGCGAGGTGCCGCCGACCGCCGTCACCCACGCCGAGTTGGCCGGGGTGTCGACCTGCTTCACACCGGTGTTGTCGACCTCGTCGCCGTTGTCGCCGGAGGAGAAGTAGAAGCCGATGCCCTCGACCGCGCCGAACTGGAAGACCTGGTCGTAGGCCGCGGCGAGGTCCGGCGTCTGGTTGGCCTCGATGTCGCCCCAGGAGTTGGAGACGATGTCGGCCAGGTGGTTGTCGACGATCTTGCCGAGCGAGTCGAGCAGGTCGTCGTCGTAGCAGGACGCGGCGCCCACGTAGGTGATCTGCGCGCCCGGCGCGACCGCGTGCACGGCCTCGACGTCGAGGGTCTCCTCGCCGTACCAGCCGGCCGCGCCGCACTCCTGGGTCTTGGTGTACCTCTTGGGCAGCACCTGCTTCAACTGGTCGGTGGTGTAGGCCGCGTCGCCGTGCTTCTGCGCGTAGGTGGCCGCGTCGTAGGCGATGGTCGGCGAGGCGTAGGCGTCCGTGATGGCGACGCGCACGCCCTTGCCCGTGCGGCTGCCCGCGCCGTAGGCGGCGCGCAGTTGCTTGCCCGTGTAACCCTTGACGGCGTACGGGATCTTCTGGCCGTACGCATCCGGCAGACCGGTGGCGACGTTCGAGCCGTAGTACGACGAGAACGGCCCCGAGTTCTTGAACACCGAGTCCGGCGGGGGCAGTTGGTCGTCGTGAGTGGCCTTGTGCGGGGCGTTGTCCAGGCCGGTGACCGTCAGGACGGCGCCGTTCAGGCTTTCCGGCACCGAGGCCGTCTTCGCGGGCGCGCGGTAGGTCCGGGAACCCTTGACGTAGTTGTGCAGCTGGGTGCCGAAGGCCTTCTCGGCGGCGGCGACGTCACCGGTGACGGTGACGTAGTGCCGCGTGACGCCGGTGACCTTCAGACCCGCGGACCTCAGCCACGACTTGACCGCGGCCACCTGGGCCTTGGTCGCGCCGAAGCGGGCCTGCGCCTTACGGGCGCTCAGGTAGTGGCCGTACTTCGCCGACTCGGGGTCGGAGACGGCCTTCGCGTAGGCGGCGAGGCCGGAGGCGTCCCGGCCCGCCAGATAGACCCGGGCGGTGACCTGGGCGCCGTCGGAGGCGGCGCCCTTGTCGGCCTTGGCGGTGGCCCACGCGGGCTTGGTGCCCACGAGCGCGTCCCGGCCCGGGTGGTCCGCGGCGTGAGCCGCGGGTATGCCGAGCGCCAGCGCGCCGGCGAGCATCGGCAGTGTCGCTGCCAGGCTCACTCCGGCGCGCATCTTGGCGCGGTTTGATCTCATAGAACCCCCTGCGATGCGGTTCTTCGCACGTGTGGTCGGTCGCCGTGTGATCCGCGTAGATCCGGGCCGCGGCGGAGGCGCGGAAATGGATCAAACGGTAGGGGTCACTCTCTCGATGAACCGTTCATGCCAGGGGAATGCGCAGCCCAAGAAGAGCCCAAGAGACGGCATCTATGGGCGATTTGAGGCTTACGCCCGCTGAACCGCCCGGAAGTGGCGGCCGTTCAGCCCTCTTCCTGGTGCACATGCTGCGGCGCTGTGCTGAATTTACGTTCGCCGACGGGGGCGGCGCCCCGGCTCGACACCGAGCGCAGGAGGACGGCCACGAGCACCGCCGCCGCGGCCAGGGCCACGCTGCCGCAGCGCAGCGCCAGATGAAGCCCTTCGACGAAGGCGGCGTCCACGGCTTCCTGGACGGGTGCGGGCGGCACCCGGGTCCGGTCCGCACCCGTGCCGACGACCGAGGCCGCGATGGAGCGGCGGGCTTCGGCGGGTACGCCGATCCGGTCGAGCGATCCGGTCAGCGTGGCGGCCAGCCGGCTGCTGAGGACGGCTCCCAGGACGGCGACGCCGACGACGCCGCCGATCTCGCGCAGCATGTTGAGGGTCGCGGAGGCCATGCCGGCCCGGTCGAGCGGAACGCGTTTCATGACCATGACGGACACCGGTGTGAAGGTCATCCCCATCCCGGTTCCCATGGCGAGCAACACCCACAGATACTCCGGGTAGCGGGCGTGCTCACCGTAGAGCGAGAGGCCGCCGAGCGCCGTCGCGCACAACGTCAGGCCGGTCACCAGCGGAATCCGCGGGCCGCGGCGCGTGGTGACCGTGGCGGACAGCGGCGCGGCGACGGCGATCATCGCGGTCATGGGCAGCCCCGCCAGGCCCGCGCCCGACGCCGTCCAGCCCATCACGTCCTGCATGAGCAACGGCAGGAAGAACGACGCGCCGAACATCCCGAAGCTGATCATGAATCCGGTCACGGCGGCTCCGCTGAGCACCGGGTCCCGGAAGAAGCGCAGGTCGAGCATGGGATCGGTGGTGCGGAGCTCGACCGCGACGAAGGCGAGCAGGGCCACCGCCGCCACCGCCGCGAGGGCCGGCACACGGATGTCGGTCCAGCCGCGGGCCGGCCCCTCGACGAGCGCGTAGACCAGGGCGCCGAAGCCGAGCACCGACAGCGACTGGCCGGGAAGGTCCAAGCGCCTGGCCCGGCCCGCGAACTCCGGGAGCACCCGGGCGGCGAGCAGCAGCCCGGCCGCTCCGACCGGGACGTTGATCCAGAACACGCTCGCCCAGCCGAACGCGTCCACCATCGGCCCGCCCAGCACCGGACCGATCGTCAGGCCCAGGGCGGAGACACCGGACCAGAGCCCGACAGCCCGGGCCCGCTCCCTCTCGTCGGTGAAGACGTGCCGCAGGATCGACAGGCTGCCCGGCGTGAGCAGCGCCGCGCCGAGTCCCTGCAGCATCCGGGCGGCGATCAACGGGCCGATCGCCCCGGCCAGCGCCGCCGCCGCTGATCCGGCCGTGAACAGCGCCAGTCCGGTGAGGAAGATGCGCTTGCGGCCGTAGCGGTCGCCCAGTGTGCCGCCGGTGAGCAGGAGGGCGGCGTAGACCAGGCTGTAGCCCTCGACCACCCACTGCAGCCCGCTGACACCGGCGTGCAGCTGTTGCCCGATGCGCGGCAGGGCGTTGTTGACGATGACGTTGTCGAGCATCGCCATGAACATCGTGGCGCACAGGGCGGCCAGCACCAGCCCCTTGCGCCGGGAGGTCAACTCCTCCATCACATTCCCTAACGGTGTTAGTCAGTCATTCAGCGACCGACAGCCTGCCCCTAACGGTGTTAGATTGCAAACCGGTTCATTCGACGGAGGTGACCGGTGGCGCGAGACGGCGCTGCGGCCGAGGGCGCCGCACAGCCAGGACCACAGCCAGGACTGACCCGCCACACGCTCCTCGCGGCGGCCCTGCGAGTGCTGGAACGTGATGGCGTCGGCGGGTTGTCGATGCGCAAGGTCGCCGCCGAGCTGGGAGTGAAGGCGGCCTCCCTGTACTGGCACGTCCGCAACAAGGAACAACTGCTGGACCTGCTCGCCGACGAGTTGATGGCCGATGCCGAGCCGCCGCCCAGGCAGGGCGACTGGCGGGAGCAGCTGCGCGAGTACTCGCTGCGCTACCGGCGGCACCTGCTCGGCAAACGCGACTCCGCCAAGGTCGTCGCGGGACGGCTCGCGCTGGGCCCGAACCTGCTGCGTCTCATGGAGGACCAACTGGACCGGCTGCGCGGAGCCGGGTTCTCCGACGCCGACGCCGCCCTGGCCAACTACCTCCTCGGCGCCTTCGTCCAGGGCTTCGTGCTCCAGGAGCAGTCACCCATCTCCGCGTCCGAGACCGAGGGCGCCAGCCGTTCCGAAGTCGCCCGGGCGGCGGCCGACCGGCTGCGCGGACTGCCGGAAGCGGCCTTCCCCAACCTCGTCGCCCTGGCCGGCGACCTCACCGCCCCGTCCATGGACGACCGCTTCGCCTTCGCCCTGGAACGCGTCCTCGACGGCCTGGCGGTCCTGCTCGCCGGCAACCACGCCCGTCCGACGGCTGAGCGGGAATGAGAGCCACTCGGGCTCCGTCCGTGAAGGCGACGGAGCCCCCCACGGATCGGTGAAAGCGCGCTCAGGCGTCGGCCGCTGACGGGGGTTCGGCGAAGGCGCCGGCAGCCGCGGCGAGGGTGGCGGTTCTGGCCGCACGGCCGGGAAGCCGCGGATCGGGTGTCATACGCAGGAGTACCAGCTGGTGGTACAGCGGTGCGGTGGCGGCGATGAGCAGTCGCCGGGCGTCGGTGTGCGGTGGGAGTTCGCCGCGCCGGACAGCCCGGCTGACGATGACCTCGCAGCGGGCGTACCGGTCCTCCCAGAGCCGCTGCTGGGCGTGGGCGGCCTGCTCGGAGCGGAACGAGGCGGCGATGAGCGCTGTCATGACCGGCGGCTGTGCGGTCAGGGCGGTCTGGATCTCCTGGTTCAGCGCTGCCAGGTCGCCTTCCAGTGAGCCGGTTTCCGGTGGCTGCCAGTCGTCGTCGCCCGCCGCGTCGTGGACGTCGGCGAGCAGGCCGCCGACGTCCCTCCAGCGCCGGTACACCGTTGTCCGGTGCACGCCGGCGCGGGCCGCGACGGCGTCCGTGCTGAGTCCGTCGTAGCCGTGTTCGCCGAGCTCCGCGAGGACCGCGTCGAGCACCTGCCGGCGAATGCGGGCGGTGCGGCCTCCGGGGCGGCGTCGGGTCGGCGGCCGGGGGCCTTCCGGCTCGGGATCTGTAGGAGTCATCGCTGGTAATCCGTTTGCTCGGGGGGACGCGCCGTGTCAGCATCTTAAAGCATCAGATGTCGCACTAGTGGCGTGACCGGGGGAACGGATCGGGCCGATGTCCTGGCGGATCCGCAGACGTCCCCTCAGAAAGGCAGCAGTTCATGACACCGCTCATCCCCGCCGACCCGACCGTGGTGCACCCGATGCCCGGACAGCCGCGGGTGGCTCTGCTGAAGCCGCTGATCACCTCGCCGCTGATCGAGGTCGGAGAGTTCTCCTACTACGACGATCCCGATGATCCGACCGCCTTCGAGACGCGCAACGTGCTGTACCACTACGGGCCGGAGAAGCTCGTCATCGGGAAGTACTGCGCGCTGGGCGAGGGCGTGCGCTTCATCATGAACGGCGCCAACCACCGCATGGACGGCCCTTCGACGTTCCCTTTCCCGATCATGGGCGGTTCCTGGGCCGACCACTTCGACCTCGTCACCGGCCTGCCCGGACGGGGGGACACCGTGGTGGGCCATGACGTCTGGCTCGGTTACCGGGCCACGGTGATGCCCGGCGTCCGCATCGGCCACGGAGCGATCATCGCCTCCTGCTCCGTCGTCGTCGACGACGTCCCCGACTACGGCATCGTCGGCGGCAACCCAGCCCGCCTCATCCGCCGCCGCCACAGCGACGCCGACATCGACCGCCTCCTCGCCCTGGCATGGTGGGACTGGCCGCTCGAGCACATCACCGAACACATCCGCACGATCATGTCCGGCAGCGTCGACGACCTGGAGAAAGCGGCGCCCGGGGGCCCGGGGAAGGCGCGTCAGGACCCGCCGTCCGGCAGCACGTCGGCCCGTTGAACGGACCCGGCACACGACGACCGGATCCGCCGCGTCCGGCCCGCGGCCGGCGAACACCTTCGCCGGCCGAGGGCTCCCGTCCGCGTGGGGCCCCGCCCCCTACGGCCTGGGCTCGGCGCCCCGTTCCTTGAGCATGTCCGCCATGAGGGCGATCTCCGACTCCTGCGCCTCGACCATGCCCTGGGCCAGCCGCTTCTCCACGCCGACCGTGCACTTGGCCGCGCAGCCCTCGGCCATGTGGACGCCGCCCTTGTGATGGTCCGTCATCAGCTGAAGGTAGTAGACCTCGGCCTGTTTGCCGTTGAGCGTGCCGAGCTTCTTCATCTCGGCGTCGGTCGCCATGCCCGGCATCAGCGCGCCGTCCCCGCCGGAGCCGGAGGTCATGTCGCCCATGCCCATCCACGTCATCGGCGGGTCGGCCGACACCTTCGGCAGCCCCCACAGGTCCAGCCAGCCCAGCAGCATGCCGCGCTGGTTGGCCTGCGTCTGCGCGATGTCGTAGGCGAGCCGCCGCACCTCCGTGTCCTTGGTGCGGTCGCGCACGATGTACGACATCTCCACGGCCTGCTGGTGATGGACCGCCATGTCCCGCGCGAAACCGGCGTCCGCGGAGCCGGCGGCCGGCACCCTGCTCCCGCCGTCGTCCTCCGCGACCGCGTACGTGATCGCGCCGGCCGCGACGAGCGCCGCCGCGGCGGTCCCCGCGATCCAGCCGACGTGTCGCCTCACTTCATCCTCCCGCCGGTGCACGAGGCACCCGGCTCCGGCGTCTGCTTGCCCTGCACGTAGGTGGCGAAGAACTTGTCCACCGCCGGGTCGTCGGCGCTCTTCACGGTGAGCTGGTGGCCCCACGCCGAGAGCATCAGCGGCGCCGCCTGCTTCCGGTACGGGCTCATCAGGGTGTACGGCGTCTTCTTCACCTTGGCCGCGAGCGCGGCGACGTCGCTCTTGGCCGCCTTGTCGGTGTACGTCACCCACACCGCGCCGTGCTCCAGCGAGTGCACGGCGTTCACGTCCTGCACCGGCTCGGTGTAGACGTTGCCGTTGCAGTTGAGCCACACCGGGTTGTGATTGCCGCCCACCGGCGGGTGCATCGGGTAGGCCACCGACGTGCCGACGTGCGTCCGGGAGAGCTTGCCCGACCAGGTGCGCACGCCGTCCTTGCCGGTCACGAAGTGGCCCGAGTCGCCCGAGCCCTTCCCGTCGGACGACGCTTTGTCGGAGCCGTCCGAATGCGAGCGCACGATGAAGACCCCGCCGACGACGAGACCGGCCACGGCCACCACGCCGGCCACGACGACGAGCATCCGGTTCCGGCGCTCGCGAGCCCGTTCCGCGCGCCGCATCTCCTCTATGCGCGCCTTGCGTGCCGCGCTGGTGGTCTTCTTGGCGGAGCCCATGAGGTGTGTCCTTCTGGGGAAAGGGGGCCGGTCCGGTCCGGCTGATCGTAATGGGCGCACCCGGCGGCGGGCAGACGGCGCCGGGGAAAGTCCGGATCGATACGCGGCCGAGCGGATCCCCGGAAAAGTTGTATCGCCGATGCGTATTATCTACCCTGCTGCCATGCGGCTGTTGCGATCCACCGACCTGGCTCTGCGTGTGCTCATGCAGCTGGCCGTGGCGGATGCCGCCGCGATCCCCACCACCCGGGACGTCGCGTCCGCGGTGTCGGCTCCTTACACGCACGTCGCGAAGGTCGTGGCCGAATTGCAGCACATGGGCCTGGTCGACGCCCGCCGCGGCCGGGGCGGCGGGCTCACGCTCACCGAGAAGGGCCGCACGGCGTCCGTGGGGGGTGTGATGCGCAGCTTCGAGGGCGTCACCGAGGTCGTCGAGTGCGAGGGCGCCACGCCCTGCCCGCTGAGCTCCGACTGCCGGCTGCGCGGCGCACTGCGGCGGGCCCAGGAGGCGTTCTTCGCCTCGCTGGACCCGCTCACCATCGCGGACATGGTCGCCGCCCCCGCCGGCCCGATGCTGCTGCAGATCGGCAGGGCGGCTCCCTGAACCGCCGAATGTCCCCGCTACGCCTGGCCCTCCTGCGCCAGCCACAGGTCCGGCCCGAACACCTCGTAGTGGATGTCGGCCGGCGCCACGCCCTTCTCGATCAGCTGGGTCCGCACCGCGCGCATGAAGGGCAGCGGGCCGCACAGGTACGCGCGCGTGCCGGCGGGCACGTCCACGCCCGCGAGGTCGACCAGGCCGGTGCGGCCGGCCTCGCCGGCGTCCGCCTCGTACCAGAAGTGGACCGACGCCTCCGGGAGCTTGCCCGCGTAGGCGAGGTGGTCGGCGCGCAGGGCGTGGTCGGCGGGGGAGCGGTCGCCGTGCACGACGGTGACCGGGGCGCGGTGGCCGGTCTCCGCGAGCTGGGCCAGCATCGCCACGATCGGGGTCACGCCGATACCGGCGGACGCCAGCAGCAGGGGCGCGTCGGCGGCGTCGTCCAGGACCAGGTCGCCGTAGGGGGCGGACAGCTCCAGGACGCTGCCCGCACGCGCGTGCGTGTGAAGGTGGTGGGAGACCTCGCCGTCGGGCGCCGAGCCGTCCCCGTTCACCCGCTTGACGCTGATCTGCCGCTCCGTCGAGCCGGGCGCCCCGGTGAGGCTGTACTGGCGTATCTGGTGGGCGCCGTCCGGCAGCTCGACGCGTACCGAGACGTACTGGCCGGCCCGGAAGCCGGGCACCGGACCGCCGTCCACCGGGCGCAGCCGGAGGGTGACGACGTCGGCGGTCTCGGTCGCGCGCTCGACGACCTGCCACTGCCGCCAGCCGGGGTCGCCGGCCTCCTCGTACAGCCGCTTCTCGATCGCCACGAGCGCGTTCGCCATCAGCCAGTAGACCTCGTCCCAGGCGGCGGCCACCTCGGGCGTGACGGCCTCGCCGAGGACGCCGGCGATGGCGGCGAACAGGTGCTCGTGGACGATCGCGTACTGGTCCGGCGTGACGCCGAGCGAGGCGTGCTTGTGGGCGATGCGGGACAGCATCGCGTCCGGCCGGTGGTCCGGGTGGTCCAGCAGGTGCGTCGCGAAGGCGGCGATGGAACCGGCCAGCGCCTGGCGCTGGGTGCCGGCCGCCTGGTTGCCGCGGTTGAAGAGGTCGCGCAGCAGTTCGGGCCGGGCGGCGAACATGCCGGCGTAGAAGCGCTCGGTGATCTCGTCGAGGTGCGCGCCCACGGCGGGAAGGGTGGCGCGGACGGTGGCGGCGGACTGTTCGGACAGCATGGTGGCTCCTCGGGTCTCAACTGATCGATCACGCTAGTAAAACTTGCATTTGAGATGCAAATTAAGTGGACGTGGCGTCGCTCACGCACGCCCACAACCGGCCATTACGGATGTCGGCGCGAACAGGCAAGATGGGCGGTGGGCGTCGCGGATGGGCGTCGGCCCGTCACCGCCGTACACCTGCCGGACGTGAGGCGTTCAGGCCGGGGTCGGACGGCCGATCATGGGCGGCAACGCGCATGAAATGCTGTTGTGGTGGGATGCTCAGGTGCCCGACCGCCTCCCGTGGCGGGGAGACGAACGGCCTGACCAGCAAGGATGGGGAAGCGGAAGATGGACAAGCAGCAGGAGTTCGTGCTCCGGACGTTGGAGGAGCGCGACATCCGGTTCGTACGCCTGTGGTTCACGGACGTGCTGGGCTTCCTCAAGTCCGTGGCCGTGGCCCCCGCCGAGCTGGAGCAGGCCTTCGACGAGGGCATCGGCTTCGACGGCTCGGCGATCGAGGGCTTCGCCCGGGTCTACGAGTCCGACATGATCGCCAAGCCGGACCCGTCGACCTTCCAGATCCTGCCCTGGCGCGCCGAGGCCCCCGGCACCGCCCGCATGTTCTGCGACATCCTGATGCCGGACGGCTCACCGTCCTTCGCGGACCCGCGCTACGTCCTCAAGCGCGCCCTGGCCCGCACCTCCGACCTGGGCTTCACCTTCTACACCCACCCGGAGATCGAGTTCTTCCTGCTGAAGGACAAGCCGGTGGACGGCTCCCGCCCGACCCCGGCCGACAACTCCGGCTACTTCGACCACACCCCGCAGAACATCGGCATGGACTTCCGCCGCCAGGCGATCACCATGCTGGAGTCGATGGGCATCTCGGTGGAGTTCTCCCACCACGAGGGCGCCCCCGGCCAGCAGGAGATCGACCTGCGCTACGCCGACGCGCTCTCCACGGCGGACAACCTCATGACGTTCCGCCTGGTGATGAAGCAGGTGGCGCTGGAGCAGGGCGTGCAGGCGACGTTCATGCCGAAGCCGTTCTCCGAGCACCCCGGCTCCGGCATGCACACCCACCTCTCCCTCTTCGAGGGCGACCGCAACGCCTTCTACGAGTCGGGTGCCGAGTACCAGCTCTCCAAGGTCGGCCGCTCCTTCATCGCGGGCCTGCTGCGGCACGCGGCGGAGACCTCGGCGGTCACCAACCAGTGGGTGAACTCCTACAAGCGCATCTGGGGCGGCTCCGAGCGCACCGCCGGCGCCGGCGGCGAGGCCCCCTCCTACATCTGCTGGGGCCACAACAACCGCTCCGCCCTGGTCCGCGTGCCGATGTACAAGCCCGGCAAGACCGGCTCCGCGCGCGTGGAGGTCCGCTCCCTGGACTCCGGCGCCAACCCCTACCTGGCGTACGCCGTCCTGCTCGCCGCGGGCCTGAAGGGCATCGAGGAGGGCTACGAGCTCCCGCCGGGCGCCGAGGACGACGTCTGGGCCCTCTCCGACGCCGAACGCCGCGCGATGGGCATCGAGCCCCTCCCGCAGAACCTCGGCGAGGCCCTCTCCCTCATGGAGCGCAGCGACCTGGTCGCCGAAACCCTGGGCGAACACGTCTTCGACTTCTTCCTCCGCAACAAGCGCCAGGAATGGGAGGCGTACCGCTCCGAGGTCACCGCCTTCGAACTGAAGAACCTGCTGCCGGTGCTGTAGCCGCCGCCCAGCCCCGCTTCCCGAACAGGGCCGACGGTCATGGACCGCCGGCCCTGTCGTGTTCGTGTGCCCTGGGTCAACGAGGAGTCGGACCGGCTGAAGGTCAGAAGACCGACGAGCTGTCTCCGCTCACTACAGCGGGTCCGACTCCAGGAAGGCACGCATCTCGATGGCGAGGCGGCGCATGTCTTCTCCAGGAGCATGGATGGTGGTCATTTCGAAGTGCCACTCGTTGTCGGGGGGATGGTCGTGCAGCCCCCACGTCAATCGGACGTGTGATCCTTTGTGCTCGGCAGCCAGCGTCAAGTCGTCCTCAAGAGAGCGCCAGGTCCTGGTGCCGTTCCATCCCCGAAACGCTTCTGCCAGCTCGGCAAGGAAGACGTCGAGGCCGTCACCGTCCCAGGTTCTCACCATGACCTCGATACGCGCCGACTCACCTTGAGCTGTCACGAGGAAGTCGCGCATCAGGTCACCACGCTCTTCCGGGAAGGAGCGTGTCAGCTGGTGGAAGCGCAGGCTGATCGCTCGATAGCGGTCACCTCCGACGCGGACGGCCGGGCTGGCCTCGTCTTCCTCCATCACGAGTGCAGGCTACGGGCACGAGAGGTCCCGTGACCCAGAGCTTTACCGCATAGGGCGGCACCCCAGTTCCTGGCCGAGTTGTGCCAGTTCGCCGGCTGCGTCATGGCGACGCTGGTCGTCCTCGCGCTTGTACCGCATGAGGTCCTGAATCGAAGCAGACGCAACTCGCTAGAGGTAGGCGGGCGAGACCGCCGCCGGGCTGATGCGCCGTGGCTTGCCCGTGCCGTCTGCCCGTACCTCGTACAGGTCGGCTCCGTAGTCGCCCGGGAGGGCGTAGACGAGGGTGTCGGTGTTGTGCCAGAGGGCCTGGTCGTCGACGCTGCGGGGTTCTGCCAGCGGGGTCTCGCGCATCGTGCGCAGGTCGAGGACGTACAGGCGCCACGGGGCGTCCTTCGGCAGGCCCGGCACCCGCTTCTTGAACGCGATGCGGGTGCCGTCGGGGGAGAGGGACGGGCATTCGACGTTCGCGCGCAGGGTGGTGACCGTGCGGGCGCGCAGGTCGCCGCGGACCAGGTAGGTGCGCCCCTTCGTCGCCAGCGTCGCGTAGAACGTGCGGTCGTCCGCGGCGAACGTCACGCCCCAGAAGTTCACGTCCGACGAGCGATAACGGCGCCCGTCCTTCAGGATCCGGAACGCCTCCAGGGACGGGATCAGCTTCCCCGTGCGCACGTCCACGATCGCCGCCCGCGTCGAGAAGTCCGTCCCCGCGTACGAGTCGCCGCCGACGAACGCGGTCCACGTGGCCAGGTGGCCGGTCGGCGAGACCCGGGCCCGGGAGGGGATGCCGGACACGTCGTAACGGGCCCTCACCCGCAGACGCGCGTCCAGGACGAGCGCCCGGTAGGTGTCCGAGACCGCGCCGTGCACCGCCTGCAGGCACACGCCCGTGCCCGCGGCGGCGTGCAGGCGCAGGCACTTGACGCCCGAGGCAACCCTGGGCCCCGCCGGATCCGAGGCCGCGACCGTGGTCAGCTCGTCGCGGTGCGGACCCCAGGCCATGTTGCGGAACACCAGGCGGCCCGGCGCGGTGAGACCGACCCGCCCGGAGGTCACCCGCGGCCCGCCCGGCCGTGCCTGGTCCCGGCGCTCCGCGCGCGCCGACGCGTGCAGCACGGACGCCACCGCGACCGCCGCCAGCACCACCACGGCCGACAGCAGGACGATGACGCGGTTACGAGCGGTCATGAAGCAGAGCCCTTCCTCAGCACAAGCGCGGACACGGCCGCGCACACCGCCAGCGCCGCCGTCGACGCCAGCAGCGCCGTACGGTCGCCCCACAGCGTCCAGGCCGCGCCGAAGCCCAGCGAGCACGCGAACCGGGCGAGCGCCTGCCCGGTCTGCACCACCGCCAGCCCCGACGAGCGCAGCTCCTCCGGAACCCCGTCCGACGCCGCCGCCATCAGCACACCGTCGGTCGCGGCGTAGAAACCGCCGAGCAGCGCCAGGACGGCGTACGGCATCGCGGCCCCGTGCCACGACGTGAGCAGCAGCCCGTACGCCAGCAGCAGCGCCCCGTGCCCGGCCAGGAACACCCGCCACCGCCCCGCCCGGTCCGCCAGCCGCCCCAAGGGCACCGCCAGCAGCAGGAACGCGGCGGCCGTCCCCAGCGGCAGCAGCGCGAACCACCGGTCGGCGACCCCCGTACGGCGCTGCAACAACAGATAGACGAACGAGTCGCTGACCGTCGCCAGCCCCAGCAGCACCGCGCACACCGTCAGCCGGCGCAGCTCCCGCCGCCGCAGCAGCCCCACCGCCGCCCGCAGCGTGGGCCGCTCGGACACCGGCCCCGACCGTGCCCCGCCCGGCACGAACAGCACCAGCACCAGCACGCCCACCACGGCGACGCAGAAGCTCACCGTGAAGACGGCGTCGTAGCCGTCCACCGTGGCCCGCAGGATCCAGAACGCCACCAGCGGCCCCAGCAGCGCGCCCGCCGTGTCCATGGCCCGGTGCACACCGAAGGCGCGCCCCCGTGTCTCCGGCGTGGACGACAGGGAGATCAGCGCGTCGCGCGGGGCGGTGCGCAGCCCCTTGCCGGTGCGGTCGGCGGCCAGCACCAGCCCGATCGGCGTCAGCGAATGCGCCACCAGCAACAGCGGCTTGCACACGGCCGAGACCCCGTACCCGACTCCGGCCACCCACTTGTGCCGGCCCCCGCCCCGGTCGGCCAGGTGGCCCCCGGCCAGCCGGACCAGCGCCGAGAACCCGTTGTAGACGCCGTCCAGCAGCCCGAATCCCAACGGTGACAGACCCAGCCCCGCCACCAGGTACAGCGGCAGCACCGCCGTCACCATCTCCGACGACACGTCGGTGATCAGGCTGACCGCGCCGAGCGCGAGAACCGTGGGCGCGACCGCGACGCGCCGCCCGGCCAGGGGCCGGACGGCGCCGTCCGCGGACGCCGGCGTCGCACGGCTGTCCGCTACGTACATGTCAGGACGCCCAGATGCCCGTGATGTCCTTGGCGGAGGCCGCGTTGCCCGCGTGGCTGCTCAGCCCCTGCGAGTCCTCCAGCGTCCGCAGCAGGTCGTAGTGGTTGTACGTCGTCGAGGTCGACGACCCGGCCGTCACCGGCTGCCCGTACAGCACCGTCGGGATGCGGTTGCCGCTGAGCCGGTTGTCCTCGTCGAAGGTGACGACCAGGAGGCTGTTGTGCGTCTTGGCCCACGTGGCATACGCGCCGAGGTTGTTCTTCAGCCAGGTGTCACCGGTCGACACCGAACAGTCGTGCATGTCGCTGCACAGGTTCGGGATCACGTACGACACGTCGGGCAGCGTCGAGTAGTCGGTCGGGAACTGCGCCAGCGTCTTGGCGCTCGACGTCGGCACGTTGCTGAAGCCGAACCACGGGTTGTGCTTCTGGGCGTAGTTCCCGCTGCTGCACGTGGTCGAGCCCTGGCTGGGCAGCGACTCGTTGTAACTGGCCCAGGTACCGCCCGCGGCGATCACCTCGGAGGCCAGGTTGGCGGCCGACGAGAAGCCCGGCGTGACGCAGCTGTCGTCCGTGACGCCCTGCGTCGAGCCGGAGAACATCGCGTAGTAGTTGGGCTGGCTCGGGTGGGTCTCGGCGTACGCCTGGGTGAGGTTGGCGCCGCCGGACTTCAGCGAGTTGATGTACGGGGCGCTGGAGGAGCCGATCACCTGGCTGTAGGCGTGGTTCTCGAAGACCACGACCACGACGTGGTCCGGGGCCGGCACGCCGGTCGCGGCGGACGACGAGCCGCCGAGACCGGCCCACAGACCGGCGGCCGCCGCGGTGAGACCGAAGGACGCGAGCGCGGCACGGCTGCGTCGGAACACGAAACTGCCGGACACATCTACCTCCCGGAGGGGACAGGGATGACAGTGGAAAGCATGCACACGTCAAAAGCCTCCCACTCCCCACTCACCCACCCCACCGGATGAAGTCCACGTGAACTACTGAAGCGCCCCCCGAACCACCCCGCCACCCACACCCGCCCACGCCGGTGAAGCCGTAGCGCCACCGGTGTGCCGTTGCGCGACCCGCGCCCGCGTACGGCGGTGAAGCACACCCGAGCGAGGGCGTGACCCGCGGCCGCGCACGGCGGGAAGGGGACGGGACGGGGGTGTCCGCCCGCAGCGGTTGGCGCGTCAACCCCAGTACCTCTCGAACCCCCGATTCCGCGCCGTTCCGAGGACGGACACCCCCGTCCCGGCCCCGACCCACCCGCCACCGCCCGCGCAACGCGCACCCCCCGAAACCCGCCCAGGCCGCCGCAGGCACCACGCACCACGCCCCCGCAGCCGCAGGCACAACGCACACGCCGCCGCAGGCAGTTAGGCTCGACGCGTACCGCCGTGTTCCGACAGGAGGCCGAGGATGACCGCGCCGGGGCGCAGAAGCAGCACCTTCATACGGCTCCTGCGGCACGGCTTCACCGACCCCTCGGCCGCCGAGCGCCTCCTGGACAGCCCGGAACTCACCGCCGTACGCAACGACCCGATCCTCCTCGACGCGCTGGGCGCCACCGCCGACCCCGACCTTGCCCTGCACGGCCTGGTCCGCCTCCTGGAGGCCCAGCCCGGCCCGGCCCCCACCGCCCGCCGCGAACTGCTCGACACCCTCACCGCGGCCAAGCCCTTCCGCGACCGCCTCCTCGGCGTGCTCGGCGCGTCCGCCGCCCTCGCCGACCACCTCGCCCGCCACCCCCGGGACTGGGAGGCGCTCGTCACGTACGAGCCGCACGACCTGCACCCCGGCGTGCCGGAGTTCGAGCGGGGCCTGGCCGGCGCCACCGACCCGGTCGCACTCCGCGTCGCCTACCGCCGCTGCCTGCTGTCCATCGCCGCCCGCGACGTCTGCGGCACCATCGACGTCGCCCAGACCGCCGCCGAACTCGCCGACCTCGCCACCGCCACCCTGCGCGCCGCCCTCGCCCTGGCCTGCGCCGCCGCCCCCGACGACGCCGCGCTGTGCCGGCTCGCGGTGATCGCGATGGGCAAGTGCGGCGGCCACGAACTGAACTACGTCTCCGACGTGGACGTCATCTTCGTCGGCCAGCCCGCCGACCCCGACCCCGCCGGTCCCGCCGACGCCGCCGACGAGGGCAAGGCGATCCGCGCCGCCACGAGGCTCGCCTCGCACATGATGCGGATCTGCTCGGAGACGACCGTCGAGGGCTCGATCTGGCCGGTCGACGCGAACCTCCGCCCCGAGGGCCGCAACGGCCCCCTCGTCCGCACCCTCAGCAGCCACGTCGCCTACTACCAGCGCTGGGCCAAGACCTGGGAGTTCCAGGCCCTGCTCAAGGCCCGCCCGGTCGCCGGCGACCTCGCGCTCGGCGAGGAGTACATCGCCGCGCTCCACCCCCTGGTGTGGCAGGCGGCCGAGCGCGAGAACTTCGTCGCGGACGTGCAGAAGATGCGGCGCCGGGTCGTCGAGAACATCCCCGCCACGGAGATCGACCGGGAGCTGAAGCTCGGCCCGGGCGGCCTGCGCGACGTCGAGTTCGCCGTCCAGCTCCTGCAACTGGTCCACGGACGGGCGGACGCCTCGCTGCGCAGCGGCACCACCCTGGACGCGCTGCAGGCGCTGGCGAGGGGCGGGTACGTGGGCCGCGCCGACGCGGTCCAGCTGGAGGACGCCTACCGCTTCCTGCGCTCCATGGAGCACCGTATCCAGCTGTACCGGCTGCGGCGCACGCACCTGGTGCCCGTGGAGGAGGCCGACCGGCGTCGCCTCGGCCGCTCCCTGGGCCTGCGCATCGACCCGGCCGCCGAGCTGGACCGCGAGTGGCGGCGGCACACCGGCGCGGTACGGCGCCTGCACGAGAAGCTGTTCTACCGCCCGCTGCTCGACGCGGTCGCCCAGCTCGCCCCCGGCGAGGCGCGGCTGAGTCCGGAGGCGGCCCGCGAGCGGATGGTCGCGCTCGGCTACGCGGACCCGGCGGCGGCCCTGCGCCACCTGGAGGCCCTGGCGTCCGGCGTGAGCCGCAAGGCGGCCATCCAGCGCACCCTGCTGCCCGTGCTGCTCGGCTGGTTCGCGGACTCCGCCGACCCGGACGCCGGCCTGCTGAACTTCCGCAAGGTGTCGGACGCGCTGGGCAAGACGCCGTGGTACCTGCGGCTGCTGCGCGACGAGGGCGCCGCCGCGGAGAACCTCGCGCGGGTGCTGTCGGCCGGGCGGCTCGCCCCGGACCTGCTGATGCGCGCCCCCGAGGCGGTGGCGCTGCTCGGCGACGGCGACGCCGGCGGCCTGAAGCCGCGCGGGCGGGCGCAGCTGGAGCAGGAGATCCTCGCCGCGGTCGGCCGCGCAGGAACCGTCGAGCAGGCGGTCGACGCGGCCCGCGGCGTACGGCGCCGGGAGCTGTTCCGTACGGCCGCCGCCGACATCGTCGGCTCCTACGGCACCGAGGCCCAGCCGGCCGAGGCCGATCAGGGCGCGCTGGTGGACCGGGTCGGCGCCGCGGTGTCGGACCTGACGGCGGCGACGATCGCGGGCACCCTGCGCGCGGTGGTCAGGGACGGCTGGGGGGACACGCTGCCCACCCGGTTCACGGTCATCGGAATGGGACGTTTCGGCGGGCACGAGCTGGGCTACGGCTCCGACGCGGACGTGCTGTTCGTGCACGAGCCGCGGGAGGGCGTCGACGAGCGGGAGGCGGCGGACGCGGCGAACAATGTCGTCGCCGAGATGCGGCGGCTGCTCCAGCTGCCCAGCGCCGACCCGCCCCTGCTCATCGACGCCGACCTGCGCCCGGAGGGCAAGTCCGGCCCGCTGGTGCGCACCCTGAAGTCGTACGAGGCCTACTACCGCCGCTGGTCGCTGGTGTGGGAGGCGCAGGCGCTGCTGCGGGCCGAGCCGGTCGCCGGCGACGAGGACCTGGGACGCGCCTTCGTCGAGCTCGTCGACCCGCTGCGCTATCCGGCGCGGGGGCTGGAGGAGGACGCCGTGCGGGAGATCCGCCGGCTGAAGGCGCGGATGGAGTCGGAACGGCTGCCGCGCGGCGCCGACCCGAAGCTGCACACCAAGCTGGGCCCGGGCGGCCTGTCGGACGTGGAGTGGACGGTCCAGCTGCTGCAGATGCGGCACGGGGCGGCCGAGCCGGGCCTGCGCACCACCCGCACCCGCGAGGCGCTCGCGGCCGCGGCCGCGGCCGGCCTGATCGAGCAGGAGGACGCCGCCGTCCTCGACGAGGCCTGGGTGCTGGCGACCCGGGTGCGCAACGCCGTGATGCTCGTGCGGGGACGGGCCGGCGACACGTTCCCGTCGAACGCGCGGGAGCTGGCCGCGGTGGGGCGCTACCTGGGGTACGGCCCCGGGCACGTCGGCGACATGCTCGACGCGTACCGGCGCACGGCCCGCCGCGCGCGGGGCGTGGCGGAGACGCTGTTCTACGGGGCGTGAGGCGCGGCTCCACCTGAGGCGCGGCTCCAAGGCCCGTGGGGCGCGCCTCTACGGGGCCTGAGGCGCGGTGCCCGGCTCCGGAACCCCCGCCAGAGCCCCCGCCGGCACCACCTGCGCCGGCACTCCCCGGGACAGCGCGTACGGCATGCTGCCGTACCAGACCCGTGCCACCGCGAAGCCGAAGGTGAGGCACAGCAGGCCGCCCACCGCGTCGAGCCAGAAGTGGTTGGCCGTGGCGACGATGACCACCAGTGTCGCCGTCGGGTAGAGCAGACCCAGCACCCGCACCCACGGCAGCCGGGCCAGCGCGAAGATCGTCAGCCCGCACCACATGGACCAGCCGATGTGCATCGACGGCATCGCGGCGTACTGGTTCGACATGTGCTTCAGGTCGCCGGAGGCCATCGAGCCCCACGTGTCGTGGATCATGACCGTGTCCACGAAGCCGTCGCCGCGCATCAGACGCGGAGGAGCCAGCGGATACAGGTAGTAACCGACCAGGGCCACACCGGTCGTCGAGAACAGCGCCAGCCGGGTCGCCGCGTACCGGCCCGGGTGACTGCGGTACAGCCACACCAGCACACCCAGCGTCACCACGAAGTGCAGGGTGGCGTAGTAGTAGTTCATGCCGACGATCAGCCAGGTCACCGAGTTCAGGCCATGGTTGACGGAATCCTCGACGGCGATGCCCAGGTGACGCTCCGTCTGCCAGATCCAGTCGGCGTTGCGCAGCGCCTCGGTACGCTGCTCCGGGACGGCGTTGCGGATCAGCGAGTACGTCCAGTAACTCACCGCGATCAGCAGGATCTCGATCCAGATGCGGGGCCGGCCCGGAGAACGCAGCCGGCGCAGCCGGCCCGGCTGGTCGACGCCCGTGACGGCCTGCGGAACGGCCACTTGCCCGCGGTCTTCCGGCCTGGTCACGGTCGAGTCACCCATAGGCACAAAGTCTGCCAGAAACGCCTTCTGCCCCGATCATCCCCCGGTCGGGTCCGCACCGCACGTTCTCCGTCGGGTCCGCACCGCACGTTCTCCGTCGGGTCCGCACCGCACGTTCTCCGCCCAGGCTAGGACCGGCTCCGCTCCCCGGGCGCCGAAGCGGTCGACCCGCGCACCACCAACTCCGGCATGAACACGAACTCGCTGTGCGGCGCGGGCGTCCCGCCGATCTCCTCCAGCAGCGTGCGCACCGCGGCCTGCCCCATCGCCGGGACCGGCTTGCGGATCGTGGTCAGCGGCGGGTCGGTGAAGGCGATCAGCGGGGAGTCGTCGAAGCCGACGACGGAGAAGTCCTTCGGGACCTCCAGACCGTGCTGCCGGGCGGCCCGTATCGCGCCGAGCGCCATCATGTCGCTCGCGCACACCACCGCCGTGCAGTTCCGGTCGATCAGCGCGGTCGCGGCGGCCTGGCCGCCCTCCAGGGTGTAGAGCGAGTGCTGGACCAGCTCCGACTCGATGGTCTCCGCGCTCAGCCCCAGCTGGTCCTGCATGGCGCGCACGAACCCCTCGATCTTGCGCTGCACGGGCACGAACCGCTTCGGACCCAGGGCCAGCCCGATCCGGGTGTGCCCCAGCGACACCAGGTGCGTGACCGCCAGCGTCATCGCCGCGCGGTCGTCGGGGGAGATGAACGGCGCCTGCACCTTCGGCGAGAAGCCGTCCACCAGCACGTACGGCACGCCCTGCGCGCGCAGCCGGTCGTAGCGCTCCATGTCGGCGGTGGTGTCGGCGTGCAGTCCGGAGACGTAGATGATCCCGGCGACCCCGCGGTCGACGAGCATCTCGGTCAGTTCGTCCTCCGTCGAGCCGCCCGGGGTCTGGGTGGCCAGCACCGGGGTGTAGCCCTGCCGCGTCAGCGCCTGGCCGATGACCTGGGCGAGCGCCGGGAAGATGGGGTTCTCCAGCTCCGGGGTGATCAGGCCCACCAGGCCCTCGCTGCGCTGCCGCAGCCGCACCGGGCGTTCGTAGCCCAGCACGTCGAGTGCGGCCAGCACGGACTGGCGTGTGGTGGCGGCGACGCCCGGCTTCCCGTTGAGGACGCGGCTGACGGTCGCTTCGCTCACCCCCGCCTGAGCAGCGATATCGGCAAGCCGTGTGGTCACAGGACTCGACTGTAGCGGGCGCATGTCGCTTTGCGCACCAATCGGACGCCGTGCGCGGCCGGTTGCACGGCCCGCTGCGGGCTGCTGCGTCATCGCGGTCCCTCGTGTTCTTCGTAGGCGTCCGTCGTCGGCGTCCGTCCGCAAGGGATGATTCCCCCGTCGGAAACATATGGCAAGAGCTTGCAGAGTCTTGCACAGGTGCCCCGCACCGCGCTCAACGGCCTCGATAGGGGGTTTCCGGGGGGTCGAGAACAGGTCACGGGCGAGTAACTCTCGAATCGTCTTGCAGTTTTTTGCAGCAAGGTCTTTCGCTGCGCTTACATCGCTGTTACGTTCCCTGTCGCCCGGCCGCGGCAACGGCGCAGTCGGCAACACAGCAGGGAGCGGCAGACGGGGCCGCCCCCCGCACCACACGGGCTTTCACCCTCAAGGAGAACTCATGCGGCGTGGCATAGCGGCCACCGCGCTGGTGGCGTCCCTCGCCCTCGCGGCGACGGCCTGCGGCGGAAGCGACAGCGGCGACAACAAGGCCGACGGTCCGGTCACCATCACCTGGTGGGACACCTCCAACGCCACGAACGAGGCGCCGACCTACAAGGCCCTGGTCAAGCAGTTCGAGGCCGCCAACAAGGGCATCAAGGTCAAGTACGTCAACGTGCCCTTCGACCAGGCGCAGAACAAGTTCGACACGGCCGCCGGCTCCAAGGGCGCCCCGGACGTGCTGCGCAGCGAGGTCGGCTGGACCCCCGCCTTCGCCAAGAAGGGCTACTTCCTGCCGCTGGACGGCACCGAGGCCCTCGCGGACCAGAGCAAGTTCCAGCCCAACCTGATCGAGCAGGCCAAGTACGACGGCAAGACCTACGGCGTGCCGCTGGTCACCGACACCCTCGCGCTGGTCTACAACAAGGCCCTGTTCGAGAAGGCCGGCATCACCGAGGCCCCCAAGACCTGGGACGAGCTGAAGGCCGACGCCGCCAAGATCAAGACCAAGGCCAAGGTCGACGGCTACTGGGGCTCCACCCAGGCCTACTACGCGCAGACCTTCCTCTACGGCGAGGGCACCGACACCGTCGACGCCGCCGCCAAGAAGGTCACCGTGAACTCGGACGCCGCGAAGAAGGCCTACGGCACCTGGCTGAACATGTTCTCCGGCAAGGGTCTGCACAAGGCCGACACCACCGCCGACGCCTACGCCCACATCCAGGACGCGTTCGTCAACGGCAAGGTCGCCGCGATCATCCAGGGCCCCTGGGAGATCACGAACTTCTACAAGGGCTCGGCCTTCTCGGACAAGTCCAACCTCGGCATCGCCACCGTCCCGGCCGGCTCCAGCGGCAAGGCGGGCGCCCCGACCGGCGGCCACAACCTGTCGGTGTACGCCGGTTCCGACTCGGCGCACCAGAAGGCGGCGCTGAAGTTCGTGAACTTCATGACCTCCGCGAAGACGCAGACGCAGATCGCGCTGAAGAACTCCACCCTGCCGACCCGTGACGACGCCTACACGGCCGAGGTCAAGGCCGACCCGGGCATCGCCGGCTACCAGACCGTGCTGCCCGCCGCCCAGCCGCGGCCCGCGCTGCCGGAGTACAGCTCCCTGTGGGGCCCGCTGGACACCGAGCTGCCGAAGATCGCCGGCGGCAAGGAGTCGCTCGACAAGGGTCTGAGCAACGCCGAGCTGGCCATCGCCAAGCTGGTGCCCGACTTCAGCAAGTAAGCCCGATCGGCCGCCGGATCCCCCGGAAACGCAGGGGGGCC
Organism: Streptomyces sp. NPDC031340; assembly: GCF_055569945.1. Classification (NCBI taxonomy): domain Bacteria; kingdom Bacillati; phylum Actinomycetota; class Actinomycetes; order Kitasatosporales; family Streptomycetaceae; genus Streptomyces; species Streptomyces sp. NPDC031340. The sequence goes on from NZ_JBVIIE010000039.1 coordinate 60,651, forward strand.
CGGCGGCACCGGCCTGTGCCCGGCCCGCCCCGTTGAACTTCCAGAAGGTGTCGAACATGACAGTCGCCATCGACCGCGCGACCGGCAGGCGCCGCGGTGACCGCGCGCCGAAGCCCGGGCTGGGCCGGCGCCTGAAGAACAGCTACCGAAGGCACTGGTACGCCTACGTGATGATCACCCCGGTGGCGATCGTCCTCGGCGTCCTCGTGCTGTACCCCCTGGCGTACGGCCTCTACCTCACCCTCACCGACGCCAACAGCCTGAACACCGCGCGCACGATCGGCGTCAACCACATCGACGCCACCTACAAGTTCATCGGGCTCGACAACTACAAGGACATCCTGTTCGGCGCGACGTCGTACGACCGCTTCTGGTCGCACTTCATCTGGACGATCGCGTGGACGGCGCTGTGCGTCGCCCTGCACTACTCGATCGGCCTGGGCCTCGCCCTGCTGCTCAACCAGCGGATGCGCGGCCGTACCGTCTACCGGCTGATCCTGATCCTGCCCTGGGCCGTGCCGACCTTCGTCACCGTCTTCGGCTGGCGCTTCATGCTCGCCGACGGCGGCATCATCAACCTCTTCCTCGACTCCCTGCACCTGCCGGCGCCGGACTGGCTCGAGGACACCTTCTGGCAGCGGTTCGCCGCGATCATGGTCAACACCTGGTGCGGTGTGCCGTTCATGATGGTCTCGCTGCTCGGTGGCCTGCAGTCCATCGACTCCTCGCTGTACGAGGCCGCCGAGATGGACGGCGCCACCGCCTGGCAGCGGTTCCGCTACGTCACCCTTCCGGGCCTGCGGTCCGTCAGCTCCACCGTCGTCCTGCTCGGCATCATCTGGACCTTCAACCAGTTCGCCGTGATCTTCCTGCTGTTCGGCAACACCGCCGCCGACGCCCAGATCCTCGTGACGTGGGCCTACTACCTCGGCTTCGGACAGCAGCCGCGTGACTTCGCGCAGTCGGCCGCGTACGGCATCCTGCTGCTGGCCATTCTGATCGTCTTCACCTCCTTCTACCGCCGCTGGCTGAACCGCAACGAGCAGCAGCTCGCGATCTGAGGCAGGAGCTTTCATGAGTACGACCACCGTCGAGACCTCCGCCGACGTGACCAAGAAGGACGCCGCGGCCGCCCCGCCGCGCAGGGCCCGCGGGCGCGGCGAGCGCAGCCCGGGCGCCGTGATCGCCTCGCACGGCATCCTGATCACGGCGAGCCTGATCGCCCTCTTCCCGATCGTCTGGCTGCTCTACCTGTCCCTCGGCCCGGACAAGGACGACTACCTCCACCCGGGTGGCATCTGGGCGAAGATGACGTTCGACAACTACTCGTTCGTCGTCCAGCACACCGAGTTCTTCGACTGGCTGAAGAGCTCCCTGATCGTCTCGCTCGGCACCACGGTCATCGGCGTCATGATCGCCGCGACGACCGGCTACGCGGTCTCCCGGATGCGCTTCCCCGGCTACCGTAAGTTCATGTGGGTCCTCCTGGTCACCCAGATGTTCCCGGTGGCGGTGCTGATGGTGCCGATGTACCAGATCCTGTCGGACCTGCAGCTCATCGACACCTACCTCGGCCTGATCCTGGTGTACTGCTCGACCGCGGTGCCGTACTGCGCGTGGCTGCTGAAGGGCTACTTCGACACGATCCCCTTCGAGATCGACGAGGCCGGACGCGTCGACGGGCTGACCCCGTTCGGCACGTTCGCCCGCCTGATCCTGCCGCTCGCCAAGCCGGGCTTGGCCGTCGCCGCCTTCTACAGCTTCCTCACGGCCTTCGGCGAGGTCGCGTTCGCGTCGACGTTCATGCTGTCGGACACGAAGTACACCTTCGCCGTCGGTCTGCAGACCTTCGTCAGCGAGCACGACGCGCAGCGCAACCTGATGGCCGCGACCGCGGTGCTGATCGCGATACCGGTCTCCGCGTTCTTCTACCTTGTGCAGAAGAACCTGGTCACCGGACTCACCGCGGGCGGCACGAAGGGCTGACGCCCCCGGAACCCGAGGCGGCCGCGGCTCCTGTCCGGCCCCGCTGTCACCGCGGCCGCCTCGTCACCCGCCGCCGTATCCACCACCCGATCCTCGTCACCAAGGACGCCATGAGCCAGCAGCACTCCGCCGACCCGGCCCCGACGCCTTCCTCCCGAGCAGCCGTCGCCACCGTCGCCAAGCGCAGCGACTGGTGGCGGGACGCGGTGATCTACCAGGTCTATCCGCGCAGTTTCGCCGACAGCAACGGCGACGGCATGGGCGACCTGGAAGGCGTCCGCACCCGTCTGCCGTACCTGCGCGACCTCGGGGTGGACGCCGTGTGGCTCAGCCCCTTCTACGCCTCGCCGCAGGCCGACGCCGGCTACGACGTCGCCGACTACCGGGCCGTCGACCCCATGTTCGGCAACCTGCTGGACGCCGACGCGCTGATCCGCGACGCCCGCGCGCTCGGCCTGCGGATCATCGTCGACCTGGTGCCCAACCACTCCTCCGACCAGCACGAGTGGTTCAAGCGGGCGCTGCGCGAGGGCCCCGACTCCCCGCTGCGCGACCGCTACCACTTCCGCCCCGGCAAGGGCGCGGACGGCGAACTGCCGCCCAACGACTGGGAGTCCATCTTCGGCGGCCCGGCCTGGACCCGGGTCACCGAACCGGACGGCACCCCCGGCGAGTGGTACCTGCACCTCTTCGCTCCCGAGCAGCCCGACTTCAACTGGGACCACCCGGCCGTCGGCGACGAGTTCCGCTCCATCCTGCGCTTCTGGCTCGACATGGGCGTCGACGGCTTCCGCATCGACGTCGCCCACGGCCTGGTGAAGGCCGACGGCCTGCCCGACCTCGGCTCCCACGACCAGTTGAAGCTGCTGGGCAACGATGTCATGCCGTTCTTCGACCAGGACGGCGTGCACCAGATCTACCGCCAGTGGCGCCTCATCCTCGACGAGTACGCGGGTGACCGGATCTTCGTCGCCGAGGCGTGGACACCGACCGTCGAGCGGACCGCCAACTACGTCCGCCCGGACGAGCTGCACCAGGCCTTCAACTTCCAGTACCTGGCGACCGCCTGGGACGCGGCGGAGCTGCGCGAGGTCATCGACCGCACGCTGGAGGCGATGCGCCCGGTCGGCGCCCCCGCCACCTGGGTGCTGTCCAACCACGACGTCACCCGGCACGCCACCCGCTTCGCCAACCCGCCCGGCCTCGGCACCCAGATCCGCCTCGCCGGCGACCGCGAACTGGGTCTGCGCCGCGCCCGGGCGGCGACCCTGCTGATGCTGGCGCTGCCCGGCTCCGCCTACGTCTACCAGGGCGAGGAACTCGGCCTCCCGGACGTCGTCGACCTGCCCGACGAGGTGCGCCAGGACCCGGCGTACTTCCGCGGCGCGGGCCAGGACGGCTTCCGCGACGGCTGCCGGGTGCCGATCCCGTGGACGCGCACGGGGTCGTCGTACGGCTTCGGCGGCGCCGGCAGCTGGCTGCCGCAGCCGGCGGGCTGGGGCGAGCTGAGCGTCGAGGCGCAGACCGGCGTCCCCGGCTCCACGCTGGAGATGTACCGCTCAGCCCTCGCCCTGCGCCGCTCCCACCCCGACCTGGGCGCGGGCGACGCGGTGGAGTGGCTGCGCGCACCGGAGGGCGTACTGGCCTTCCGCCGCGGCGACTTCGTGTGCGTCGCCAACACCGCCGGCGAGCCGGTGACCACCCCGTCCTACGGCCGGGTCCTGCTGGCCAGCGGCGAGATCGCCGAGACGGCGGACGGCGAGGCGAAGCTGCCCGCCGACACCACGGTCTGGTGGACGACGGCCTGACGCCCGGCGCCTGACGCGCGCGGCGGCCCGGTCACCGTTCCCACGGTGACCGGGCCGCGTTGTGCGGGTACCTGCTTCCAGCTACGGAACTGAAAACTCTTGCTGTGAATTGCACGACCCTTGCTGCAACCCTTTCGGTAGCGGTACGGTCACCGCCGCCCGGCAACGACGCCCGGCCGTCACCGCAAGGAGCCCCCACCGTGATACGGAGATGGTCCGTCACCGCGACCGCGCTCGCCGCCACGGCGGCAGCCGTCCTGGCCCCCGGAACCGCCCACGCCTCCCCACCCGGCACCAAGGACGTCACCGCGGTCCTCTTCGAGTGGAACTACGCCTCGGTCGCCAAGGAGTGCACCGGCACCCTCGGCCCGGCCGGCTACGGATACGTCCAGGTCTCACCGCCCGCCGAGCACATCCAGGGCTCGCAGTGGTGGACGTCGTACCAGCCCGTCAGCTACCGGATCGCCGGCCGTCTCGGCGACCGCACGGCCTTCCAGAGCATGGTGAACACCTGTCACGCGGCCGGCGTCAAGGTCGTCGTCGACACGGTGATCAACCACATGTCGGCGGGCAGCGGCACCGGCACCGGCGGCTCGTCGTACACGAAGTACAACTACCCAGGGCTGTACTCCAGTTACGACTTCGACGACTGCACCGCGCAGATCTCGAACTACCAGGACCGCTGGAACGTCCAGCACTGCGAACTGGTCGGCCTCGCCGACCTGGACACGGGGGAGGAGTACGTCCGCAAGACCATCGCGGGGTACCTGAACGACCTGCTCACCCTCGGCGTCGACGGCTTCCGCATCGACGCGGCCAAGCACATCGACACCGCCGACCTCGCCAACATCAAGTCCCGGCTGACGAACCCGAACGCCTACTGGAAGCAGGAGGTCATCTACGGCAGCGGGGAGGCCGTCCAGCCCACCGAGTACACCGGCAACGGCGACGTGCAGGAGTTCCGCTACGCCTACGACCTCAAGCGCGTCTTCAACAACGAGAACCTCGCCTACCTGAAGAACTACGGTGAGGGCTGGGGGTACATGAGCAGCTCGGTGGCCGGCGTCTTCGTCGACAACCACGACACCGAGCGCAACGGCTCCACCCTGAACTACAAGGACGGCGCCAACTACACCCTGGCCAACGTCTTCATGCTCGCCTGGCCCTACGGCGCCCCGGACGTCAACTCCGGCTACGAGTGGTCCGACACGGACGCCGGTCCGCCCAACGGCGGCCAGGTGAACGCCTGCTGGCAGGACGGCTGGAAGTGCCAGCACGCCTGGCCGGAGATCAAGTCCATGGTCGCCTTCCGCAACGCGGTGCGGGGCCAGTCGGTGACCGACTGGTGGGACAACGGCGGCGACGCGATCGGCTTCGGGCGGGGCGCCAAGGGCTACGTCGCCATCAACCACGAGTCGGGCGCGCTGAGCCGGACCTACCAGACCTCGCTGCCCGCGGGCACGTACTGCAACGTGCAGAACAACACGACCGTGACGGTGAACGGCAGCGGCCAGTTCACCGCCACCCTGGGCGCGAACACCGCCCTGGCGATCTACGCGGGCAAGTCGAGCTGCTGATCCACCGCATGCGTGGTTGAAAGTTCTTACCAGTTCTTTCAGGACTCTTGCTGTAAGCGTTTCGACGGCGATACGGTCGCGCGGAATCGGACCCACCAGAGCCGTAAGCGCCAACAGGGCCGTAAGCGCAAGGAGTCCACGTCTGTGATACCGAGATGGCCGACGCCGTCGAGGCGCCGTACCGCGCATGCCGGACGAGTCGCTGCGGTCACCGTGACCGCACTGGCCGCAGCACTCGTCCAGCCCCTCGCCGCCAGGGCCGACACCCCGCCCCCGCCGCCGTCCGACGCGAGGCTCGCCGCCGAGCCCGCCCGGCACGACGACACCCGGGAGCAGTTCTACTTCGTCATGCCGGACCGTTTCGCCAACGGTGACACCGCCAACGACAAGGGCGGCCTGACCGGCAGCCGGCTGTCCACCGGCTACGACCCCACCGACAAGGGCTTCTACCAGGGCGGCGACCTCAAGGGCCTGACGAAGAAGCTCGACTACATCAAGGGTCTGGGCACCACCGCCATCTGGATGGCCCCGATCTTCAAGAACCGGCCCGTGCAGGGGACCGGCGACAACGCGTCGGCCGGCTACCACGGTTACTGGATCACCGACTTCACCCAGGTCGACCCGCACTTCGGCAGCAACGCCGACCTCGAGACCCTCATCGACAAGGCGCACGCCAAGGGCATGAAGGTCTTCTTCGACGTCATCACCAACCACACCGCCGACGTCGTCGACTACGAGGAGAAGTCCTACAACTACCTTTCCAAGGGCGCCTTCCCGTACCTGACGAAGGACGGCGAGCCCTTCGACGACGCCGACTACGCGGACGGCACCCGCGGCTTCCCCGCGGTCGACGCCGACTCCTTCCCGCGCACCCCGAAGGCCACCGGCGCGGACAAGGTCCCGTCCTGGCTCAACGACCCGACGATGTACCACAACCGGGGCGACTCCACGTACGCCGGCGAGTCCACCACGTACGGCGACTTCTCCGGGCTGGACGACCTGTGGACCGAGCGTCCCGAGGTCGTCAAGGGGATGGAGAAGATCTACCAGCGCTGGGTGCGCGACTTCGACATCGACGGCTTCCGCATCGACACCGTCAAGCATGTCGACATGGACTTCTGGACCCAGTGGGCCACCGCCCTCGACGCGTACGCCAAGAAGCGCGGCCGGGACGACTTCTTCATGTTCGGCGAGGTCTACTCGGCGGACACGTCCATCACCTCGCCCTACGTCACCCAGGGCCGCCTCGACGCCACCCTCGACTTCCCCTTCCAGGAGGCGGCCCGCCAGTACGCCTCCCAGGGCGGCAGCGCGCGGAAGCTCGCCTCCGTCTTCGGCGACGACTACAAGTACACGACCGACAAGGCCAACGCCTACGAGCAGGTCACCTTCCTCGGCAACCACGACATGGGCCGCATCGGCTACTTCCTGAACCAGGACAACCCGAAGGCCACCGACGCCGAGCTGCTGAAGAAGGACGAGCTGGCCAACGAGCTGATGTTCCTCAGCCGCGGCAACCCGGTCGTCTACTACGGCGACGAGCAGGGCTTCACCGGCTCCGGCGGCGACAAGGACGCCCGCCAGACCATGTTCGCCTCGAAGGTCGCCGACTACCTCGACGACGACGAGATCGGCACCGACCGCACCCACGCCAGCGACGCCTACGACCGGGCCGCCCCGCTGTACCGGCAGATCGCGGCGCTGTCCAGGCTCCGCAAGGCCAACCCGGCGCTCGCCGACGGCGTGCAGACCGAGCGCTACGCGGCCGACGGCGCCGGCGTCTACGCCTTCTCCCGCACCGACGCCAAGACCGGCGCCGAGTACGTCGTCGCCTTCAACAACGCCGCCGAGGCCAAGACGGCGACCTTCCCGACCGGCTCCGCGGCGATGCGGTTCACCGGCCTCTACGGCACCCGCGCCGCGGTCACCTCGGACGCCGACAAGAAGATCACCGTCACCGTCCCGGCCGGTTCGGCGATCGTGCTGAAGGCCGCGGGCCGGCTCGCCGCCCCGGCCGTCAAGCCGACCGTCACCCTGACCGCCCCGGCGGCCGGAGCCACCGGCACCGTCGAGATCGGCGCCGACACCGACGGCGGTCGGCTCAACCGGGTCGTCTTCGCCGCCCAGACCGGCAACGGCCCCTGGAAGGTCCTCGGCTCCGCCGACCACGCCCCCTACAAGGTCACACAGGTCATCGGCAAGGACGTACCGGCCGGCACCGCCCTGCGCTACAAGGCGGTCGTGATCGACTCGGCCGGGCACACCGCGAGCGCCACGGCGAGCAGCACCACCGGCACCCCGCCCGCCGAGGAGGTCCCCACCGCCTCCTCCCGCGACTACGCGGTCGTCCACTACAAGCGCGCCGACGGCGACTACGCCGACTGGGGCCTGTACGCCTGGGGCGACCTCGCCGACGGCGAGGCCACGAACTGGCCGGCCAGCCACCCGTTCACGGGCCGCGACGCCTACGGCGCCTTCGCCTACGTCAAGCTGAAGCCGGGCGCCTCGAACATCGGCTTCCTCGTCATCGACAAGGACGGCAACAAGGACGTCTCCGCCGACCGGTCCATCGACGTCACCAAGACCGGTGAGGTCTGGATCGAGCAGGGCAAGGCCGACGTACAGACGCAGCGGCCCGACTACCCCGCCCAGGACACCAGCAAGGCGGTGCTGCACTACCACCGCGCCGACGGCGACTACGACGGCTGGGGCCTGCACGTGTGGACGGGCGCCGCGAACCCCACCGAGTGGTCGAACCCCCTGAAGCCGGTGAAGACTGATGCCTATGGTGCGGTCTTCGAGGTGCCGCTCAGCGACGGCGCCACCAGCCTCAGCTACATCCTCCACAAGGGCGACGAGAAGGACCTGCCCGCCGACCAGTCCCTGGACCTCAAGGCCGACGGTCATGAGGTGTGGCTGTTGAACGGCCAGGAGAAGTACCTGCTGCCGCAGCCCGCGGGCAGCGCGGCCGCGCTCGACCTGACCACCTCCAAGGCGGTCTGGATCGACCGGAACACCGTCGCCTGGAACGGGTCCGACGCCGCCGCCTCCACCCAGCTGGTCTACTCCCGCGACGGCTCGATCACCGTCAAGGACGGTGCCCTGACCAGCGACGACGAGCGCTGGCTGCGGCTGACCAGGACCGGCCTCACCGACGCCCAGAAGGCGAAGTTCCCGCACCTGAAGAACTACACCGCGTTCTCCGTCGACCCGCGCGACCGCGACCGGGTCCGCGAGGCCCTGCGCGGCCAGGTCGTCGCCTCCCAGCGGGCGGCCAACGGCGCGGTGCTCGCGGCGACCGGCGTGCAGATCGCGGGCGTGCTCGACGACCTGTACGACGCGACCGCGGCGAAGCTCGGCCCGGTCTTCCGCCACGGCCGGCCCACCCTGTCCGTGTGGGCGCCGACCGCGCAGTCCGTGAAGCTGGACCTGGCCGGCACCGCCGTCCCCATGAAGCGCGACGCCGCCACCGGCGTCTGGTCCGTCACCGGCCCGGCGTCCTGGAAGGGCAAGCCCTACCGGTACCTGGTCAAGGTGTGGGCGCCCAGCGTCCGCGAGATCGTCACCAACAAGGTCACCGACCCCTACTCGCTGGCCCTCACCGCGAACTCGGAGCGCAGCCTGGTCGTCGACCTCGACGACCGGTCCCTCGCCCCGAGCGGCTGGTCGACGTACACCAAGCCCGCCGCCGTACCGCTCAGGGACGCCCAGATCCAGGAGCTGCACATCCGCGACTTCTCGGTCGCGGACCGCACCTCCGCCCACCCCGGCACCTACCTGGCCTTCACCGACAAGGACAGCGACGGCTCGAAGCACCTGCGGGCGCTGGCCAAGTCCGGCACCTCCTACGTCCACCTGCTGCCGGCGTTCGACATCGCGACGATCCCCGAGCGGAAGGCCGACCAGGCCACCACCGACTGCGACCTGGCGTCCTACCCGGCCGACTCCGACAAGCAGCAGGAGTGCGTGGCGAAGACCGCCGCGAAGGACGCCTACAACTGGGGCTACGACCCGTACCACTACACGGTCCCCGAGGGCTCCTACGCCACCGACCCGGACGGCACGGCCCGCACGGTCCAGTTCCGGAAGATGGTCAAGGCGCTCAACCAGGACGGCCTCCGGGTCGTGATGGACGTCGTCTACAACCACACCGCCGCCAGCGGCCAGGCGGACACCTCCGTCCTGGACAAGGTCGTGCCCGGCTACTACCAGCGCCTCCTCGCCGACGGCTCGGTCGCCAACAGCACCTGCTGCGCCAACACCGCGACCGAGAACGCCATGATGGGCAAGCTGGTCGTCGACTCGGTCGTCACCTGGGCCAAGGAGTACAAGGTCGACGGCTTCCGCTTCGACCTCATGGGCCACCACCCGAAGGCCAACATCCTGGCGGTACGCAAGGCCCTGGACGCGCTGACGCCCGCGAAGGACGGCGTCGACGGCAAGAAGATCATCCTGTACGGCGAGGGCTGGAACTTCGGCGAGGTCGCCGACGACGCCCGCTTCGTGCAGGCCACGCAGAAGAACATGGCCGGCACCGGCATCGCCACCTTCTCCGACCGGGCCCGCGACGCGGTGCGCGGCGGCAGCCCCTTCGACGCCGACCCCGGCGTCCAGGGCTTCGCCTCCGGCCTCTACACCGACCCCAACTCCTCCACCGCCAACGGCACCCAGGCCGAGCAGAAGGCCCGCCTGCTGCACTACCAGGATCTGATCAAGGTCGGTCTTTCCGGCAACCTCGCGAAGTACCGCTTCACCGGCACCGACGGCAAGGAGGTCACCGGCGCCGAGGTCGACTACGGCGGCTCGCCCGCCGGCTACGCGGACGCGCCCGGCGACGCCCTCGCCTACGTGGACGCGCACGACAACGAGTCCCTGTTCGACGCGCTGACCTACAAGCTGCCCGCGTCGACGAGCCCCGCCGACCGGGCCCGGATGCAGGTCCTCGCGATGGCGACGGCCGCCCTCTCCCAGGGCCCGTCCCTGTCCCAGGCCGGCACCGACCTGCTGCGCTCGAAGTCGCTGGACCGCAACTCCTACGACAGCGGCGACTGGTTCAACGCCGTCCACTGGAACTGCGCCGACGGCAACGGCTTCGGCCGCGGGCTGCCCCCGGCGGCCGACAACGCCTCCAAATGGCCGTACGCCAAGCCCCTGCTCGGCACGGTGAAGGTGGGCTGCCCGCAGATCGACGGGGCCTCGGCCGCCTACCGGGACCTGCTGCGGATCCGCACCACGGAGAACGTCTTCTCCCTCGCCACCGCGGACCAGGTGCAGTCGAAGCTCTCCTTCCCGCTGTCGGGGAAGGACGAGACACCGGGCGTGATCACCATGGAACTGGGTGACCTCGTCGTCGTGTTCAACGCGACTCCGAAGGAGGGCACGCAGCGGGTCGACGCCCTCGCGGGCACGGCCTACCGGCTGCACCCGGTGCAGCGCGACGGGTCGGACCCGGTCGTCAAGTCCGCCTCCTACGACCGCGGGTCCGGGACGTTCACCGTTCCGGCCAGGACCGTGGCGGTCTTCTCCCGCGGCTAGCGCTCGGGCACTACCTTGGTGGGGCAGGCCGCCGCCGCGGTCTGCCCCACCGGTGCTGTCCAGGGGCTGATATGGACGTCGACGGCAAGCCGAGCGACATGACCGTGCTGGTCGTGGAGGACGGGGCCGCCGGCCGGCACGCCCTGGGCCGGGTGCTGCGGCGGGCCGGCCACCGGGTCGTCCCGGTCGCCACCGCCGGGGAGGCGCTCGACGAACTCGACGTACGACTGCGCAAGGGCACCCTGCCCGACGTGGCCCTGGTCGACGTGGGCCTGCCGGACATGAGCGGCTTCGAACTGACCCGCCGGCTCAAGGCACGGCCGCACATGGCCGGCCTGCCCGTGGTGCACTTCTCGGCCTCCGCCGGGGCTCCGGGCGACCGCCACCGCGGCCTCGACGCGGGCGGCGAGGCGTATCTGACGGTGCCCGCCGAGCCGGAGGAGATCGACGCGGTGGTCCGCTCCGCGGTCCGCGCCGCCCGGCTGCGCGCCGACGACCAGGCGGTCCTGCGGCGGCTGACGCTGCTGTCGGAGGCGATCGTCACCGTGCAGACCGCGCGCTCCCTCCAGGAACTCGCCGACGCCGCGGCCGAGGGCACCGCCCGGCTCACCGGCACCCCCGCCGCCGTCTTCGTCCTCGGCACCGACGACGAGCTGTACCGCGGCGTGTCCCGCGACCGCACCTCGCTCGCGCTGCCGGACGAGGACGCCCACCGGGCCGTGACCGCGCTGCTCAGGCGGCTCACCCGCGGACAGGCCGGGCTGCAGCTCACCACCGTCCCGGCGCCACTGTGGCCCGCCGGGTTCTTCCGGCCCGGCGTGCAGCACGACGCCCGCCTGGCGCTGGTCCTCACCGAGGAGGGCAGGGCGCCGGTGTGCCTGGCCACGCCCACCCGGGGCATGCGCCGGATCGGCCCCGAGGACGAGGCGCTGGTGGCCCGGCTGGCCCAGGCGACCGCCCTGGCCGCCGAGCCGCTGCTGATGTACCAGGCGGAACGGCACGTCGCCCTCACCCTCCAGCACAGCTTCCTGCCCCAGCCGCACCGGCTGCCGCCGCTGCCCGGCGTCGACGTCGCCGTGCGGTACGTGCCCGCGTCCCGGCAGACCGAGATCGGCGGCGACTTCTACGCCGTCCTGCGCACCGGGGAGGGCGTGCTCGCCGTGGTCGGCGACGTCGTCGGGCACTCGCTGGAGGCGGCCACCCTCATGGTGGAGATCCGGCACGCGCTGCGCGCCTACTGCGTCGAGGAGAGCGACCCGGCCGTGCTCGCCGGGCGGCTGGACCGGATGCTGCGGCACTACCACCCCGAGGCCACGGCCACCGTCTGCCTGGCCCTGATCGACCCGGACACCGGGCGGACCCGCGTCGCGAACGCGGGCCACATCCCGCCGCTGGTGGTCCGGGACTCCGGCGGCGCCGACTACGTCGAGGCCGCGGGCCCGCTGCTGGGCCTGGGCGTGCCCCATCCGCCGCCCACCGAGGTGCTGCTGGAACGCACCGACCGGCTCCTGATGGTCACCGACGGCCTGATCGAGACCCGCGGCACCGACCTGTCGGTCTCCATGGAGCAGCTGCGGGCGGCCGCCGCCGGGTCCCTGCCCGGCCTGGACGCCCTCTGCGACACGCTCCTGACCTGTTTCGGTCACGACCGGGAGGACGACATCGCGATGCTGGCCCTGCGGCTAGGGTGAATCCGCCGACCCCCCCAGACTGGAGTTCCCATGCCGCAGATCACCGTCGACCACTCGGACTTCCTCGGTTCCGCCTTCGACCGGGAGGGCTTCGCGCGGGACCTGCACGCTGCGGTCGTCGAGACGGCGGCCGCCAAGCCGGATGCCTGCAAGACCCAGTTCCGCCCGTCCGCGCTGACCGCGTTCGGCTACGACGACCCGGGCGAGCGCGGTCACGCCGTCGTGCACGTCACCATCGGGCTGCTCGCCGGCCGCACCGACGAGACGAAGGCGCGGCTGACCGAGGCGGTGCTGGAGCTGCTGAGGAAGCACGTGGCCGACGGCGGCCCGGTGCTGCACGCCTCCGCCGAGATCCGCGACCTGGACGCGTCCTACCGGAAGTTCGAACGCTGACGCACCCGGGGCCGCGTCGGCGCGGTCAGGACGCCAGCGCGATCAGCCGCGCGGCCAGGTCGCTGAACGGGCCGTCGCCCGGCTCGTCCTCCAGGGTGCGGCGCAGCAGCGCGCCCGTCTCCTCGTCGTGGACGGCGCTCACCGCGGCCAGCGCGGCGAAGTCGTGGACGAGCTGGACCTCCAGCTCGGCGCGCGGGATGCGCCGGCCGTCCAGCCAGATCAGTGCCGTCGACTCGGCGAGCGAGATCCAGGAGCGGACGACCAGTTCCAGTCGCGCGGGCGCCTCCTCGACGCCGAGATGCGACAGGATCTGGTCGTACGCGGCCTGCCGTACGGAGTCGATGAGCGCGTTCGTCGCCGAGGAGCCGACGGCCGGGCCGCCGCGCATCAGCGCCGAGAAGCCGGGGCCGTGTTCCTCCACGAAGTCGAAGAAGCGGCGCATCACCCGCAGCAGCCGCGCCCCCAGCGGGCCTTGCCGCGGTTCCACGAAGCGGCCCGCGAGGTCGTCCGCGGCACGCCTCAACGCGGCCTCGTACAGGCTGAGTTTGCCGGGGAAATAGTGGTACACCAGCGGGCGTGAGATGCCGGCGGCGGACGCTATCTCGTCGATGGAGACGTCGTCGGGCGAGCGTTGGCTGAACAGTTCGAGGGCGACGCCGATCAACTGCTGCCGCCGTTCCTCGACTCCCATTCTGCGGCGTACCCCGGTAGTCATGCGCACACCTTACCGATCGAATCCGGCCTCGAACGGGCGGTAGCGGCCAAAGGCGTTCACATGGTCCCCACCGGACGATCGCGGCGGGTCCACGACATGGCGACGAAGCGGGGCGGTGCCCGGCGTTCAGCCGAGCCCGCTGACCCTCCGCCCGTCCGCCAGGGTTCCCCGCAGTTCCGCCCGGGCCCCCTGCTCGGCCGGCGCCACCAGCAGGCTGCCCGGCGCTTCCGCCCGGACCTCGCCCGTCGCGCCGACCGAGGACGTGCCCGGGCTCCCCGCGGCCAGCAGGTACCAGTTTCCCGCCCGCGACTTCCACAGCACCCCGGCCAGCACCTGCGGATCCCGCGGCCCGCACGCCGGGACGTCGTCGGCCTTCGCCGCCACCGCCCCGAACCGGCCGCCCGGGGTGTGGAACTGGGCCAGCACCCGGGTGCCGACGCCCCGCCAGGTCTCCGCCCGCGTGCACACCCAGTCCGCCGCCCCGCTCGCGTCGGGCAGCGGCTGCCGGGCGTACGCCCAGACGTTGACCTCGCGCACGCCCGCCGAGCGCATCGCGGCCAGCGAGCAGGCGTACGGCGCCCACTCGCGCAGCGCCCCCGTCCCCTCCGTCTCCGCGGCCGAGCCGGGGCGGCCGGTGGTCAGCCGGGCCGGGACCAGTTCGCCGAGGTCGGTCAGCACCCGCGTGCCGGTGCCGTCGGACACCTCCAGCACCCGCCAGGACGCGCAGTCGCCGGTCTGCTGGGCGGGACCGGCCAGCGGCCCGGTGACGCCGCCGGTCAGGCCCAGGTCGAGCGCGGCGGCGTCCGGCTCCAGCAGGTCCCGCTCGGCCGCCTTCCGCACCCAGGGCGCCGTCAGATAGCGGACGTTGCCGTCGGAGCGGCCCAGGACCAGGGCACTCGCCCCGGCCCGTCCGGCGCCGTCGACCCGCGCGAAGTCGAGCGCGGTACCCCGGTCGCCGTCCTTCGGCTCGGCGTAGCGGACGATGCGCAGACCGTCGTAGAGGATCACCACGCGTGCTTCGTCGACGGTCCCGGCGTACAGCAGTTGGGGCGGTCCGGCCGGGGCGCCGGACGGGGTGCCGGGGGTCGCGGAGACCTGGACGGCCGCGCCGGGGCGGGCCCACACGGCGAGGGCGCGGCGCAGCAGGGCCTTGTCGCCGGTGAGTTCGCCGCGCGCGGGCCAGACGGAGAAGTCGGTGCGGCTCGCGGACTCCCAGGCGGTGGGGGACACCCTGGTGAGCCGGGACGGGTCGAGAGCGGCCTCGGTGGCCGGGTTGCGCGCGTACCCGGGAGCCGCCGCGCCGTCGGGGCCCCAGCCGTCGCCGGGCAGCCCGAGCAGCGCCCCGCACACGGCGACCGCGGCGACCGCGGCGAGCCCGGCCCGGGCGTTCTGCCTGCGCCGCGCCAGGTCGGTGGGCCGGGCCTGCAGCGAACACGGGTCGAACTCGGGGGAGTCGAGCAGCGCGTACCGGGCCGGGACACCGTCGGCCTCCCGCAGCGCCGCGTCTGTGTCGCCGACGCCGGCGGCGGCCAGGACCCGGCGGACGTCGTCGTCGGCGAGTCGTTCCAGGCCGCGCAGCACATAGGCCGCGCGGGCCGGCCCGGACACGGCGGAGAGCCGTTGGTCCAGGATGAGTTCATCGGCGCCGCCGGAGCGCGGGAACAGCCGCAGGCCCCACACCAGGGGCAGCAGCGGCGGCAGTTGGGACCGCTTCGGCCAGGCCGCCCGCTTCAGCGGCCGGCCCGCCTCCAGCGCCGCGCGCAGCACCCGGCAGCGGACGTAGGCGTAACCGGAGTCGCTCTCGCGGCCGTCGCCCGCTCTGGACCGCGATCGTGCGTGCGCGCCCCCGCCCTGGGCCGGGACCGCGCCCTTGCCCGCCCGGCGCCGCGGCAGGGCGCGCTGGGCGAGGGCGTGCGCCGTGACCACGCGCCGGTTGCGGCCCAGGCTCGGCGGCAGCACCAGGTAGGCGAGCCGGACCAGCCGCGGGTAGTGCTCGACGAGCGCGGCTTCGGCCGGGTCCACGTCGACGGACGGGCCGGAGAGGGACGGTGCGGTGGGCGGGGCGGCATCCTGTGACTGCACGTTCAGCAGAACGAGCGAATCGTCGGTTGGTCACCGCCACCGGGTCACTCGGGCCCCGGTCACTCGGGCCCCGGGTGACCCGGGCCCCGCGCGACTCAGGCCTCGGGTTCCACCAGCAGCCGCGCGTAGTTCGCCATGGACCGCTGGTAGCGCGGCAGATGGCGGGCGAGCGCGCCGAGGACGAGGGACAGGCCCTCGCGGTCCCGGTCGAGGCCGGACAGGCACAGCGCTAGCGTCGCCCGCACCGCGTCGTCCAACTCGTCAGGTTCGGCGTCCAGTTCGGGCGTCAGCAGCTCGACGCCCGCCTCCGGGTGTCCGGTGTTGCGCAGCGAACTGGCGAGCTGGATCCGCGTCCGCCTGCCCTTGTAGCGGCTGACGTCGTCCAGCCCGCGGGCGAGCGCCTCCCGGTACAGCGGCACGGCCCGGTCCGAGTGACCGGTGGAGTCCCAGGCGCAGGCCCGCTCGAACGGTCCGAGCGGGCTGTCGGTCGGCAGTTCGGCCACCAGTTCGTCGATCACCGCCCGGAAGGCGGCGCCGTCGTCGTCGGTGGTGTCCTCGAAGGCCGCCCAGGCGGCGGCCACGCGATCTTCCCAGTCCTGGTTCACAGGCCACACCTTCACACACCCGTACGCATGCTCGCGCGGTATTTGAGCGTCCCGCGCCCCGCGCCCGTATCGAAGGGGACGGGCCCCTCGCCGGGGCCGCGACGGGACCGGAGGAACAGATGAGGTTGACCCGACCGATGCTCGCGGTGGCCGGCGCCGCGGCCGTGGTGGCGCTGGCGGGCTGCTCGGGCGACGGCGCGGCGGCGGCCAAGGCGCCGGCCACCGCCACCGGCAGCCTGGAGAGCCTGGCCGCCCGGGTGAAGTGCAAGCCGGACATCCAGACGGACGCCGACGAGATCCGCCAGGCCCTCTGCAAGGTCTCCGGCGGCAAGTTCGTCCTCGCCACCTTCGCCACCGACCGCGGGCAGCGCGAATGGCTCAACGACGCCAAGGACTACGGCGGTCACTACCTCGTCGGCCGCAAGTGGGTCGCCGTCGGCGACGACGGGGTGGTCGAGAAGCTGCGCGGCACCCTCGGCGGCGACGTGGAGATCGGCGCCGACCACTCCGGGCACGGCGGCGGCCACGACGGCTGAGCAGCACCCCGGCACGACCGAGCGGGCGGTGGGAGATTCCCACCGCCCGCTCGTCAGTGACCGGTCAGCACCCCGGCCGGTGCCGGGTCAGCGCCTCGTCACTGGCAGCGCTGTCCGCTGTTGACGCAGTTGGCGATCTTGTTCGCCAGGCCGCCGGTCGTGACGCTGATGAAGTCGTCGTGGTCGGTGGCCGCCTTGTGCAGCTGGTCCGGGAAGCCGTCCACCGCGTACGCGTTCTTCACCACGCCGTTCTGGACGGTCGGCGGCGTGATGTTGTACGTCAGGCGCATCGTCAGCTGCGGGATCGCCTTGAAGCCGTTGCCGCAGTTGCCGTTGGCGTCGGCGAAGGCGACGTGCGTGCGGTGGTTGGCGCTGTCGGCGTTCTTTCCGTCCCAGCAGCTCTGGAAGGCGAACGTACGCACCACCTTGCTGCCCGCCGGGCAGATCGGGTACTGCGTGGTCAGCTGGACCTTGTTCTCGAAGCCGGTGCAGCTCCAGTGCGCGTTGGCGTTCGCCAGGCCGTTGGTGGTGGTCTTGGCGTCACCGGTGATGATGCGCAGGAACTGCGGCATCGCGACGACCTTGCTGGTCGGGCTGCCGACGTACTTGATCTGCGCCGACACCGGCGTCAGGATCTTGCCGACGTTGCCTTCCTTGCCACCGCCGTCCTTGTTCTGGTCGAAGTCCTGCGTGCCGTTCTGGACGCGGACCACCGGCCAGTAGTACGACGACAGGTCGTTCTTGTTCTGGCAGCTGGTGCCGCCCTGCAGGAACGTCTGGTTGCTGGAGAACGCGTTGACCTTCTGGTTGCCGACGTAGTCGTGCAGGTGGTGCGCGCCGTTGGCCACGCCGGGCGCCACGATGACGTTGTCGGTGTTGAAGTTCTTGTTCGCGTTCACGCCGCACCGGGTGGTGAAGGTGCCGGTCGAGGCGTTGGCGTTGTTGCGCGGCTTCGCGGCGACGTTCGGCTGGACCTTCGTGATGTCCACGAAGTCGGCGGCGGTCGGGCCGTTGCCGGCCTGGCCGTTGCTGCCCTGCTGCTGGCCGTTCTGCTGCTGTCCGCCCTGCTGCTGGCCGTTCTGCTGCTGTCCGCCCTGCTGCTGTCCGCCGTTCTGCTGCTGACCGCCCGCCGTGGTCTGGTTGGCGGCCTGGTCGGCGGACAGCGTGGTGCACGCGGCGAGCTGCGCCAGTGAGTTGTCGAAGGTGCCGCCGACCCGCTGGATGTCGATCCGGATGCGGTCGATGGTCGCGGCGCGCTTCTCCTTCAGCGGACCGACGATCGCGTTCTGCACGAAGTTCGCGTCGTTGGTCTGCGCCTGGCGGGTGGAGGCGAGGCGCGCGTAGGCCTCGGTGATCTGCTTGTCGAGGTTCGCCAGCTCCGTGGCCACACCTTGCTGGGCCCGGGCCGGCACATTCGTCAGCTTCTGGCCCACGTCCGGGCACGAGATGGTCGCCACCTGCCCGGTGGCGGCCTTCGTGGTGTTCTGCGCCGAGTTCGACTCATGAGCCGAGGCGTAGAAGTTCGCCCAGATCAGCCCGCCCCCACCGAGCGCTAGGGCCGCCGATGCGGCAATGGCCTTGGTGGCCAGCGGCGTACGGCGTTTTCGTGTGTTGCGTCCCATGGAACTCCTCTGACTTCCTTGCGGGGCAGCTCGAGGCGCCCGACAGGAGTGAAGCGGCTCCCTCAGATACGCAAGGGGCCCCGGAGGTGTTCACCCGACCCGCAAAATATTGCGCGTCCCGTCCGTGACCCTGGTTTCAACTGCCGTGATCGCACAGGCGGTTGTCAGAGGTTCACCGGGCGTGTTCAGCGGTCGCGGTCGAGATGGGCCAGTACGGCCAGCACGCGTCGATTGTCGTCCTCCGACACCTCCAGCCCGAGTTTGGCGAAGATGTTGGAGGTGTGTTTCGCGATCGCCCGTTCCGTGACGACCAGTTGCGTGGCGATCGCCGCGTTGGACCGCCCCTGCGCCATCAGCTCCAGCACCTCCAGCTCCCGCGCGGTCAGGCGCGCCGTCGGCTGCTCGCGGCCCGCCCGGCGGCTCAGCAACTGCTGGATGACCTGGGGATCCATCGCCGTACCGCCCGCCGCCACCCGCCGCACGGCGTCCACGAACTGCTCCGCGTCGAAGACCCGGTCCTTGAGCAGATAGCCGACCCCGCCGTTGCCGTCGGCGAGCAGCTCGCGCGCGTACAGCCGCTCCACGTGCTGCGAGAGCACCAGCACCGGCAGCCCCGGCCGGTCCCGGCGGGCCCGCAGCGCGCACTGCAGGCCCTCGTCGGTGTGCGTCGGCGGCAGCCGTACGTCGACCACGGCGACGTCCGGCTCCAGCTCGGCCAGCGCGCGGTCCAGCTCGGGGCCGCTCTCCACGGCCGCGGCGATCTCGAAGCCGTAGGCCTCCAGCAGGCGCACCAGACCGTCGCGCAGCAGGAACAGGTCTTCCGCTAGGACAACGCGCAAGGGATCTCCATGGTCACCATGGTGGGGCCGCCGACGGGGCTGCTGACGGCCAGGACGCCGTCGAATGTACCCAGTCGCCGTTCGACGCCCGCCAGTCCCGAACCGGCGCCGATCACCGCGCCGCCCCTGCCGTCGTCGGTGACCGAGATCCGCAGCATGCCCTCCGTGTGGTGCACGTCCACCTGGATCCGGTCGGCGTCCGCGTGCTTGACCGCGTTGGTCAGCACCTCGCTGACGGCGAAGTACGCGGCCGACTCCACCGGCGCGTCCGGGTGGCCCGGCAGGTCCACGGTCACCTCGGTGACCACCGGTAGCCGCAGCGCCAACGCCCTCACGGCGTCGCCCAGTCCACGTTCGGCGAGCACCGGCGGATGGATGCCGCGGACGAGTTCGCGCAGCTCGATGAGGGCGTCGGCGGAGGACTTGCGGGCCTGCGCGAGCAGCCGCCGCGCCTGCTCGGGGTCCTTGTCGAGCAACGCCTCCACCGTGCCGAGATCCAAGCCCATGGCGACCAGCCGGGCCTGCGCCCCGTCGTGCAGGTCGCGTTCGATGCGGCGCAGCTCGGCGGCGGAGGTGTCCACGGCGTCACGGCGGGTCTCGGTCAGGACGCGGACCCGCTCGGTCAGCTCGCCCCGGCCGGGGGCGAGGACGGCACGGGTGAGCCGGAAGTGGGCGGCCAGCAGGTCCGGGACGAACCGGTACCCGAACGCGAGGACGACCGCGCCCAGCGCCGCCGCGCCGAACGCCGACGCCTGCCCGGTGACCGGCACGAAGCCGTACCAGTAGCCGCCGGCGTGGGCGTCCGGGATGACCCGCCACACCCCGGCGGCCAGCGCGAACCCCTCCAGCGGGTACAGCAGCAGCACGGCCGGCAGCAGCGCGGTGAGGAACCCGGCCGTCATGTCGACCGCCAGCCAGCCCAGGTCCCGCCAGGTCGCCGGGTCGCGGAGCATCCCGGACGTGCGCGCCCAGGGCCCGGCGCCCGCGGGGACCGGCCGGTAGGCGGCCGGGATCCGCACCCCGCACCACTCGGCCGCGAGCCTCCTGCGGGTGTCCGCCAGGGCGCGCACGCCGGTCAGGATCCCCGGGGTGGTGACGATGCCGACGCCGAGCGGTACGAGCGCCAGCGAGACCAGCGCCAGGACGAGGAACGCCACCCCCAGCGGCAGTACCGCCACCGCCAGCACGAGCCCCCGCACGCCGGCCAGTACCGCCTCCCGGGCCCGCTCCCGGCCCCCGCCGCTTCTCGTGTCGGTGTTCATGCCGCCAGTCTCACCGACCACCGCCCGGGGGTCACTGGCCCGAAGCCCCCTCCCCGGGGGTGGTGCCAGGTACACCCCCCGCCCCGGTCAGCACCCGTGCCTCCAGTTCCGGGGGGAGTCCTACGGCGGGCCGGTCCGGCCGTGCCGGCGCCGTGCCGCCGATCTCCTGGAGCCAGGCCCAGGTGTCGGCGGCGGTCTCCCGGACGGGACGGCAGGACAGCCCGGCGCCCACCGCCCGGGACACGTCCGCGGCGTGCAGCGCGTCGTGCAGGTCGCTGCCCGGCGGCACCCACACCGGCAGCTGGGTCCACGGCTGGACGCCCGCGGCGAGGATCGCCTCCGGATCCGTCCAGCGCAGCTCGGCCGCCGCGCCGGTGACCTCCACGCACGCCCGGAGGAGCTCGCCCATCGTGGCGTGCCCCTGCGGGCTCATCAGGTTGTACGGTCCGCTCAACTCGCGTTCGAGGGCCCCGGCGATCCACTCGGCCAGGTCGCGCACGTCGACGTACTGCAGGGGCAGCTCCTCGGGGCCCGGGGCCAGGACGGGGCCGCCGCGGGCGATCCGGCTCAGCCACCACGGCAGCCGGCCGACGTTCTCGTGGGGGCCGAGCAGCAGCCCGGCCCGGACCAGCAGGGCACGGTCGGCGCCGAAGCCCTCCACCGCGGCGAGTTCGCCGCCGCGTTTGTCGCGGGCGTAGTCGGTGGTGTCCGCGTCGGCGCGGGCGCCCTCGACCAGCGGCGCGTCCTCGGCGTATCCGGCGGGCGGCGCCCAGGCGTACACCGAGCAGCTGGAGACGTACACGTACCGGCCGACGCGGCCCCGCAGCAGCCGCGCCGTGTCGCGCACCCACCGGGGCGCCGCCGACCAGGTGTCGACGACGGCGTCCCAGGTGCCCTCCGCCAGGGCGGCGAGCCCGCCGGGCGCGGTGCGGTCGCCTCGCAACGACCGTGCCCCGTCCGGGGGATCGTGCCGTCCCCGATGGAAGACCGTCACCTCCCAGCCGCGCCCGAGCGCCGCCCGGACGACGGCCCGTCCGGCGAATTCCGTCCCACCCAGCACCAGAAGTCTCATACCGCCGACTGTGCCCGGTGCGGCGGCGGGACGGAACGCGGATCTGCCGTCAGCAGAGGATCAGCGGCCCGTCGGCGGGGTGTACTTGTAGCCGACCCGGCGGACGGTCCGGATCGCCTGCCGGTGCTCGGCGCCCAGCTTGCGGCGCAGCCGGGCGATGTGCACGTCGACGGTGCGGCCGTCGCCGACATGCCCGTACCCCCAGACCGTGGTGACCAGCTGGTCGCGAGTGTGCACCCGGTTCGGGTGCGCCACGAGGTGCGCGAGCAGCTCGAACTCCAGGTAGGTCAGGTCGAGTTGACGGCCGTCGACGGACGCGGTGCGCTCCACGGGGTCGATCCTGACGAGCGGTTCGGCGGTGTCGCCGGCGGTGGGGGCCGGGGCGAGGTCCGGGCGGTCGGCCGGGATCAGGACGAGGTAGCCGACCATCGGCGGCCGGCCCGGCAGCGTGGGCAGGGTGTGCGGGGGCGCGGGCAGCCAGGTGGCGCCCGGCGGCAGGAACTCCGCGACGTCGATCACCTCGTCCCGGTCCACGGCGCGCAGCCGGTGCCTGGGGGCCGGGGAGGAGGCGGCGGAAGGGGAGGAAAGCGAGGAAGGGGAGGGAAGGGAGTCGAGCGGGGCGGTGGGAAGGGAACGGAGGGTCGCCATGAGGGGTCAGCTCTTTTCGCGCGAGAGGGTCGTCGAGGGACGTACGCCGTTGCGCGCTGGCCTGGGGCCGGGTGGAGATACGGCTTCAGAGGGCCGGCGCGTTCGTCGCGCGGCAACACACCCGGTCGAAGTCGTGGTGCTGACGGGAGGGCCAGAAGGGCTCGAGGTCATGGCGACCCGTCGCGGTGCACTTCTGGAAGCTGGCCATGGCTCCATTGAAGCAGACACCGGCCTTCCGCAGGAGCCTCCTCTCACTGCTCGGACACCTTCCCGGCCGGAAGCCGGTGTCGCACAACCGGCGTCGCACACGGCACAGTCCCCGGGGCACTCCCCGGGGCGCGACGCGAGAGGGCGCCCACCGTGACGCGTGACGGCGGGCGCCCTCTCCGAGCCGGGCGGCGGGGATCAGACCTGGCCGGCCTTCTCCAGCGCGGTGCAGCAGGTGTCCACGAGCAGGCGCGTCACGACGTACGGGTCGACGTTGGCGTTCGGACGGCGGTCCTCGATGTAGCCCTTGCCGTCCTTCTCGACCTGCCACGGGATGCGGACCGAGGCGCCGCGGTCGGACACGCCGTAGGAGTACTTGTCCCACGGGGCGGTCTCGTGCAGGCCGGTCAGGCGGTCGTCGATGCCGGCGCCGTAGTTCTTGACGTGGTCGAGGGGCTTGGAGCCCTCGCCCAGCGACTCGCAGGCGGTGATGATCGCCGCATAGCCCTCAGGTCCTTCGCGCATCGCCTTGGTGGAGAAGTTGGTGTGCGCGCCGGCGCCGTTCCAGTCGCCCTTCACCGGCTTCGGGTCCAGCGTCGCGGCGACGCCGAAGTCCTCGGCGGTGCGGTAGAGCAGCCAGCGGGCCACCCACAGCTGGTCGGCGACCTCCAGCGGGGCCAGCGGGCCCACCTGGAACTCCCACTGGCCCGGCATGACCTCGGCGTTGATGCCGGAGATGCCCAGGCCCGCCTTCAGGCAGTTGTCCAGGTGCGCCTCGACGACGTCACGGCCGAAGATCTCGTCGGAGCCCACACCGCAGTAGTAGCCGCCCTGCGGGGCCGGGAAGCCGCCCTTGGGGAAGCCGAGCGGGTAGCCGTCCTGGAAGAAGGTGTACTCCTGCTCGATGCCGAAGATCGGCTCCTGGGCGGCGAACTTCTCCGCCACCTCCACGAGCGCGGCCCGGGTGTTGCTGGAGTGCGGGGCGAGGTCGATGTTCAGCACCTCGCACAGCACCAGGATGTCGTCGCCCCCGCGGATCGGGTCCGGGCAGGAGAAGACCGGCTTGAGCACGCGGTCCGAGGCGTGGCCCTCGGCCTGGTTGGTGGAGGACCCGTCGAAGCCCCAGATCGGCAGCTCGGCAGCCGTGGCACCCTTGTCCGAGTCCGTGAGGATCTTGGTCTTCGAACGCAGCTTGGCCGTCGGCTCGGTGCCGTCGATCCAGATGTACTCAGCCTTGAAGCTCACGGGCCACATCCTTCGGGGTGGGTCTGGGCGCACCTGCGGGTGCCGCGGCGCTGCGGCACCGGAGCGCCGCGGTGTGATGCCGGGAGCCTGTCAACGGGCGATTTCCCGTCCGTTGCCCGGTGGTGAACCCCGTGTTACCTGGCCGTGGTGTGTCCGGATTCACTGTGTGAGGACGCGGGCGGGGCGAGCGGACGTCGTTCGCAGTCGTGAGCGCCGGGGGACGGGCGGCTCGTATGCGATGGGAATGCGCGGGCCCGTGGGTGGGCATGAGCGGTTGCACGCGCACCCGGGGCCCTCATGCGCAACCGGGGCCGCGCACGCCCACCCCGGGCCGCGCACGCCCGGTCGCCACGGCGGGTGGCCGCGGCGGGTGGCGGCGTCGGCGGGGGCGCTGCTGCCGCGCGTCGAGAGCTTCGTCCTGCCGGAGACGTCCCACCACGCGCTGCCGCAGCCGGCCCCCGCCGAGCCGGGTCACCGTCTCACCGGGTTCCCGCGGCCCTGAGCCTCACCCCACCTTCTCGATCAGCGCCCGGCGGATCAGGAACTTGCCGGGTTCCCGCACCTGCTCGAAGGCCGCGTCGTTCAGCAGCACGCAGCTGCCGGACACCGAAGTGACCTTCACGGTCGTGGACTTGTTGTTGTCCAGGTTGGTGACCTTCAGCGTCGTTCCGGCCGGGAACCGGTCGCTGGACGCGGCCGGCGCGCCGCCCTCGCCGGAGAGGGTGACGGTGGAGCCGTTGCAGACCTGCTGCCCGGAGGCGGCCCGTGACGGCTGCGCGGCCTGCTGCCCGTTCTTCTGCCCGTTCTTCTGCCCGTTCCGCGCCGACTGCGTCGGCGTCGTCGGCCGCGTCGGCTGGGAGCCCTGAGCCGACTCCCCGACCGCGCAACCGGACGCCTTCTGCTGGACCTTGATCTGCTCGATGACCGCCTCGCGGTTGGCGATCCGGGCCGCCGACTGGGCGTCGGGAGCGGCCCGTTGGCCGTCGATGAACCTCTGGTTGTTGCCGAGGGCGGTGGCGAGCCCCTGGCAGACGGCCGAATCCGCGGCGGACAGGGTCCGCGGGGACTGCTGCTGAGCGGCGTTCGAGGTGCTCGCCATGGCGAAGGCACCGCCTCCCGCCACCGCCGCCGCGCTCACCAGCAGCGCGACCTTCTTCCTCGTACCGAGCGTTCTCCTGCGCGACATGCGCGCCTCCTGAGAGGTAGGGGAGCGTACGGCGCTATGTACGGGATACCGAACGAAACTGCTCAACGGCCGCGCGGATCGCCGAAGTAACGCCGGTAACAGACGACTTGGAGCCGGCTCACGGTCCGGCTTCTTGTTCGACCACCCACTGGGTGTACGGGTCGCCGAAGATCACGGCTGCGGAGGGTGACAGGCGACGCGCCGTCGACTCCCGCAGTGCGGCGCACCGTTGACTAACGGGACAGAGCGTCCCGTACGGCCTCCTCCGTGCGGGCGACGACCGCCGTTCCGTCGTCCGCGGTGATGATCGGGCGCTGGATCAGCCTGGGGTGCTCGGCGAGCGCCGTGATCCACCGGTCGCGGGAGGCGTCGTCCCGGGCCCAGTCCTTCAGCCCGAGCTCCTTGGCCTCGGCCTCCTGGGTGCGCGTGATGTCCCACGGTTCGAGGCCGAGGCGGGCGAGCACGTCCCTGATCTCGTCCTCGCCGGGGACATCCTCCAGGTAGCGGCGGACGGTGTAGTCGGCGCCCTCCGCGTCGAGCAGCCCGATCGCGCTGCGGCACTTCGAACAGGCCGGATTGATCCAGATCTCCATACCGCCCACGGTACGCGAGAACCCGCCTGCCCACCGTGTCCCACCCCCCCGAAAGCCCTTGTGGCCAGGGGCTTTTGTCAGTGCCGGGCGGTAAACTGGTACCAGTGTTCGAGGGTTGGGCCGGGGGCGCCGAGGTCCCCGGTCGTCACCCCGACCGCGACAGGAGGATGCCTGTGCCCGCTGCCGCACTGAAGCCGAAGCCGCTGCCCACCCAGTCGACCGCCAAGCGCCCCGTCCTGCTCGACCTGCCCTACGAGCCCGTGGAGAAGCGCCCGCTGCCGCCGGGCCGTCCGCGGGAGTGGTACATCTCGCACAACCGCCGCCTGAAGGCGATGCGGCTCGCCATCGCCCTGCTCGACTCCGGCGTCCACGTGCCGAACCAGGCCCGCAACGAGACGATCCGCAGCACGGCCGAGACGATCGGCGTCCACCCGCCGTCGGACACGACGTGCCACATGGTGCGCGCGCTGATGCGCTACACCCGGTAACCCCTTCGGCGCCGGGCACCCCCCTTTTCGACGGGGCGCCCGGCGTTCGTGTGCCCCTTCCGGCGGGGCGGCGCGCGTTCGTGCCCCCTTCGGGCGGGGCGCCCGGCGCTGGTGTGCCCCCTCGGGCTGGGCGCCCGACCTCCGTGTGCCGCCTTCTGACCGGGCGCCCGGTGTTCGGGTGCCGGCTTTCGGTGGGGCGCCGCCCGCGTTCGTGTGCCCGTGTCGGGCTGGACGCCTGACGTTCGTGTCCCTCTCGGGCCGGGCGCCCGGCGTCCGCGAACCCCTTGCCGGCGGGTGCCCAATGTCCGTGAACTCGTTGCCGCCAGGGGCCCGACATCCGTGAATCCCCTGTCGGCGGGTGCCCGGCGTCCGCGAACCCCTTGCCGGCGGGTGCCCGGCGTCCGGGGACGACCCCCTGTCGGCGGGCCCGGTGTTCCGTGGCCGGGCCCGCCGCCGTCACCCCGCCAACTCCCGTTCCAGCGGCGTTCGGAACCGCGGTGTGATCCGGGTCGTGCCGATCCACCCGCGCAGCCGCTCCGCCTCCGTCTCGATCGCCGCCTCCGCCTCCCGGCCCACGTCCGCGGTCGGCGACAGCCGCCACACGATCTCCCCGCCGGCCCGCTGGGCCCAGCCGCCCACCACCCGCCCGTTCCACCACACCGTCGGCCCCACATTCCCGCTGCGGTCGAACAGCAGTGGCCGCAGCTCCGGCGCGAGGTACCAGTCCCGCTGCTGCCAGCCCATCGCCGTCGGGTCCAGCGCCGGAAGCAGCGCCGCCCACGGCTCCGCGGGCGCCTCGACCGGCTCGACGTCGCCGTCGACGACGTACCCCGTGCCCTCTTCCAGGGACACCGGCCGCGCCCCGATCGCCGCCAGCGCGCGCCGCACGTCGGTCACCCGCCACCCCGTCCACCACACCAGGTCGCCCTCCGTGGCCGGCCCGCACGCACGGAGCCGGCGCTCCAGCACGGCCGCCTGCGCCCCGGCCTCGTCCAGCTCGGGGTGTCCGGGGGCGACGGCCCAGCGAAACTGGCTCGACGTCCAGGAACCCAGCGGCCGGCCCCGGACCACCTTGCCCTCCACACCCAGCACCCTCAGCAGCTGCGTCGAGACGGTGTGAACGCCCTCGTAGCTCTTACCAGGCGCGTACACGAACCGCTCCTTCAGGCGCGGCTCGTCCCCGGCGAGCTCGGCCGCCGTCGCCTGCCCGCGCCGGGCCAGCGCGGCCAGCACCGACTCCTCGACCTCCTTCAGCCAGGCCGCGTCCGGCGCCCCGGCCTTCGCCATGTTCTTCAGCAGTGTGGCCCGCTCCCGGGCGGCGACGGCCAGCGAGGTCGAGGCGTGCACGGCCGCGGTGAGGTGGGTGGGGAAGACGAACACCGTGTGCCGCATGCCGTGCATGCGCACCAGGGTCCGGTCCCCGTACAGCGCCCGCTCGGTCTCCGGCACGGTCCTCGACGGGTCCGTCAGCCGCGCGCCGACGGCCAGGTACACCGTCGCGGGGTCCGAGCCGTGCAGGGCGACCAGCGCGTCGGCGACCTCCTCCGGCGTCCCGGCCCGGGCGGTCCCCGCCAGCCGCTGCCGCGTCGCGAGCCGTGCCCGCCGCTCCGGCGCCCCGATGTACCGCAGTCCGTCACCCATGCCGACCTCCGCCCGCCGGACCCCGTGCGGGGTCACCGTCCCACCAACAGTGCGGCCATCCTCCAGGACGGCACTGACATTGATAGTGGTACGCAGGTTCCGGTGGTCGTGGCTCGGGCACTGACTGACGCCCTGCTGGGTTGTCCTCCCGTTGTTCTGTCCG
>NZ_JBVIIE010000040.1:0-66445 GCF_055569945.1 Streptomyces sp. NPDC031340
TTTGGACCGCAGCTTCGCAGACGAGCCCCCGGACCTCGGCAGACTTTGATGTTTACCGCCGCCCCCAGATCCACAGGTATTGACTATTCCTCCCGCAAACAGCACGTCTATGTTGAGGCCCAAGACATCGTGAGTGTGCGGTCCGACCGGCATGAGGTGAGCGAGTTCTGGCTTCGGTATGGGACGCTGCGGACGCAGCCCCTCAGCACCGAGGAGTCCTGGCGTCTCATCAAGCGCATGGCAGGGGAGCTATGAGCATCGACCAGCACATTGTGCAGCCCGGCGACCTCGCATGGTTCAAGAGCAGCTACAGCGGGACGAGCGGTGGCGACTGCGTCGAGGTGGCCGCCGGAGCGGGCACCGTGTACGTACGGGACTCCAAGGCCGTGGGCGACGGCCCCGTGCTGCGGGTGGGCCGGGCCGAGTGGGCCGCCTTCGTGGCACTCGCGGCCGGGTAGTTCCGGAGCGTATAGCGGCGGAGGCTGCCGAACGTCGGGGGCTTCACGCCTCGATGCGCAGCCAGGTGTCGCCGGTGCGGAGCCAGAGGGTGCCGTCGCGGCCCTGGCCGCAGCGCAGGACGACCCGGCCGGGTACGTCGAGTGTGCGGCGGTCGGTCACCGTCCAGGCGGTGCCGTCGAGCTCGGCGCGGGTGAGTTCGACGGTCCGCTTGTTGTGGTGGCGGCGGGTCAGTACCGCCCGGTCGCCGCGGACTGCGAAGCCGTCGGGGTTGCGTACGGGGCTGCGGTGGCTGGTCACTTCACCGGTGGACGGAGTGATCCGGGTCAGGTGGGTGCCGGACCGGCTGCCGGAGTACCAGACAAGCCACACGTGGTCGTCCTCGGTCGCCGCCGTGCAGCCCTCCAGCGGGTGGTCGGGCAGCCGGCCGCGAGGGTGCCAGGTCGCGCGGCCCTCGGTGTTCCAGCCCGCGAGGCCGGCCGCGGATTCCGGGTGTCCGCCGTAGATGCCCTCGTCCCCGTAGGCGGTCCAGATCCCTCCGCGGCGGTCGGTCACCAGGGCGGGGATGTCGTCGCCGACGCAGAACTCGCCCTCGGGCGTTCCCGAGGCGGAGTACACCACGGCGTTGGGCTCCCAGGCGCCTTCGGTCCCACCCCGCCGCGTACGGCCGCTCACCAGCAGGAACCGCGACTCCGGGAGCAGGGCCAGGTGGCTGGGCCAGATCCGGATGTCCCCGACGAGGGTGCGCCGCTCCCCCTGCCCCGTGACGGTGAGCAGCTCGCCGGTGAACGGGGCCTTCGGCCGCCACCCGACCCACCCTTTGATGTAGGGGCTGCGCTCCAGGTACCGCCGGTGAACCAGCATGACCGCCAGCTCCCCGGCCGGCCCGACCGTCCACCACAGGGCCTCGTACCCCCGCGAGGCATAGACGGAGGGCAGGCTCCACGCCTCCTGCACGGCGGCATCGGCGTGGTCGTTCATCGCGTGACGTGACATCGGGAACGGTCACCTCGGGGACTCCGGGGGCCGACGCCGCCCGAAGATCCCCACCTTACCGATGGCGAGTCCGGTGTCATACGGGTTTCTGTACGGCCGTTGTACGGGTCCCGAGGCGTGTCCCGGCCCTCGCGACCCGCGTTGGACAAGGCCCTGGGGGTGGTGGGGGCGGGTGGGTGTACTTCGGAACGAAGGGGCGTGAGGGCGGTGCAGGAGACGCGAGAAGCGCGGGAGCCGCGGAACGGTCGTACGGTGCGGACGAAGGACGAGGGACGAGGGACGCGACCTGCCGGGAGCGTGGTCGGCCTACGGCAGGCTGCTCCAGCACCTGCGCAAACGGGCCGGGATGAACCAGCAGGAACTCGGGGAGGCGATCGGCTACTCGCAGGAGCAGGTCGCCTCGGTCGAGCAGGGACGCCGGCCGGCGAAGGCGGCGTTCACGAGGGCGGCGGACCGGGCGCTGGAGGCGAGGGGTGTACTGGAAGTCCTCCAGGACGAGGTGGACCGAGCGAAGCTGCCCCGGTTCTTCCGTGACTTCGCCCTCATCGAGGCGGAGGTGCTGAGCCGCTTCTCCTACGACCCGCTGCTGGTGCCTGGGCTGTTGCAGACGGAGAGGTATGCGCGAGCGGTGTTCGCGGGCCACTGCCCGCCGCTGAGCGAGGAGATCATGGACCAGCACACGGAGGCCCGGCTGAGTCGACAGAAGCTGCTGACGCGGGTGCCGATGGCGGAGTTGTCGTTCATCATCGGTGAGGAGGCGCTGCGCGATCCGGTGGGCGGTCCAGAGGTGATGCGCGAGCAGTGGCACTGGCTGCTGGAGGTCACTGCGTTTCGGAACGTCGAAGTTCAGATCATGCCTGCCGGGCGGGGGTTCCACCCCGGCAAGAACGGTCCGTTCGTGGTGGTGGAGCCGGAACAGCATCGGCACATCGGGTACTTCGAGTCCCAAGGTGTCGGGTGCATGGTCCAAGATCCTGCCGACGTCAGCGCGTTCGCGTTGCGCTATGGCAAGCTGCGATCGCAGGCCCTGAACGTCGAGGAGTCTGCGCGGCTCATCAAACGGCTGGTGGGAGAGACATGAGCATGGAGCTGGTGACCGGTAACAAGGACGGGCTGCGCTGGTTCAAGAGCAGCTACAGCGGGTCGGACGGCGGTGACTGCGTGGAGGTGGCTGCCGACCTTGACGCCGTGTACGTGCGGGACTCCAAGGCTGCGGGCGTTGGGCCCGTGCTGCGGGTCGACCGGGACCGGTGGGCGGCTTTCGTGACGCTCGCGACGAGGTAGGGCATAGGGGAGACGGGCTTGCTCGGGCCACTTGGGGTGACCCGAGCAAGCCCGTTGTCATGCCAGCGGTTCAGAAGAGGGCGCCCTCAGCGCCCTCACCGAAATCCGAACCACCCCGTGCGGCCAGCTGCTCCTTACGCTTCCGGATGGCCTCCGGGGAGGGCGGGGGCAGATCGGGGTGCTTCTCCCTCGCCTTCTCCTCCGTTACTCCCTTGTGCAGGCCGAGGTGGACCTCGTCGGCGTACGCCTGGTGGTTCAGCTGGCGCAGCCGGTCGATGATCTCGGTCCGGGCGAGCAGGCCGATGGTGTAGCGGGTGCCCTGGTCGGTCTCATGGAAGCCGTGGTCGAGCGGGAACGTCTCGTGAGTTGGATCGGCGGGCGGTGTCTGCCCGGAGCCGTCCAAGAGGTCGTGCCAGCCGTACGCCTCGACAGTGAACCTGTCAATCTCCTCGTGCGTCCGACGCAGCTCTGTAACATCGTCATCCGAACAGTCGGGGTCATGAAACAAGTTGTAAGAGGCAGTGAGACCGATATTCCGCCGTCTCATCAGATCGCGACGGAGACTATCGAGGCGCCCCCCAAGGATTCGAAGGTTCGAATGCACAGCCGGACGAACCAGCGTATCAAACACATCCGATGGGGCATAATTTGGCACTTTAGGTTGTGCAATTCCCCGATCAATCGCCCACCAATAATGCACCGAACTAGACAAGAAGCACAACTCACCCAGATCGTCCGTGGCAAATGCGATCACTTTTTCAGAGAAGATTTGCTTCGCTGACACGAGGGCAGGCATTACCAGGTCACTCGATCTCGCCAGAACGACACACCGGTCCAAATTGCGCAGCGCGCGGTAAAGATTGGGCCGATGGGCGGCGAATCGCCACCAATACTCACGGTAAGCTTTGATCGGATCCTTGTCTCGCTGAGGCTTAACCAGCGATCGCACTCTTTCCAGGAGCTCTGGGTACTTCTCGGCTTTTTCCAGAGGCCAATCCCAGAAGGAGATCACCCATCTACTGGCCATTGAGTCGATCCGCGAATTCAGATCTTGGCCATTCAAGTAACGGAAGAGAACCGCCGAATTTCTTCCATCGACCGCAGTGTAGCTTGCAGCCTCGCCCGGAGAGAGAGTGAAACCTGTACCCAGCAGGTTGGATCCCTGGAATGCGATTCCTTGATTGCACAACAACCGACCCACGAGCCCTGAGGAACGCGTCATCGGACTCAGAGACGCGTCAATACCTGCGACTGGTGCACCATCCAGGACACGGCGCAGTAGGCTGGAGAGTCGAGCTTTAGTCAACCACGCAATACAGTAATGAAGCGCTGCCGAGCGGGATGGCCAGGGCCTACTTCTGACGGCAGCTCTTATTTGGAAACCGTCATCCACCAACTGCTGAAGACCAACGGCTCGAGAATCGCCTTGCGCCAACGTATTGGTGGAGATTACCGCCACCTGCCCCTTTGTATTGAGCAGGCCAGCCTGCCTGAGCAAGAAGTATGCAACCAGGTCAGCGGTGCCTCGAACGCCTCGAACGCCACGGCCAACTGTCTCAACCAAAAAATCGCGGTACGCTTCACCGAAAGAAGTCTTCAATTTAAGTCCGCCAAGGAATGGCGGGTTACCTACAATCGCATCGAACCCTCCCCTCCGCGTAAACACCTCCGGAAACACCAACGGCCAATGCACCGGCCGCCGCTCCAGCGCCCCCTCCGGCAGCTCAGCGCCCAGCCACTCCTCCGCCTTGGCCCGGGCCTTCCGCACCACCTCGGAGTCGTCCTCGACTCCGTCCTCCATAACCTGCTGCACGATCCACGCCGCCTGCGGGAACAGGTCCCGGACGCGCTCGCCGCCGTCCTCCGCGTACCAGGGCACCCGACCCGCGGCGCACGTCGCCAGTGCCGCCCCCGCGATCAGGTCGCCCACCAACCGCAGGCGCCGCGAGTGCCGGTTAACCTCCTCCAGGCGCTCGCGTTTCCTCTTCAGCGCCGGCAGGTCCACGCCCTTGATGGCGGTGATCGCCAGGCGCTCCCGCGTGAGCTGGTCCACCAACTGCCGGGCCTGCTCAGCCAGGATGTCGGTCTGCTGCTCCGGCTTCATGTGGACGCCCTGGATCTGCTCCATACTGTGCACGCCCAGCAGCGAGTCGCCGCACACCAGCCGGTCGTCCAGGAACGTGAACGGGCGCCCCGGGTCCATCGACACCAGCCACAGCGACAGCTTGGCCATCTCCACCGCCATGGGGTTGATGTCCACGCCATACAGGCAGTGCTCGATGATCTGGCGGCGGGCCTCGATGACCACCGGGTCCTGTTCCGCGTCGGCAGCCGTCACGGCCTCCACGGCGCGCCCCGCCCGGTAGGCCATCGCGTCGGTGCGGCCCTCGTTCTCCCAGGCCTCTATCAGGCGGTCGCCCAGGTAGCGGCAGGCCGCCACCAGGAACGCCGCCGAACCCATCGCTATGTCCGCGACCTTGAGGTCCAGGATCTGCTCGGAGGACTTCAGCCGCCACTCCGCCGTGTCCGCCGTCTGGAGCGGGCCCGGCTCGTACACCAGGGGCTCCAGCGCGTGCAGCACGACCTCCTCCGCGAGGAAGCGGGGGGTGTAGTGCGTGCCGGTGTTCTTCCGGAGGGAGGACTCGGTGACGTACAGGGCGCCGTTCGGGATGACCGTCGGGAGGCCCCGCAGGTCGTCGCGGAGGATGCCGGCGAACGGCAGCAGCCGCTCCGTCAGGCCGGCGTGGCTCTTGGTCACCGCGTTCAGGCGGCGACGCGTCTCCGCCGCGGCCTCGGCTCCCACCGGGGCGAGCTTCTTCTCCAACTGGCCCGCCGTCGCGGGCGGCTTCGGGTCCTTCCACTTCTCGTGGATCGCCTTCGCCAGCGCCTTCAGCGAACCGCCGGACTTCGCAGCCAGGGACTCCAGCTCCCGCAGCGGGACCTCGTGCTCCAGGCCCTCGGGGCCGATCAGCCCGACCATGTGCTCGGTCGCGCGGCGCCCGTCGTAGGACAGCAGACCCTCGTAGACGTAACCGATCTGCTCCACATCCAGCGCGCGGAAGCTGAGCGTGCGGACCTCGCGGTCCTTGCCCTTGCCGACGCGGACCTCCTGCACGGCCTGGAGCATGTGCAGGACCGTGCGGTCGTCTATCGGGAGGAGCGGGGTGGTGCGCTCCAGCCAGGGGTAGGCGTCGGGGTCGAAGATCGAGCCGTCGTACGCCGGGAGGTGGAGTCCGGAGCCGGGGTGGTCCACTCCCCCGTGCACGGCGTGGAACAGGGCTATCAGGCGGTGCCAGGCCGACCTGGTGTGCTCCAGCGACGCCTCGCCCTCCTCGTCCGCCCGTGCCTTCAGCTCGTCGCGCAGGAAGCGGGCGGAGTACGACCGGGCGTACACCTCGTTGTCCGCCGGGAGCAGACCGCGTTCCTCGGCGAAGAGCAGGAACACTATGCGCATCATCACGGCGACCGAGGCTCGGTACACCTCGCCGGCGCTGACACCCGTGGCGTGCAGGCCGGGGGCGCCGTCCTCCATCGCCCGTACGTCCGCGCGGCCGATCGCGTCCACCAGCAGTTCCACCGCCTGGCGGACCTGGACGCCGAGTGCCTCGGTGACGTCCTCGCCCGCCGCCAGGCTCTCCTTGAGCAGGCCCACCAGCGTCTCGGGCTCGTCGTACTCGAAGAAGCGGCGGCGGCGCAGCAGCGAGACGAAGGCGCGGACGACGTTGCGTTCGGCGGCCTCGTTCCAGCCGATCGCGTCGAAGACAGCGGTGGTCGTGACGCCGCCGAGCGGGGCCCATACCAGGCACCACCAGCGGCCGTCCGTCACCAGGCCGAGCGGCACGCCGTGGTGGCGGAGCAGGCGGGCGAGGCGGTCGGCGGGGGCCGCCGCCCAGTCGCCGCCACCGCCCGCGCGGGCGGTGGGCGCAGTGCCTGCCGGGACCGTCATGCCGAGCAGCCGGACCCGCTTGGCGGCGGCCTCGGTGCTGGGTTCGGTGGCGAGGTCGGTGCCCGGGTCGGCGAGGGCGAAGTCGGGGCGGACCTCGGTGTTGTGCTCGGCGACGCGCAGGGTGAGACGGTCGAGGCCATCGTGCTCCGACTCGCCCACGCGGAGCGTCAGGGCGTCGTTCCAGCCGAGGAGGCGGCTCAGGATGTACGCCACCCACTCGTCGCGGCCCGCGGTGGTGTCGGTCTGCCAGTCGGCGTGGCGGGCGCGCAGCCTGGCCCGCTCGTCCTTCTCCAGCGCGTCGAGCTGGGGCCAGGCGCGCAGCAGGACGGGCATGGTGAGGAAGGGGCCGGATACCTCGGTGAGGTCCAGCCACTCCTGGTGCTGGCGGCGGCCGTCGGCGGCCTGGGCCTTGGCTGCGGCTATGCCGGAGCTCGCGGTGCGGCGGGGGCTCATCGGCGGGCCTCCTTTGCGGGAACGACGAAGACGACGGCGGCGGGGAAGAGGTGCGAGCGGGGCTCGCGGTAGCGGGCGGCGATGGCGGCGAGTTCGCGCTCGCGCTCGGCGGGCAGGCCTTCTAGGCGTTCCCGCCAGCGGCGGCGGTCGTCCTCGAACTGGCGGCGCTCGTGGCCGGTCAGCTCGTGGGTGGACAGCAGGGCGAGCTGTTCGCCGTCGCCGTCGCCCTCCTCCTTGAGCTTGGCGCGCAGGGTGGCCTCGAAGCGGTCGAGGGTGGCGGTGATGCGGCGCTCCTCCTCGGCCCGGCGGTCGGCGAGCCGGCTCTCCAGCTGGCGGCCGAGTTCGGCGGCGCGGGCTTCCAGGGACTTGTAGAGGCGGTCGCGGAGCACCGGCCAGGCCTCGGTGAGTTCCTTGCGCAGGTGCGGGGCGGCCTCGGTGCCCTCGGTGAGCGCCTGGGAGAGGACCCGGCCCTGTTCGTTCACCGACTCCCAGCGGCGGAAGCGGCCGGTGTCGCCGAACCAGCCGCCCGCGTAGAGGACTTCCTCGTGCAGGCGGGTGCCGTCGGTGCCGACGAGCACGTAGCGGGCGTAGGCGGAGACCAGGGTGGTGGTCACCGCCGGGTCGTCGGTCACGACGGCGGTGACGCGGCTGAGGCCGACCGAGTCGGCGTTCCAGACGGCGGCGGTGAGCAGGCGGGTGGACAGGGCGACCAGCGGGTGCTTCAGGTGGGCGAGGACCACGTCGTCACCGGCCTGCGCGGCCACCACCGAGGAGAACGTGAGCGGGCGCTGCTCGCCCTCGCGGAGTTTGTGGGCGAGGCCGCGGGTGGCGCGCTCCCAGCTTCCGGAGAGGGGCTGCACCTCGAAGAGGTCGCCGGGCTCGAACTGCTCGGCGCGGAAGTCGGAGGGCAGCAGCGGCGGCTGGTGGTCGAGGGCGAGGGCCGTGTCCACGACGCGCTTGACGTTGGCCGGGGTCAGGCCGAGGGCGGTCACGGTGCCCTCGTACTGGTCGGCGAGCCGCTTGGTCTGGGCGGTGACGTTCTGCTCGGGCGCGACCTCGCCGCCGGTGCGGCGGCCCTTGATCGGCTTCGGCCTGGCGTTCTCGATGTCGACGGGGGCGGTGTCGCCGGTCATGCGGCGCTGTACGGCGTCGGCGAGGACGGCGTTGACGGAGCCGAGGTCGTGCTCCATGCGCGCGACCTTCTTGGCGACGCGGGAGAGGAATTCGAGGTCGGCCTCGTAGGAGCCGGCCTGGGCCTGCTGCCAGCCGGAGCCGATGAAGTGGGTGATCTCCGGGTCCTGCTTCTGGCCCCAGCGGTCGATGCGGCCGATGCGCTGTTCGAGCTTGTTGGGGTTGAAGGGTATGTCGTAGTTGATCAGGCGGTGGCAGTGGTTCTGGAGGTCGATGCCCTCGCCGGCGGCGTCGGTGGCGAGGAGGATGCGGACCTTGCCCTCGGGCTGGGCGGGGTCGGCCTGGAAGCCGAGGCGGATGCGTTCGCGCTCCTCGGCGGACAGGCCGCCGTGGAGGCGTTCGACGCGGCCGCCGTCGGTCAGTTCCTCCTGCTGGAGGAGGTCGTGGAGCCATTCCTGGGTGTCGCGGTACTCGGTGAAGACGACGACCCGTTCGTTCGTCCAGTGCTTGCCGTCGGGCGTGCGGCATATCGCCTTGAGCGCGCGGATGAAGGCCTCCGCCTTCGAGTCGGGGGCGGCCTCGTGGGTGAGGGCCCAGCGCTCCATCTCCCGCAGCAGGTCCAGTTCCCGGCCGTCCTCGGCGGGGGTGAGCGAGGTGGAGCGGGTCAGGGCGTCGTCCTCGGCGTCGACGAGGCCGGTGTCGTCCAGGTCGGCGACGAGGTCGGCGAACTCCTCCAGCCACTCGGGGACTTCGGCGGCGGCCGCGCGTCCCTTCGCCGGGCCGGCGTCCTCCAGGTGGGAGAGGTAGACCCGGACGGTGTGCAGGAAGGCGGCCGGGGAGGAGAACAGACGCTTCTTCAGCAGCAGGGTCACCAGGTCGGCGGCGCGGCGCCCGCCCCGGGCCTTCGGGGTGAGCTTCCTGCGGCGCTGCTCGGCGAACTCCCCGAGCAGCCCGTGGATCCCACGCTCCTGCGGGGTGTAGTCGACGGCGAGTTCGCGGGTGCGGCGGGAGCGGAAGCGGAGCGTCACACCGTCGCGTTCGGTGATGGTGGACTTCAGGCGCCGTACGACGGTGTCCTTCAGGGCTTCCTTGTCGGGGTCGACGCCGCGGGCGAAACGCTGGTCGTCGATGAGTTCGAGCAGGGCCGTGTACGACTCGGGGTAGCCGTTGTGCGGGGTGGCGGAGAGGAAGAGGCGGTGCTCGAAGTGCGGGGCGAGGCGCCGGATCAGCTTGGTCTGCTGGGAGTCGACGGCGTACACCTGCTTGGGCGCGGCGGGCGCGACGTGGTGGGCCTCGTCGAGGACGAGCAGGTCGAAGAAGCGCTTGTGCTCGCCGTCGGGGCTCTCCTCGGGGGCGCCGATGACCTCGTCGAGGAGGCGCTGGGCCTTCTGGCCGCGCAGCCAGGGCAGGGAGACGATGGTGAGCGGGTGGACGCGGAAGGGGTTCGCGGCCGTGCCGTGGGTGCGGCGCAGGCGGGCACAGTGCTCGGAGTCGACGATGGTGAACTCCAGGCCGAACTTCTCGGCCATCTCGTCGCGCCACTTGAGGGTCAGGCCCGCCGGGCAGACCACCATGGCGCGGCGGGCCCGGCCGCGCAGCAGGAGTTCCTGCACGACGAGACCGGCCTCGATGGTCTTGCCGAGGCCGACGTCGTCGGCGAGGAGGAGGTTGACGCGGGGGGCGCCGACCGCGCGTGACACCGGCTCGAGCTGGTACGGCTCCACGGCGACACCGGAACGGAACGGCGCCTGAAGGGTCCTGGCGTCGGCGGAGGCGACGGCGGACCAGCGGACGGCGTCGAGGAAGGCGGCGAGGCGGTTCGGGGGATCGTAGGAGTCGGTGGAGGCGTCGGGGAGGGAGCCGGCGGGCAGGACGCGGCGGCCGGGCTCGACCTCCCAGATGACGGAGAGGGTGTCGCCGAAGCGGCCGTCGGCGACGGACTGGAGGTGGACCAGGGTCGCGCTTCGGCGGTCGTTGTCTCCGTCTCCGGCTCGCGGGGAGGGCTCGACCCGGGCCACCACCCATGACTGTCCGCGGACTTCGACGAGCTTGCCTTCCTCGGGGAGCTCTTCGGCCCCCGTCCGCTCGGTCGCACGCTGAACTGCCGACGTCATGAGCGCTGTTCCCCTCGGTGTCTGCTGCGCCGTCCGTAGACCGTGATCTGTCTCCCCGATCTGTCTCCCCACCGGAACGGCGCCACGGAGCGTAACACGATCCGTCAACTGTGAACAGAGCTAACACATTTGGGCTGCGGCTGAGGCGACGCCGCGTCAGCCCATCCTCCGCAGGCGCTCCAGCAGCGCCCGGCTGCGCCCGTGCCCGGTGGCGGAAGCGGGCCGGACCGCGTCCTCCTCGTCGACCAGGCGGCGCAGCAGTTCGGCGGCGGCGTGCCGTTCCCCGGCACGGATCAGCAGCACGGCGATCTCGTAGCGGGTGTCGAGGACGGCGGGGTGCCCGGACCCGAGCAGGCTGCGCTGTTCGGCGAGGACCGACCTCAGCTCCTCCAGGGCCTCCTGGGTGCGTCCGAGCGCGCCCACGCACAGGGCGGCTCCGGCGCGTGCGGCGAGCAGGCCCGCGCGGTCGAGGCCGGGGGCGGCCATCAGGCTCTGGTACTCCTCCAGGGCGCGGGCGGGGCTTCCGGACCGGCGCAGGGCCTCGATCTCCGCGAGGCGCGGGTGAGCAGGCGGGGCCTCGGTGGCGGGCGCCGGCCGGGGCGCCCACGCGGCGAGCAGGGCGGCCACCTCGGCGGCGGAGGCGGGCCGGTCCTCGGGCTTCTTCTCCAGCAGCCGCTCGACCAGGGCGCGCAGGCCGTCCGATACGCCGGAGCGGCGGTCGGCGAGCGGCGGGACGGGCTCGTTGGCGTGCCGGTGGTAGAGCATGAACGGGCTGCCGTCGGTGAAGGGCGGTGCGCCGGTGAGCATCTCGTACAGGACGCAGCCCAGCGAGTAGAGGTCACTGGCGGGGACGGTGCGGCCCACGGCCTGTTCGGGCGCCATGTAGACGACCGTGCCGGGGGTGGCGTCGGAGGCGGTGAACCGGGTCTCGCCGGGCTGGGGCTCCAGAGCGGCGGCGACCCCGAAGTCGAGGACCTTGACGTCACCTTCGGGGGTGATCATCAGGTTGGACGGCTTGAGGTCGCGGTGCACGACGCCCTGACCGTGGGCGTAGGCGAGCACCTCGGCCGTGCGGCGGGCGATGTCCGCCGCCTGCCCGACGCCGAGCGGGCCGTCGTTCTTCAGGACGGCGTCCAGGGCGCGGCCCGGGACGAGGTCCATCACCAGGTAGAGCTCGCCGTCGTGGTTGCCGTGGTCGAGGACGGCCGGGATGCCCGGGTGGAGCAGGCGGCCGGTCAGGTGGATCTCGCGCAGGAAACGGCGTTCCAGCGTGCTCGGTTCGGCTCCCCTGCCGCGGGTCGCGAGGAGCTTGACGGCCACGTCCCGGTGGTGGTCGCGGTCTCGGGCGGCCCAGACGACCCCCATGCCGCCCCGGCCCAGTTCGTGCGTGAGCTCGTACCGTCCAAGGCTTCGCCGCATCGCGCCCCGTCCCCAGTCCCGGCGCCTGCCGCGCCCGCCGCCTCCCGGCTGCCGGGAACGCCACGGCACCCGGCCGACAGGGCCATTCTGTCACCGGTCACGGCAGTCCCATGCCGCACCGGAGCACAAAGGTGGCCCCCGCAATCATCTCGTGACCGCAGCTGTGTTCAGCCGGCCCGGCTCACCGGGGAACCGGGCCCTGCGGGACCCAGAACGGGCGGCGGGGATCCTCGGGGACCGTACGCCTGACGGCCAGTTCGGGACGCGGATCCGGCAGGTGCGGCGCGAGGGCCGCGTAGACCTCGGCGGCGGAGGAGGGGCGGTCGTCGGGTCGCTTGGCGAGCAGGGCGGTGACCAGGTCCTGAAGGTCGCCGGGTACGTCCACCCCGAAGTCGGCGACGCGGGGCGGGGGCGAGGCGAGATGGTGGGAGGCCAGGAGGGCCGGCTGACGGCTGGGGAAGGGTGTCTCGCCCGTCAGCATGTGGTGCAGCAGGCAGCCCACGGCGTACAGGTCGCTGCGGCCGTCGAGTTGATCCCGCCCCGCCAGCAGTTCGGGAGAGGCACAGAAGAGGTTGCCGACGCCCTCACCGGTCGCCGTCAGGCGAGGGTCCGCGTCGGTGAGCACTTTGACCAGTCCGAAGTCCAGGATCTTCACGACGCCGTCCCGGCGGACCATGACGTTCTGCGTCTTCAGGTCGCGGTGGACGAGGCCGGCCGCGTGGACGGCGGACAGTCCCGCGCACATCTGGGCGGCGACGGCGACCGCCGAGGGGACGTCGAAGCGTCCGTCCTCCTGCTGGTCGAAGAGGTACTCGAGCGTGGTGCCCTCGATCAGTTCCATCACCAGGCAGCAGGTGTCGTCCGTGAGTGACGCGTCGAAGACGGTGGCGACGTTCGCGTGGTCCAGCCGCGCGGCCGCCCGGGTCTCCCTCCTGAACCGTCTGAGGGCCGCGTCGCGGCTGCTCGGCACGGCCAGCAGCTCCGTGGCGACGGTCTTCACGGCCACCGGCCGGTCGAGCGGCAGGTCGCGGCCCTGCCACACCTGCCCCATCACGCCCCGGCCCAGGATCGACTCCAGCCGATAGCGGTCGCAGAGCACCGATCCCGGCACCAGACCCGGCATCCTTCTTGACCTCCACATTCCCCACACATCACAGTGGAACGTGAATCTTGTGAACAGAGTCAATGAGGGTAGTAGCCTTCCCAGCAACACGGCGACCGGGACGCCGACCGGCCCAGCCGCCCAGTACCTCGGAGACCGATCGATGAGTACCCCCGACGTCGTACCCGTCAGCCTGGCCGAGATCGCCCGGATCGCAGGCGTCGGCCGGGCCGCGGTGAGCAACTGGCGCCGGCGGCACGACTCCTTCCCCACGCGGATCGGGGGCACCGACGTCAGCCCGCAGTTCTCCCTGGCCGAGGTCGAGAAGTGGCTGCGGGACAACGGGAAGCTGAAGGACATCGGGGGCCGGGAGCTGCTCTGGCCGCGTTTCGAGGCGCTGGGCAGCAGGAACGAGTCCGGTCTGGCCGTCGCCGAGGCGGCTTGCCGGATGCGTTCCTCCCGAGCGCGCATCACCCATCCCGAACTCTCCTTGCAGGCACGTGACTTGGTGGCCGATGCGGCGAAGCTGGGGCGTGCGGAGGGGCCGCGCGGGACCTTCGAGTTCCTGCTGCAACGGTGGCTGGAAACCCATGTCCGGCAGCTCAGCACCACGCCGCCGCCGCTCGCCACACTGATGACCCGGATCGCCCTCACCGTCCGTCTAGGTCCGCGGGACGGCGGACTGACCGTGTTCGATCCGGCGTGCGGCACGGGACACCTGGCCGCGGCGGGCGTGCAGGAGTACGACGGCCCGGGCCTCGAACTGCTCGCGTGCGAGCGTGATCCGGCGCTGGCGGCGCTGGCGTCCGCCCGGCTCGGCTTCGTCACGGACGGCCGTGACATCCGCACGCGGGTCGCCACGGCCGACGCGCTGCGGGAGGACCCCTTCCCCGGAGCCAAGGCCGACATCGCGCTGTGCAACCCGCCCTTCAACGAGCGTGACTGGGGATACGAGGAACTCGCCACCGATCAGCGGTGGGCGCATGGGCTGCCCCCTCGGACCGAGCCCGAACTGGCCTGGGTGCAGCACCTCCTGTCTCATCTCAAGCCCGGGGGCGTCGCCGTGGTCCTCCTTCCGCCCGCGGTCGCGTCACGCAAGGCGGGCCGGCGCATTCGCGGCTCGCTGCTGCGCACCGGAGTGCTTCGGGCGGTGGTGTCCTTGCCTCCGGGCAGTGCCCAACCGCACAGTGTTTCCCTGCAGTTGTGGGTCCTGCGAGCAGCGGCGGACGGCCCCGCCGCCCCTTCCCCCAGTCAGGACGCCCTCCTGGTGGACGCCACGGGTTTCGCACGACCGGGAACGCGTGAGCCGAGCCCCGACTGGGACGTTCTCGGTTCCTTCGTGCTCACCGCGCTGTCGTCCCTCGACCACCCTGTCCGGGAGCCGTTGGAGAGCGCCGTGCGCGTTCCCCTGCTCGACCTCCTGGACGACGAGGTGGATGTCACCCCGGGGCGCTACACCGCTTCGGCGTCGGAACCGTCCTCGAAGGAACTCGCTAGGAAGTGGGACGAGTTCGGAGCCCTGCTGACCGATCTGGCCGATCACGCGCGGCGTCTTTCCGCACTCGACGTCGAGACCGGCACCCAGCAGACCACGACGACGGTCGGAGACCTGGTCAAGGCAGGCGCCCTGACGCTGCGCGCCGGTCAGCAGCCCCCGGAGACGACGGCACCTGTCAGTGGCAACGCCGTGCCGCTCCTCACCGTCGGCGACCTGCTGGCCGACAGTGCTCCCGGCGGACTGCTGCGCACCGGCTCGGCCCACACCGTCGCCGAAGAGGGCGACGTCGTGGTAGCCGGGGTGATCCGGGCCTTCACGGCGTGGGTCCACGAAGGACCACCGGTGGCTCTGGGCCCTCAGCTCTACGCCTTGCGGGTGGATCCCGAGAAGCTGGACGCCCACTTCCTCGCCGGATGCCTGCGCGCGCCGGCCAACGGACGCCAGGCGGGCACGCACGCCTCCAGTTCGTCCCGGGTCGACGTCAGACGTCTCCAGGTACTGCAGCTCCCCTTGGAGAGGCAGGCGGCCTACGCCGAGACGTTCCGCCGTCTCAGGGCGTTCGAAGCGCTCGTCACCAGGGCCGGGATTTCCGGCAAGGGGCTGGTGTGCGACATGAGCGATAGCCTTGCAGCAGGCGGGCTGACCATCTGACCCTTGTCGGCCGGTCGGCCCAGGCACAGCGGGCGCGGCGGACCGGCTCGCGTCACGTCGGTCGTGGCCGTGCCAGGCCGTCCGCGCTGCCGTGCGTCCTCGCGAGACAGGAGCGCCCTTCATGAGTCGTCTTCGCCTCCCCGGAGCGGGCCGTTCGGCGGCCCTGCGTGCGGGGGTCCCGCTCGTGAGCATGATGCTGGCCGCGACCGTCTGCGGCGCACCCGGCGCCCGGGCGCAGGCCCTGCGCCCGGTGGCCGGACCGGCGGCCGATCCCGCCGTCGCCGCGGCCTCCTGCGCCGACAGCGTGTACAACGACATGACCCAGGCGCAGCGCATCGGGCAGTTGTTCATGGGCGGGGTGTCCGCGAGCAGCCCCAGCACGACCGACCTGCGGACGCTCCGTGACCAGCATGTGGGCTCGGTCATGCTGACCGGGCGCAGCAGCGCCGGCGTCACGGCCACGCGCAACGTGGTGGACGGCATCCGCGGCCAGGCGGACACGGTCTCCGGGAAGCGGGTGGGGCTCTTCGTCTCCACCGACCAGGAGGGCGGCCAGGTGCAGGTGCTGAGTGGTCCCGGCTTCTCGACCATGCCGAACGCGCTGACCCAGGGCGGCTGGTCGACCTCCACGCTGCGCAGCCGGGCCGCGGGCTGGGCGAGCCAGCTGAAGTCGGCCGGGGTGGACCTCAATCTCGCGCCTGTCGCGGACGTGGTGCCGGCCAGTCTCGGCACGCGCAACCAGCCCATCGGGCGCTACTACCGCGAGTACGGCTACACACCCGACGTCGTCGCCTCGCACAGCAAAGCGTTCGCGGTCGGGTCCAAGCAGGCCGGCGTGATGACCACGCTCAAGCACTTCCCGGGGCTGGGCCGGGTCATCGGCAACACCGACACCACCGCGAACGTCGTCGACTCGGTGACGACCACCACCAGTTCCTACCTCACGCCGTTCAAGTCCGGGATCCAGGCCGGTTCGCCGTTCGTGATGATCTCGCTGGCCACCTACACCAAGATCGACCCCAACCACATCGCGGCGTTCTCCCCCACCGTCGTCCGTAATCTGCTGCGCACCCAGCTCGGCTTCAAGGGCGTCGTCATCTCGGACGACCTCGGACAGGCCGTCGCCGTCCGGTCCTACACGCCGGCCCAGCGCGCCACCGCCTTCCTCGCGGCGGGCGGCGACCTGGTCCTCACCGTGAAGCCGTCCATCGTGCCCGCGATGGCCCAGGCGGTCAGCTCCCGCATGCAGACCGACGCCGCGT
The DNA here is from genome assembly GCF_055569945.1 of Streptomyces sp. NPDC031340. NCBI lineage: Bacteria > Bacillati > Actinomycetota > Actinomycetes > Kitasatosporales > Streptomycetaceae > Streptomyces > Streptomyces sp. NPDC031340. The sequence continues at coordinate 16,313 of NZ_JBVIIE010000040.1, forward strand.
TCCGCTCCGGCGTCGCCGACAGCGTGCACCGCGTCCTCGCCGCGAAGGCCGCCGCCGGGCTGCTCAACTGCGGCTGAGCAGCCCGCACAGCGCTCACACCACCTCCTTCCGCCGACAGCGGACGGAAGTCGACGCCATCACTCCCACCTATGTGCAACATCAGCTTTCTTAGGCATGAGCCGCGTTGACTTCCTCCGATTTTCTACAGAAGTATGAGCCTGCGTGGCTGGAAGCCACGGCTACTCCTGTGGAGGTCTCTGGTGGTCGATCGCGTCCGTGCCGGCATCGTCGGTGTCGGATTCATGGGTAAGGTGCACGCACGTGCCATCCGTCGGACGGGCGGTGTCGTCGTGCGCGCCGTCGGTTCCGGGCCGGAATCCTCCCGAAGAGCCGCCGAAGATCTGCGTCCGGAGATCGTCGCGGGAACCGTCGAGGAGCTCCTGGCCGACGACGGCATCGACGTGGTGCACATCTGCACGCCGAACGCCACGCACGCTCCGCTGGCCCGGGCGGCCATCGCCGCCGGCAAGCACGTGGTGTGCGAGAAGCCGCTGGCCGTGAATCCGGCCGAGGCGGAGGAACTCGTGCGCCTCGCCGCCGAGGCCGGTGTCACGGCGACCGTGCCGTTCGTCTACCGCTTCTACCCCACAGTCCGGGAGGCCCGCGCCCGGGTCGCGGCGGGTGCCACCGGGCCGGTGCGTCTGCTGCACGGTTCGTACCTCCAGGACTGGCTCGCCGCGGACACCGACGACAACTGGCGGGTGGACGCCGCCGCCGGCGGCCCGTCCCGCGCCTTCGCGGACATCGGCGTGCACTGGTGCGACATGGTGGAGTTCGTGAGCGGGCACCGCATCGTCCGGGTCGCCGCGCAGACGATGACCGCCGTGCCCGAACGCGGCGGCCGTGGCGTCGAGACCGAGGACGCCGCCGTCGTGATGTTCGAGACCGACCTGGGGGCGGTCGGCAACGTCACCGTCAGTCAGATCTCGCAGGGCCGCAAGAACCGCCTGTGGTTCTCGGTGGACGGCGCGACGGAGAGCCTGACCTTCGACCAGGAGAACCCCGACACGCTGTGGATCGGCGGCCGGGACGTCAACCGGCAGCTCATGCGCGGCAGCAGCGAATCGCCGGCGGCCGCCCGGTACGTCACCGTCCCCGCCGGGCATCCGCAGGGCTACCAGGACTGCTTCGACGCGTTCGTCGCCGACAGCTACGCCGCCCTGTCCGGCGCCGCGCCCGACGGACTGCCCACCTTCGCCGACGGACTGCGTGCCGCCCACGTGACCTCCGCCGTACTGGAGGCCGCCGAGAAGCACACCTGGGTCGAGGTCACCCCGTGCTGAACGAAGGGCTGGGCGAAGGGCTGAACGAGCGGCTGAGCGAGCGGCTGACCGTCGGCGACGCCGCGCCGCTGTTCGAGCTTCCCGACAGCGAAGGGGCCCTGGTGCGGCTGACGCCGCGGGACTCGGCCGCGACCGTGGTGGTCTTCACCGCGAACGGCTGCCCCTTCGCCCTGGCCTGGCACGACCGCGTGCAGCAGGTCGCCCGCGACTACGCGGCACGGGGCGTCACGGTGCTCCAGGTGGTGAGCAACGACGAGACCGACCACCCGCAGGACTCCGCGGTCGTGATGCGGACGCGGGTCGCCGCCGGGGAGCTCGCCGGTCCCTTCCTGCGCGACGCCGACCAGTCGGCCGCCCGGGCGTTCGGGGCGACGGCGACTCCCGAGGTCTTCGTGCTCGACCCCGCGGGCGTGGTCCGCTACCAGGGCGCTCCCGACGGCGACCACGACGACCCGGCCCAGGACGCCCGGTGGCTGCGCGACGCGCTCGACGACGTCCTGGCGGGCCGCGAGGTGGCCCGGCCGCTGACCTCTCCGGCGGGCTGTTCCGTCAAATGGCGCGTGGAGCTGCTGTGGTGGGAGGGCTGCCCGACGCACGCGCGCGCCGCCGCCCTGCTCCGCGAGACGCTGGCCGAGCTGGGCCGGGGCGAGGTCCACGTCGCCGAACGCCAGGTGACCTCACCCGAGGAGGCGGCGCGGCTGGGGTTCCCGGGCTCGCCGACGTTCCAGGTCGGCCGCCGGGACCTCTTCCCGTCGAGTGCCGCGCCCGCCCTCACCTGCCGTGTGTACCGGCGCGCCGACGGACGGCCCGCGCCGCTGCCCGAGGCCGCCGACCTGGCGCAGCGGCTCCGTGACGCGCTCGCCCGCCCGTGGGACCTGCCGCACTGGGTCGACCCGCGCAAGCCGCGTCGACCGTAGAACCGGAACGAACGCCGAGGAGGCGTCCATGACCACCCATCCGAGCGTCCTGATCATCGGCAGCGGGCCGACAGGCGCCACCTACGCGCGGCTGCTGCTGGAGCGGGTCCCCGGCGTGTCCGTCCTCATGGTCGACGCCGGTCCCGTGGTGACCTCGCCGCCGGGTATGAACGTGAAGAACCTCCCGTCGGCCGAGGAGCAGACGACCGCGCGGCTCGCGTCGCAGGGGCGGGCCGGCGCGGACGGCGTGTCCGGCATCCCGGCCGGGGTTGTCGTCGAGGGAACGATCACCGCCCGCCAGGGCACGCACCTCATCGGCCGTGCCGCCGAGGGCTCGCCGGGCATGCCCGCGGCGGCCGTCGCCACCTGCGTGGGCGGTCAGGGCGCGCACTGGACCTGCGCCACGCCCCGGCCGCGGGGCGGTGAACGCATCCCGTTCATCGACGAGGCCGAGTGGGAGGAGCACGTCACAGCCGCCGAAGAGCTGCTGCACGTCACCAAGGCCGCCTTCGGCGACTCACCGCAGGCCGCGGCGATCCTGGACCGGGTCGGCGAGACGTTCGCCCGGGACGGGATCGAGGTCGGCCCGCTGCCGGTGGCGGCCGACCCCCGCCCGGACGGCACCCTGCGCTGGGGCGGCTCCGACGTCGTCCTCGCGCCCCTCTTCGACGACCCCCGCTTCACGCTGCGGGCGGACACGCTGTGCGTGCGCCTGGTCCGTGACGGCGACCGTGTGGTCGGAGCCGTACTCCGCGATCTGCTCAGTGGGGCGGAGGAGCAGGTCGGCGCGGACGCGGTCGTGGTGGCGGCCGACGCGATCCGCAGCCCCCGGCTGCTGTGGGCGTCGGGGGTCCGGCCGCCGGCCCTCGGCCGCTACCTGACCGAACATCCGCTGATCTTCGGTGTGGTGGCACTCCGCGACGGCGTGCTGCCGCCCCCCGAGGAGGCCGCCACGCCGGCGGACCCGATCCGCGGCGTGGTCTCGGTCCGGTACGACGAGGAGCGGCACCCGTACCACGCGCAGATCATGTACTCGCCCGTCTGCCCGGTGCCGCTGCCGGAGGACAGCCCCTACCGCGACAACCCCGCGGGCTACGTGGGCATGGGCTGGGGCGTGCGCAAGTGGCCGCGGCCCGAGGACCGGCTCCTGTTCGACGACGAGCGGCCCGACGAGGACGGACTGCCGAGCGTCCGCATCGCCTACGAGCTCACCGAGCGGGAGCACGCGGAGCTCGACCGGGCCCGCGTCCAGCAGGCGCGCGCCGCGGCCGCGCTGGGCGAGTTCGTGCCGGGCACGCCCGTGCTGATGCCGTCCGGCAGTTCGCTGCACTACATGGGCACGGTGCGGATGGGTCCGGCGGACGACGGCACGTCCGTGTGCGACCCCTGGTCGCGGGTGTGGGGCGTGCCGGGCCTGGTGCTCGCCGGCAACGGCCTCATCCCCACGGCGAACGCCTGCAACCCGACGCTCACCAGCGTCGCCCTTGCGGTGCGCGGCGCGGCAGCGCTCGCGGCCGAACTCGGGGCCGACCGGGCCGCGGAGATCAACTGACGACGGAGCCCCTGCGGGGCTACGTGCGTACCCGGGCGGCGGTCCTGTCGACGGGTGGCGTGTCCCGCGTGCCGTCCATGAATGGAGTGGAATGTCCAGAGTCTTCCCGGACGCCGTCGACGTGGCGATCGTCGGCAGCGGTCCCACCGGCGCGGCGTACGCCCGCATCCTGAGCGAGACGGCGCCGCATGCCGTCGTCGCGCTGTTCGAGGCGGGGCCCGTGCTCGCCGACCCGCCCGGCCTGCACGTGAAGAACATCGCCGACCCCGCGGCGCGGCTCACCGCCCAGCGTCTCTCCGAGGGGGCGAACCCGCACACCCAGGACGCCTCCGGCAGCTACCCCAACCCCGAGCGCCGGGTGGTCCGCGCCGGTACGCACCTGCTGCCCGACGGCTACCGGCAGCCCGGCGAGGACGGCCTGCCCGCGCTGGCCATGTCGACCAACGTCGGCGGCATGGGCGCGCACTGGACCGCCGCCTGCCCGCGGCCCGGCGACGCCGAGCGCATCTCCTTCCTGCCGGACCTGGACGCCCTGCTCGACGAGGCGGAGCGGATCCTCGGCGTCGACCGCCACCCGTTCGACGACGCCCCCTTCGCCGATGAGGTGCGCACCCGGCTGAGCGCCGAGTTCGACGCCGGCCGGAAGGAGGAACGGCGGATCCGGCCGATGCCGCTCGCCGTCCGCCGCCGCGCCGACGGGGCCCTCGCCTGGAGCGGTTCCGACGTCGTCTTCGGCGACGTCACCAGGAACAACCCGAACTTCCAGCTGTTCGCCGAGGCGCAGGTGCGCCGCGTGCTCGTCGAGGACGGCCGGGCCGTCGGCGTGCTCGTACGGGACCGGACCGACGGCGGCGAGCACGAGGTGCGCGCCCGTCACGTCGTCGTCGCGGCCGACGCGCTGCGCACTCCGCAGGTGCTGTACGCCTCCGGGGTGCGCCCGCCCGCCCTGGGCCGCTATCTCAACGACCAGCCGCAGACGATCTTCGCCGTGCGGCTGAGGGACGTCGACGCCGCGCTGGCCTCCCGGCCCGGAGGCGGCGCGATCGCGGAGGAGTCGGGCGTCTCGTGGGTGCCGTACACCGACGACGAGCCCTTCCACGGTCAGGTCATGCAGCTCGACGCCTCGCCCATTCCGCTGGTCGGCGAGGACGAGCCCGCACCGGGCACGATCGTGGGACTCGGCTGGTTCTGCGGCAAGGACCTGCAGGCCTCGGACCGCGTCGAGTTCGACGACACCGAGACCGACGACTACGGCATGCCGAAGCCGCGCATCCACTACACGCTCACCCCGCGCGACCAGGAGACCCTGGCCCGGGCCCGCGAGTCCGTCCTGCGCGCGGCACGGGCGCTCGGCGACTTCATCGGCGACGAACCCATGACCCTCTCGCCCGGCGCGTCGCTGCACTACCAGGGCACGACCCGGATGGGCCCCGCCGACGACGGCACCTCCGTGTGCGGCCCCAACAGCGAGGTGTGGGGGGTGTCCGGCCTGTACGTGGCCGGAAACAACGTCATCCCGACCCCGATCGCCTGCAACCCGACCCTCACGTCGGTGGCCCTGGCGATCGGCGGGGCCCGCGACATCGCCGCCCGGCTGAACGCCGGGACGGCAGCTACGACAGGAAGGCGGTGACCATGCTGGAGGTCCCGATGATCCAGTCCCGGGGGTTCCGCAACCGTCCGGCCGGCGACGGCTTCGAGGTGCGGCTGCGCAACCCGTACTACCGGGGGCTGTGGACCAGCCTGATCGAAGGAGCCGCCATCACCGTGGACGGTGAGCGCTTCGCGGCGGAGGACATCGGCTGGAGCATCGGCGGTGTCACCTGCTCCGCCGCCGAGCTGAGCTCCTCCGACACCGCCCGGTGGCCCGTCGACGTCCCCGCGGTCCTCGTGGTGCCGCGTCCGGAGCCGCTGTCGACCGGCTTCCACACCGTGGCCGCGGAACTGCGGCTGCGCATGTCGTACATCCCCGAAGAACTCCAGCCGACGGTCTGGACCGAGGAGCGCGGACTGGTGATCACGCGATGACGGAACCCCTGCTGCGGTACGGCGTCTCGCTGTACAGCTACACGAGCGAGTACGGCGTGACCATGACCCTCGACGACTGCGTCGAGGACGTCGCCGACCTCGGCGCGACCGGCCTGGAGATCCTGGGCGAGGCCCACGTCCAGGACTACCCGAACCCACCCTCCGCCTGGCTCGACGCCTGGTTCGCCCGGCTCGACCGGCTCGGGCTCACGCCCACCTGCTACGGCTCGTGGGTGGACACCCGGCGTTTCAAGGGCCGCACCCTGACCGTGGACGAGGCCACCGAGCAGCTGGAGACCGACATCCGGCTGGCGGCGACGCTCGGCTTCCGGTTCGTCCGGCCCAAGCTGGGCGTCGGCACCTCGGACCTGGAACCGGACCCGGTGTGGGAGCCCGCGACCGAGCGGGTGCTGGACCTGGCGGCGGAGAAGGACATCGTGCTCTGCCCGGAGATCCACTGGCCGTCGGTCATCAAGTCGAAGGTGGTCGACGACTACCTCGCCTTCATCGAGCGCACGGGCACCGAACACTTCGGGCTGCTGATGGACACGGGCGTGTTCCACAAGCGGATGCACCACCGCCGTGGCGGCACCGCGAGCCGGCTGGGCGACGGAAACGCGCGGCCGCCCGAGGTGGAGGTCGTCCCGGTCTCCGACCTGGAGGACGTCCTGGACCACGTCGTCCACGTACAGGCGAAGTTCTACGAGATCGACGACGACCTCCAGGACCACTACATCCCCTGGGCGGAGATCCTGGAGATCCTCGTGCGCCGCGGCTGGTCCGGCTACCTGTCCAGCGAGTACGAGGGCGACTACGGCGTCGGACGCGCCTCCGACCAGCTCCGGCGCCAGCACGCACTCATCCGGCGTCTCCTCTCGGACCTCTCGGACAAGGACCAGTGATGTCGCGCCCGATCACCCTGTTCACCGGCCAGTGGGCCGACCTGCCGTTCGAGGAGGTGGCCCGGCTCGCCGCCTCCTGGGGGTACGACGGCCTGGAGATCGCCTGCTGGGGCGACCACCTCGACCCGAACCGCGGCGCCGTGGACGACGCCTACCTCGACGAGAAGCGCGCCGTGCTCGACAGGTACGGCCTGAAGGTCTACGCGATCTCCAACCACCTCAAGGGACAGGCCGTCTGCGACGACCCGATCGACCAGCGGCACCGGGCCATGCTCCCGGACTCGGTCTGGGGCGACGGCGACCCCGAGGGCGTGCGGCAGCGGGCGGCCGAGGAGATGAAGAACACCGCCCGCACGGCCGCCCGCCTCGGGGTGGACACGGTCGTCGGCTTCACCGGTTCGGCGATCTGGAAGTACGTGGCGATGTTCCCGCCCGTCCCCCAGGAGCTGATCGACGCCGGCTACCAGGACTTCGCCGACCGCTGGAACCCGATCCTCGACGTCTTCGACGAGGTCGGCGTGCGTTTCGCGCACGAGGTCCACCCGTCGGAGATCGCCTACGACTACTGGACGACGAAGCGGACGCTCGAAGCCGTCGGCCACCGGCCCGCGTTCGGCCTGAACTGGGACCCCAGCCACATGATGTGGCAGGACCTGGACCCGGTCGCCTTCATCCTGGACTTCGCCGACCGGATCTACCACGTCGACTGCAAGGACGTGAAGCTCAACACCGGCGGCGGCCGCAACGGCCGCCTCGGCTCCCACCTGGTCTGGGCCGACCTGCGCCGCGGCTGGGACTTCGTCTCCACCGGCCACGGCGACGTGCCGTGGGAGCAGTGCTTCCGCGCCCTGAACAGCATCGGCTACGCCGGCCCGATCTCCGTCGAGTGGGAGGACGCCGGCATGGACCGCCTCGTCGGCGCCCCCGACGCGCTGCGCTTCGTCCGCGGCAAGCTGTTCACCGCCCCCGAGGCCGCCTTCGACGCCGCCTTCGCGCAGAAGAGAGACTGACGACAGCCATGGCATGGGAACGCTGGTCCTACATGGACCACTGGGTGACCGAGACGCCGCAGGGGCCGCAGCCCCCGTCGTTCAACCGCGCCTACATGGACCGCTATGTGAAGCAGTTGTCCGCCCTCGGATTCCGCGGGTTCGACACCTTCTTCTTCTACCTGCCGATGCTCGCGGGCATGTACGGCTCGGTGAAGAAGTTCGAGGAATTCCTCCAGGACAACGGCTTCGACAAGATCACCGGGATCTTCTCGGCCTACCCGTACGCGACGAAGTACACGGCCCCGCACGTGCCCGAGACGCACGACCGGATCTTCGCCGACTGCGAGGCGACCGTGCGGGCCGTGGAGGGCCTGTCGGTGGAGAACTTCATCGTCATGCCGACGACGACGTACTTCCAGGTCGAGCCGGTCACCGACGACAAGATCAAGATCATGGCCGACCTGTGGAACCGGGTCGGGCGGATGACCCTCGATCACGGGATGAAGACCACCTGCCACTTCGAGTTCTGGGGGGCGATCCGCACCCGCCCGCAGCTCGACCTGTTCTTCGAGTACACCGACCCGGAGTACGTGTACTTCTTCTGCGACACGGCCCAGCACACGATCGCCGGCGTCGACCCCCTGCAGATGTTCCGCGACTACCGCGACCGCTGCACCGGGTTCCACTTCAAGGACACCCACACCGTGGACACCAAGGAGGCGTACCGCACGCCGCCCGACCCGGAGCTGATGGCCCCGGACGTGACGCGCTGGTTCTACGAGATGGGCACCGAGGGCGGTCTCGTCGACTTCCCGGCGCTGATGCGGGAGATCGTGGCCTCCGGGTACGACGGCTGGCTGACGGTCGAGCACGACAAGGCCGAGCTGGGCGGCAACACCTACGCCGAGGCCACCTGCGTCGCCAAGTGGTACATCGACAACGTGCTCGCCGAGGCACAGGCGGAGGTGCGGGCATGAGGGACACGCTGCGCTGGGCCTACGCCCTGAACCAGTGGAACATCCGCATGGACGTCTTCGTCCGGCACGAGGATCAGCGCCGGGCGCTGAAGACGCTGTCCGCGCTCGGCTTCGACCACGTGGAGCTGGCCGCGGGCTCCGGCAGGTGGGAGAACCTCGGACGGCCCGAGATCATCGAGCTCAACCACGGCGGCCCCGCCGGATTCCTCGGCTTCCTGCGCGGCTGCTCGGTCAACGGCGTGGCCGGCATGTACTGGGATCCCGGACAGCCGGTCGAGGAGGAGGGCTGGGCGTTCCGCTCCACCAGAAACCCCGCCGACCATGCCGCGATCGTCGAGTCGGCACGGCCGTTCGTCGACTTCCTGGCCGCCGTCGGCGCCGAGCAGCTCGTCGTGCGCCCCGTCGGACCGGCGTGGATGCAGCCCCCGCTCGCCCATGACGACATCGCGGTCATCGGGGACGTCTGGAACGAGGTCGGCAAGGTGGCCGCCGCCGCGGGCGTCGGGCTGGCCCTGCACTACGACTGCCTGAGCGCCGTGCACACGGCCGACGAGCTGGGACGGCTGCTCGACGCGACCGACCCGGAGCTGGTCGGCCTCGCGCTCGACACCGCCGAGCTGACCATCGGCGGCATCGACCCGGTGGCGTTCTACGAGGAGTGGCACGCACGGGTCACCCACGTGCACCTCAAGGACACCCGCTACACCGACCTCGGCGACGAGTACCGCATGCCGGGCGCCGAGACCACGATGCTGCGCGGCGGCGGCGGGCGCCGGATCGAGCGCTGGTTCTTCGAACTCGGCACCGAGGGCGGCCTCGTCGACGTCAAGGCGTTCGTCGCGGCGCTGCGCCGACGGGAGTTCCCGGGCTGGGTGGTGGTCGAGAGCGACCACGGCGGCAACCCGGCCGAACTCGCCATGCTCAACAGCTGGTACCTCCAGCACGAGCTGAACGTCGCCCGCGCCTGACGGCAGCGGCACACCGAAGCCGCCGGCGGCGAACCCTCCTGGTTCGCCGCCGGCGGCTTCCGCGTTGCCGCGACGGATGTCCGGTCGAGGACCGCACCGGCCGGACGACTCCTCTTCGCCGCCGGCGGAGCCGGCTGCGCCGCCTCGCACCACCTCGCCGACCGCGAGCAGCCGGGGCGCCGCACGCCGCTGCCGGCCGGAAGGGCTCCGGCTCCCGTCCCGGTCCGGGTGTCCCGCGGCGAGCTGTCCCCCGCCCGAGAGCGCTGGTGCGGGACAGGCAAGAGGCCGGGCACGCCGTGGCTGTCAGGGACCACGCGTGCCCGGCCGGTCCTTCGCGGGCCGTGCTGTTCTCGCCGGCTCCGCCGCGGGTGGGCGCGGGACGTACGCACGGGTGCCCGGCGCACGCCGTGGAGCGCCGAAGGGCCCGTCGGCCACCCTGGGCGGGTGGCCGAAGGGCCCCGGTCTCAGCGGCTACGCGTCGCGTGCCACGGCCTTGATGTGCGCCAGGGACTCCACCGACGGGGTGGTCGGGAAGTACTCGAGGCCGATCGGACCGTCGTAGCCCGAGGCGCGGAGCACCGACAGGCGCTCGGCCCAGTCGATCGCGCCGCTGCCGGGCTCACCGCGTCCGGGGGCGTCGGCGATCTGCACGTAGTCGACGAGGCCGGCCGCGTTCGCCAGCTCCGCCGCGGGGTCCTCCCCCTCGGTGATCGAGTGGTAGAGGTCGTACAGGAGGCCGAACGACTCGGAGCCGACCTCGCGCGCGACCAGGACGGCGTCGGCCGTGCGGTCCAGCAGCGCGCCCGGGTGGTCGACGCGCGTGTTGACCGGTTCGAGCACGAGCTTCACACCGGAGTCACGCGTCCGCTCTACGGCCTCGGTGAACACCTCGACCAGCCGGGCCAGGTTCTGGGGGCGCTTCGCGCCGGGGAAGCCGATGCCCGAGCCGAGGACGACGCGCGGGCAGCCGAGCAGCCCGGCGTTCTCGACGGCCCGGTCCAGGCCGGTGAAGAAGGGCCCGAGGTCGGTCCCCGGCAGCGTGAAGTTGGTCCGCGGCTCGGCGAGGAGGGAGGTCAGGCCGACCCCGGTCTCCTTGAGGGCGGCGGCGAGCGAGGCCACGTCCTTGTCGGAGGTGCCCCACATCTCCACCGCGTCGAAGCCGGCGGCGGCCGCCGCGCGCACCCGGTCGGCGGCGTCCGGGCCCGCCTCGGTGAAGATCAGTTCGATGTTGGGTGCCAGCTGGTACATGGTCAGGCTCGGCTTTCCGTGAGGGCGTCCGCGACGGAGCGGCGGATGAGGTCGTGCTGCTTGCGCACCAGATCGACGGGATCGGCCTCGTCCAGGTCGGCGAAGGCGTGGCCCTCCCACTCGCTGGAGAAGAAGCCCGTGTAGCCGCCGGCCACGAACTCGCGGACGATGGCCGGGTAGTCGATGGCGGGCTCGTCGCCGGCCTCGTCGATGTCGTAGAACTTGGCGTGGACGTGCACGATCTGCGGCATGATGTCGGACCACTCGCGCGGGTCGACGTGTCCGTGCATGTTGAACGCGAGCCGGGCGAACGAGCCGAGGCTCTCCGGCGCGATGCCGCGGGTGTGCAGGTGGTCGACGAACTCGGCGTGCCGTTCGTTGATGCCGGAGTCCTTGGCCCAGATCTCCTGCAGCCGGGTCAGGTCCTCAGGGGCGAGGCCCTTCTTCGCGAGACCGCGCAGCAGCGTCGGGGACATCGAGTGCATCGTCGAGCTGAAGTCGGCTACGAAGCCCAGGCGCGGCGAGCCGATCTCGTCGTACAGCTCGCGAATCCGCATCACCTGCGGCGAGTTGGGGCCGAGCGGGGCGTGGATCTCCCAGCCGAGCGTCAGGTCGAGTTCCTCGGCCAGTGGCATCAGCCGGCGGATGAGCTCCGGCTTGGCGCTCTGGATGCGCACCAGCGGGAAGCCCAGCGCCCGCGCGCTGCGGAACTGGGCGGCCGTGAACTCGTACTCCTCGTCGAGGGTCATGTCGCGGTCGCGGCGGCGGCCCATGTCGAGGTTGGCGCCGAACGAGCTGGGGGTGAACCCGTGCCGGTCGAAGGCCGCGTGCCATTCGCGCACGAACTCGTCGGTGACTTCCGGGTAGGTGCGGATCGTCTGGGAGGCGACGATCTCGATGCCGGGGCCGATGCCCGCTTCGGCGACCACGTCGAGCAGGCCGCGCAGGTCGTAGCGGCCCGCGGCCCACTCGCTGGTCAGTGAGTAGAGGGTGAGGCCGAGCTTGATGGGGGAGGTGAGGGTCGTCATCGGGGCCTCTCAGCGAGCGGTCAGCGTACGGCGGTTGGTCGCGTGGTTGGTCACGTACTTCTGGGGGGCGATCTGCATGTACGGCAGCCGCAGTTCGACGGCCACCTCGACCTCGACCTCGCTTCCCTCGCCCGGCGGCTGGTCGCGCGGGACCACGACCTGGAGGCGGTCCTGGATGAACCAGAGCGTGTCCCACTGGTCCGGCAGCTCGTCCACCCGGTAGGTCCGATCGCCCAGTTCGACCCGGAGTTCGTCGCGCGGGACGCGCTCGCCGTCGAGCGTCACGTCGATGGAGCTGACGCTGGACAGCCACAGGCTGCGGTACCAGGGGACCTTCAGGGCGACGGCCAGGCCGTCGGGGCGCCGGGTCAGGCTGTCGTCGGTCAGGACGGTGTCATCGGTGGACATCTAGTTGTTCCTCTCTGCCGGCCGGCCCACCAGGGCGCGGGCCTCGGCCGGATCGACGATCACGCGCGAGCCGGCCGCTTCGGCGCTCGCCCGGACCAGGGCCTGCTTTCCCGCGACGACGTCGAAGGGGTCGTCCCAGTCGTTCCAGTGGAAGCCCTCCCACTCGCTGGAGATCGCCCCGGAGTAGCCGCTCCTGACCCAGAGGTCCACCAACTCCCGCACGGGCACGGAGGGTTCGTCGCCGTCGGCGTCGATCTCGTAGAACTTGCCGTGGGTGTGGACGGTCCAGGGCAGCACGTCGGCCCAGTCGGAGGCGGGGGCGTGGCCGAACAGTCCGGTGATGTTGACGGCCATCTCGATGGCCCGTCCGCCGGCACCGTGGCGGTGCGCCAGCTCCATGACCTGCCGGAACCAGCGCCCGTGCTGGGGCTCGGTCATCGGCGGGCCCTCTGCGTGGTGCTCGCGCCAGAGCCGTTCGAGTCCCTGCACGAGGTCCTCGGGGTATCCGGCGGCGCGGTACTTGCGCAGCAGCGTGGACGGCACCGCCCGCAGCGACGCGCCCCAGTCGGGCACGAAGCCGAGCAGCGGGGAGCCGAGCTTCTCGTAGCGTTCCAGCAGGGCCTGGATGCGGGGGTGCCGGGGGTGCTGGTGGGAGTGGATCTCCAGGCCGAGCCGCACGCCGTACCGCTCGGCCACCGGGAGCAGCCGCTCCATGTCGTCGGGGGTGAGCGAGATCTGCACGCGCACGACGGGGAAGCCCAGTTCCCGGGCGACGGCGATCTGGGGGCGCATGTAGTCGACGAGTTCGTCGTCGGTGAGCATCCGGTCGCGGCGCAGCCCGGAGTCCGCGTTCGCGCTGAGGCAGGTCGGCACCAGGCCCGTCTCGTCGGTCAGCGACCGGAAGCGGTCCACGAACGCCGGGTCGACGTCCGGGAAGCCCTTGATGCTCTGGAAGCCGACCAGTTCCAGGCCCGGCCCGAGGCCGCGCCGGGCGACCTCCCGGACCAGTTCCTCGAAGGAGTGGCGGCGCCCGTGGAAGGCGCGGGTGAAGCTGTACAGGGTGACGCCCTGGACGGGCGTGCCGAGAGTGCTCATGCCTCCGCCATCGTCTTGGTGTCGCTCTCCTCGATCCGGAGGACCCCGAGATCGGTCGTGATGTAGGGGATGTAGAGGCTCAGCGTCACGCTCACCTCGTGCTCGTCCCGGTCAGCGAGCGCCGGCAGCGCGCCCTCGATCTCCGCGGAGTCGAGGACGTACCACCACAGGCCGTGGCGGGCGGGCAGCTCGTCGAGCCGGTAGGTGCGGCCGTCCACGGTCCACGTGATCGACTCCTGCGGGACCTCGGCCCCGTCCACGGTCCAGCCGACACCGGCGACCGACGACAGGGGCAGCGCCCGGTACCAGGGCATGCGGACGGAGACGCGCACCCGGTCGCCGCGGAACGTCAGGGTTCCGGGTTCGATTATCTGTTCGGGCATCATGCGGGGTCAGCCTTTCAGTCCGCCTGCGTAGCCCTGGATGAACTTCTTCTGCATGAAGAAGTAGAAGACGAGAATGGGGATCATGGAGATGATCACGACCGCGAAGATCAGGTTCCACTGCGAGACCAGCGAGCCGACGTAGTTGTACATGACCACCGGCAGCGTCTGGTATCCGGAGCCGTTCAGGAAGATCAGCGCGGTGAAGAAGTCGTTCCACACGATGAGGCCCGCCAGGATGGCGACGGTGCCCGTCGCCGGGGCCAGCAGCGGGAACACCACCTGCACGAAAACCCTGGTCCGGGACGCCCCGTCGACCGTCGCGGCCTCCTCGTAGTCGCGCGGCAGCCGTCGGACGAACCCGCTGTACAGGAAGACGGCGAGCGGGATCAGCATCCCCGTGTAGATCACGACCATCCCGAACGGCGTGCCCACCAGCCCGAGGTTGCGGGCCTCGACGTACAGCGGCACGACACCGAGCTGGGTCGGCAGCAGAATCGCGATCGTGAAGAGGTAGAAGGTGTAGGTGCTCCAGCGGCTGGTGCTGCGCGCGAAGACGTACGCCGCCGGCGCGCCGATCACGATGAGGGCGACGATGGTCCCGGCCGTGATGAGGACGCTGCTGAACAGTCCCTGGAAGATGCTCGACGAGGCGTCGCCGGACGGAGACAGCAGTGTGGTGAAGTTCTCGAAGGTCGGGCTCGTCGGGAAGGACAGTGCCGAGGTGCCGAGCACCTGGCTCTGGGTCTTCAGCGAGGTGGAGATCAGGAAGTAGAACGGCATCAGCATCGCGAGCGTCGCCAGCAGCGTGGCGATCTCGAGGACCAGCGTCTTCTTCGTATAGCGGAACACGGCTCGAGTCCTGTCTAGAGACGGTCGCGGGTGAGGAACTGCTGGACGGCGGTGAAGATGAGGATGAGGACGCTCAGCATCAGGGCCAGGGCCGCGCCGAAACCGAAGTTGCCGAAGACGAACGTGTGCTGGTACACCTCGGTCGCCAGAGTCTGCGTGGCCCCCGACGGGCCGCCACCGGTCAGCGCGAGCACCTGGTCGAAGATCCGCAGGCCCTGGATGAGCGACAGCGTCGTGGCGATGGCGACGGACGGCTGGATGATCGGCAGCGTCACCGACCGGAACCGCCGCAGCGGGCCCGCCCCGTCCAGGGCGGCGGCCTCCTCCAGTTCCTCCGGCACGCCCGCCAGTCCGGCCAGATAGATCACCATCGTGAAGCCGATGCTCTGCCAGACCATGACGACGAGGACGGCCGCGAGCGCGAGCTTCGGCTCGGCCAGCCAGTCGTGCCGCCAGCTCTTCAGTCCGACCGCCTGCAACGTGTCGTTCAGCGGGCCGTCGTACGCGAAGATGAACTTCCAGATGTACGAGACCGCGACCGGCGCGATCACCACGGGCATGAACAGCAGGGTCCGCAGGACGAACCGGCTCTTCAGACCGCGGTTGAGGGCCAGCGCGAACAGCAGCCCCACCACGTTGCTGAAGAACAGGAAGCCGAACGCCAGGAGCAGCGTGTTGACGAGCGCTCCGGTGAGCTCCTCGGTCTGGAAGATCCTGGAGAAGTTCTTCAGGCCGACGAAATGGAAGGAACCGATCCCCGACCAGTCGGTGAAGGCGTAGAACGCGCCGCTGGCGGTCGTCGCGTAGATGAAGGCCAGCATGAGCAGCATGGCCGGCAGCGCCCACCACCAGTAGCCGTAGCCCATGTGGAACGGGCGTGGTTCAGCCGCCGTGGTCTTCACCTTCACGGCCGCGGCGGCGCGGCTCTCCGTCGTCGTCATTCTGCCGTTCCTCGTCCTGTTCACGGTCACGGTCCGGCCGGTGCGCGGGACGGGCCTGACCCGTCCCGCGCAGCGGTCGGCTTCAGCTGGTCCAGGCGGCGTCGGCCGCCTTGAGCACGTCACTGATCGACTTCTGGCCGGTCAGCAGGCCGGTGACGCCGCTGCCGAGGGCCTCGTAGATCTGGCCGTTCGGCCAGGCGTCGATTCCGTACGGGCGGTACTGCTTGTTCTTGAGCATGTCCGCGATCGGCTGGTACTGCGGCAGCAGGTCGGACGGCGAGATGCTCTTCCCGACCGGGATGCTGCCCTGCGCGTCGGCGAACTTCTTCGCCTCGGCCGGTGAGACGGCGAACTTGATGAAGCTCTGGACGAGCTTCGGGCTCTTCGTCTTGCTGTTCCCCGCCAGGCCGATGTTCGCGGTCAGCGCCGGGTAGGTCTTCGTGCCCTTCGGCGCCGGGAACGGCAGGGCGGTCAGCTTCACGTGGCCGCCCGCGGCGTCCATGATGTCCTTGGTCGCGCCGCTCGGCGCGAAGAACCCGAAGAGCTTGCCCTGGCTGGCGCCGTTGGTGAGGGCGTCGAAGCCGGCCCCGGCCGCGCCGTCCTGGAAGCAGCCGGCCTTCTTCAGGTCGACGATCGCCTGCAGGGCCTGGCGCCAGCCCTCGGTCTTCGCGAACGAGGTCTTACCGGCGGCGCGGTCCTTGTTCCAGTCCGGGTTCACGCCGTACACCGTGGAGGAGGCGATCTCCATCGTCAGGATGCCGGTGTTCTGCGAGACGGAACCCGCCAGACCGAAGACCGACTTGCCGGCCTTCTTGGCCTTGGCGCACTGCGACAGCACTTCTTCGAGGGTGGAGTCGGGCGTGATGCTGACGCCGCTCCCCTTGGCCAGGTCGCTGTTGTAGACCATTCCGCTGATGGCCAGGGAAACCGGGACGCCCAGGAACTTCCCGTTGGCCGAGTAGAGCTCCTCCGTCCCCTCGGGCAGGACGCTCTTCAGGCCGGCGTCGAGCTCCAGCAGGAGGCCGGCCTTGCCGAGCTGGCCCACCGAGCCGGCCTGTCCGGTACCGGCGTTCACGTACATGACATCCGGGCCGTTCCCGGCCTGCATCTGCGTCGTCAGGGTCTGGTTGTAGGTGTTCAGCGCGATCCGGTTCGTCTTGATGTGGACTCCGGGGTGCGCGGCCATGTAGTCCTTGGCGAGGGTCTCGAACGCCTTCTCCCCTGTGTTGGCGCTCGCGTAGGACAGCGTGATGGTCTTGGGCTCCTCGCCGTTGGCCGAGGTACCGCCCCCGTTTCCGCAGGCGGTCAGAAGGAGTCCGGCGGCCAGAGGCAGCGCCACGGCCGTGGCGCTGCGGCGGCGCCGGGCGATCGAGAACGTCATGGGGAGCCTTTCGACGTGGCCAGGGGGCGACCGGAGGAGCGGGTGCCCGCCGGGTTCACTGACTGTGTGTCGCGAGTGTTACAGAGCTTCCGCCGCTCATCAACAAAAGTTTGCTGATAGCGGCCATAGGATCGGCCTATCCGCATCGCAGGCAGTTCCCGGTGCGCCGCCGCACGGGAACCCCGGGAAGATCACCGGGAGACCCTCGGGAGATCGCCGGGAGGGCGGCCGCCACGCCGTTTCCCGGGGAGCCGGGACCCAGCCGAGCCCGCCCCCCGGGCTTCCTCCGTTCGACCATGCGGTTGATCCGGAACCGGTGGTACTTTTGCCGGGCAACGGAAAAAATGAAGCCCGCGCCGGACAGGACGGGTCGATGAAGGAGGGGCCGTGCCCTCTGGGCGAATCGACAGCCTCGCCGCCGTACTGGCGGCGATCCGCGGCAGTGACGGCATGACGCAGCCCCTGCTCACCCAGCAGGTCGGCCTCGGCCGCAGCGTCATCGCGGCACGCATCGCGGAGCTGGAGTCGGCGGGGCTCGTGACCCGCGCGGGAGTGGGGCCCTCCAGCGGCGGCCGCGCTCCCCGCATGCTCCGCCTGCGCACCGAAGCGGGCCTGGTCATCGGCGTGGCCATCGGCGCGACCGGCATGGAGCTCGGCCTGGCCGACCTGTCGGGCCGCATCCTGGAGAGCACGGCCGAACCCATCGACATCGCCGACGGCCCCGAGGTGGTTCTCACCCGGGTCGAGGAAGTCATCGACGGGATGCTGGCCAGGACCGGCGAAGGACAGGCCGTCTGGGGCATCGGCATCGGCGTGCCGGGCCCCGTCGAGTTCAGCACCGGCCTCCCGGTGGCCCCTCCGATCATGCCGGGCTGGGACGGCTACCGGATCCGCGAGCGGTTCTCCCGCCGCTACAACGCCCCCACCTGGGTCGACAACGACGTCAACCTGCTCGCGCTCGGCGAGCTGCGCGGCAACCCCGCCGCCGACGAGACCACCGACCTGCTGTACGTGAAGATCGGCACCGGTATCGGCGCCGGGCTGGTGTCCGGCGGCCGCCTGCACCGCGGGGCCAACGGCTGCGCGGGAGACATCGGGCACGTCCTGGTCGCGGAGGCCGAGAACGTCACCTGCCGCTGCGGCAACGACGGATGCCTGGAGGCGGTCGCGGGCGGGGCGGCACTCGTCCGCGAAGGCCGCCGGCTGGCCAAGAACGGCGGCAGCCAGGCCATGCTGGAGACGCTCTCCACGACGGGCACGCTCACCTCGGCGGACATCGCGCGGGCCGCCGCGAACGGAGACGCCGCGGCCCGCGCCCTGCTGGCCCGCGCCGGACGCCTGGTCGGGACCACCCTCGCCACGCTCGTCAGCTTCTACAATCCGGCGCTCGTCGTCCTCGGCGGCGGAGTGGTGAGCGCCGGCGACTACGTGCTGGCGGCCATCCGGGAGACCGTATACCGCCGCTCGCTCCCGCTGGCCACCCGGACCCTGCGCATCGAGCCGTCGTCCAGCCTGCACGCGGGCCTCGCCGGGGCCGTGCACCTCACCCTGGACGAGCTGTTCGCACCGTCCCGGCTGGAGCGGTGGCTCTCGTACTCGACCCCGGCCGGACACCCGGACCTGGCCGGTACGGCGGTCTGACACCCAGCGACACGAGCGACATCTTGCGGGAATTGCCGGAAAGTGGTTCGTATCGGCGTCACTGAGAGGCGGGAGCGGTGCGGCTCGCGAACATGAACCTCAACCTGTTGGTGTCCCTCGCCGCGCTGCTCGACCAGCGCAGCGTCACGAGGGCCGCCCAGCAGCTCGGCCTGAGCCAGCCGTCACTGTCGGCCTCCCTGTCCCAGCTCCGCAGGCATTTCGGCGACGAACTGCTCACCCGGGTGGGCAACGAATACCGTCTCACCCCCCTGGCCGAACAGCTCAGGCCCTGGGTCCGGCTCGCCCTCGACGACGCCGAGCGGGTGTTCTCCGCGCGGCTTGCCTTCGACGCGAAGGAGACCACGCGGGAGTTCAGCGTCATCCTCAGCGACTACGCCTGCGTCGTCCTCGGCAGCCCCATCGCCGAACTGCTCGGCCTGGAAGCGCCCAACGCGCGGCTGCGGCTCGTCCACTCCACCACCCAAGCCGTCGACCAGGCCGAGCAGACCCTGCTCACCGCCGACCTGATGGTGGTCCCGCACGGATTCGTCACCGACCTTCCTCACGCGAACGTGCTCACCGACACCTGGGTCGTCGTCGTCTCCGTCGACAACCCCGACATCGGCGACACCCTCACGGTCGAACAGTTGGAAGCCCTGCCGTGGGTCGCGACCTATCACGGGTTGACGTCCTCCACCTCGGCCGCCCGGCAGATGCGCATCCTCGGGATCGAACCGCGGGTCCAGGTCGTGACGGAGAGCTTTCTGGCCGTCCCCGACCTGGTCGCCGGGACGCGCCGGATAGCGCTGCTCCAGGAGCGGCTGGTGCGCCGGCTCCCGGCCGACGCGGGCATCCGCGCGCTCCCCTGCCCCATCGGCGTCGGCCCGCTGGTCGACGCCATGTGGTGGCACCCGGTCAACCACGCCGACGCCGAGCACGTCTTCTTCCGCGGCCTGGTGCTGCAGGCCGCCGAGCAGGTGCGCGGGGAGTCGGGTGACCCCCCGCGCGTCACCGGGCCGTGACCCTGAAGACGCCGCGGGCTCCCCGCTCGGCGTCGCTCATCAGGTGCGAGACGAACGGGTAGTCGCCCGCCTGCGGGAAGGAGAGCTCGACGAACCCTCCCGATCCGGGGGCCAGGTCGAGGATCTGCGCACCGCCGTGTCCGGGGTCGTCCGGGCGGAGCCGGTAGGCGCCCTCCTGGTAGACGGTGTCGAACTGGCCGCCGACGACGTGGAACGCGCCGGGCCGGTCGGGCCCCGCGTCCAGCACCCACACCCGGACCCGCTCGCCGACGCGGGCGGTCGGCCGGTCGCGGGTGTACTGGTTGGCGTAGCCGTTGAAGACGACGGCGTCGGGCCGCCCGGCCGACAGTTTCTCCGGGTCGGCCGTCCCGCCCTGCGCACCGAGGTACAGCTCCGACTGGACGATCACGTACTCCCGGTCGACGTGCGGAAGGCCCGGGGGGTCGATGACGACGGCGCCGTACATGCCGTTGGCGATGTGCAGCGACATCGGCATCGTGGAGCAGTGGTACATCCAGATCCCGCTGCGGGTGGCGGTGAACCGGTACGTCAGCGACCGGCCGGGCTGGATGGTGCGCATCGGCCGGTCGGGAGCCAGGGCTCCGGCGTGGAAGTCCACCGAGTGGCCGGTGGTCCCACGGTTGACCAGGGTGATCTCGAAGGTGTCGCCGACGCGGCCGCGCAGCACGGGGCCGGGGGCGGTCCCGTCGAAGGTCCACAGCTTCTGCCTGACACCAGGGGCCACCTCCCGTACGACGTCCCGCACGGTGAGGGTCTCGCGGTGCACGGTGTGCCCGGGACCGCCCCGGGCGGGGAGCAGCCGGGGGTCACGGCCGGTGAAACCGGCGGGCGGTTCGGCCATCGGGTCGAACGCCTTCGCGGCCGAGTCGCGCGCCGACTCGCCGCCGGAGTCCGCCGGGCCGCCGTCCCCCCGCGCCATGGAGTGGCCGGGGGCGGACGGGGGCGCCGTACCGGTGGCGTGGACGGTGAGGACCATGCCCATCTGCCGGTGTCCCACCACCGAGCACCACCCCTCGAGGTCGTGTCCCACGGTGCCCGCGTCGAGTACGGCCCGCTCCCCCGGGGCGATCCGGCCGGTGCGGGCACCCGTGTCCAGGACGAGGTCATGCCGGTCGGTGCCCAGGTTGTGCAGCTTGATCACCAGCCGGTCGCCTCTCGGCACCTTGATGGTGTCCGGGGTGAAGCGCATTCCGTGGATGGTGACCGCCACGGTGGTGGTGCGGCCGGTGGGAACCACCGTCCGCCCGTCCTCGGTGGCGGCCGCGGCGGAGGGCAGGGACCGTACGTCCGCCGCGCCGCCGGCGACCACGGCCAGCACCACGACGGCGACCCCGGCGGCCACCCCGCCCAGCACCCGGTGCGGCCGCTGCGGCTCTGCCGCAGGTTCGGTACGGACGCCGCGGACCTCGGACGTCGTGCTCCGACCCCGCGCACGGTGGTGCAGGACGGCCCGGACCAGCAACGCGAGGAACGCCACCAGCACGCCCAGCAGCACCACCGAGCAGGTCACCCGCACCGTGCCGGGCACCGGCAGCACGCACAGCAGCAGCGCCGCGTTGGCGGCGGTCAGCCTGGCGGCGCCGCCACGTTCCAGCTCCGCCGTGGTGGCCCGTACGGCGGCGGGTCCGCCGCCGAGCACCACCGGCACCAGGAAGCTCAGCGCGCCCAGCAGCACCTGCGCCATCCACCCGGCGGCCAGCGGGGCGGTCAGGGCCGAGGTCCGCTCCGCCGCCGCGGGCCAGGACGGCGACGTCAGCAGCGTCAGCGCCAGTGCCGCCAGGGTGCCGAGCAGCCAGGCGCTGCCCGCCGCCACCGACCAGGTGGCGAACGTGGACGGCGGCTTCCCCCGTGCCTCGCGGACCCAGGGGACGCCCGCGACGACCAGCCCGCCCGCGATGACGGCGACACCGGCGGCGGCCGCGGGCGGCGGCAGTACGAGTACCGCGGCGACGGCCGCGCCCAGGCCACCGAGCAGGATGGGCAGGGCCCGGCGGGCCGCCCGCTCGGCACCGTCCGCCACGCGGGTGCGCAGCATCGTCGGCCAGAGGGTGACCAGCGTGCCGGCCACCGTGAGGCCGAGCCAGCCGAAGAGGTTGATCAGCTTGTGCGCCGTCAGCACGCGGGCGGCGAGGTCGTCGGAGAGACCGCCGCGCGCCATGATCACGCCCAGTGCGGCTCCCAGGGGCAGCAGGGCGGCGGCCGCGACGTAGTAGCGCACGGTCATCGTGAAGCGACCGGGCAGGGCCCGGCGCGCCAGGCCGGCCAGCCGGACGGCGTGCACCGTGACGGCGGCGGCGACCGCGGTGCCGCCCGCGAGCACCGTGGGCCAGGAACCGGCGACCAGGCCGGCCGTCACGGCGACGGCCCCGGCGTTGAGGGCCGCCAGTCTGAATGCCGCCGGGGCCCCGCGGTCGGACTCGGGCAGCCGCAGCACGGAGGCGGCGAAGTGCCCCGACCAGATCACGACGGCGTTGCTCACCGCCCCGAGCAGCAGCAGATGCACGAGCAGCCAGCGGGCCTGCGGCACGAACGGGTGCGCCAGCGCGGCGACGGCGAACAGCAGCAGCCAGACCGCGACCACGGCGTTCACCCTCAGGTGCCAGGCGGCTCGCGGCAGGCGCCCCGCGGCACGGGGGCCGTGCGGGTCCGCGGGCGAAGGGGGCGGCGCGACGGAGTGCTGCCCGGTCACCGGATCGTCTCCGAGGGCTGCGGCCGGGGGCGTCGCGCCGAGCCGGCGGTCACGGACAGGGTCGCCGCCGTCGCCACGAACAGCAGCACGGCGACGATGTCGAGTACCCCGCCCGTCCGCCAGGCCAGGGTGGAGTCGCGCAGGTCGCCGACCAGGACGCGCAGCGCCAGCGAGAGGTGCAGCAGCCAGGCGGGGACGGCGAGCGCGGGGTGGTACGGCAGCGGGCGGCGCAGCACGGCGGGCAGGATCACCGGGGCGTGAGCCATGATCATCGAGATGACGAAGCCGAGGAAGACGCAGTGCACCACCGCGTCGTAGCGGCCGCCGTCGGTGATCGGGCCGTCCAGCAGCCACAGCGCGCCCGCCAGCCCCAGCCACGCGTACCCGGCCAGCAGGCAGGCGGCCGAGAAGCGGGGCAGGCCCGTGGCGCGGAGCATGCGGCGTGCGACGTCGTGCGCGGTGAGCCAGGCGACCAGGGCGAGCAGGGCGGCGGCCAGCAGCAGGGTGCCGGGGGCGGGCCACAGCAGGGTGGCGACGGTGCCGGTCAGCACGGCGCCCACGCAGGCCAGGAAGGCCTGCTCGGTACGGGGGGCGAGGACGGCGACCCGGGCCAGTTCCAGCCGCTCGCCCGCGATGGTCAGCACCAGGAAGGCGGCGAGCCAGGGCAGCAGACGGGGCACGTCCAGTCCGCCCAGCCACAGCAGCGCCGCGCCGAGCCCGGCGACCGCGCCGGCCGCCTGGGCCAGCAGGGCGGGGCCCGGCTGGCGGCGCCAGAACCGGACGTACAGCACGCCGAGCACCGCGGTGCCGAGGACCAGCAGCGACTTTCCGGCGCGCGGGTCGGCCGGGGTGAGCAGCAGCAGGCCGCCCGCGCCGAGGAAGAGCGGGGAGAGGTGTCCCCAGCGGCGCCCCAGGGCGACGGCGCGTTCCAGCGCCACCAGCGTCCCCACGAAGCCCAGGACCAGCAGCACGCCGTGCACCCGGGGCAGCCGGTCGGCGCGTACCGGGGCGGGCAGCCCGAGCAGCAGCAGCGCGGCGTCGAGACCGGCCAGCAGCGCGATACCGGCGGGCAACAGCAGCACGGCCCGTCCCGTGCCGGTGCGCCGGGCCCGGTCCGCGGTGGTCGTCACGGGAGCCTCCGGTCCGGCTCCCGCGGCCCGGCGGTGACGAAGCTCAGCCGGCAGGCGCCGGGCTCGGCGAAGGGGCGCAGGGACACCTCGTCCGGGGCGCCGCCGAGAGCGGCGTAGCCCGCCCGGACCAGCCCGGCGTGGACGCCGCAGATCACGCCCGGGTACTCGCGGGCGATCTCGATGAAGGGGCAGTGCGGCAGCCGCACGCGGAACTCCCGCCGTCCGTCGCCCGCGCCCTCGGTTTCCCCCTCGGCCTCGCCGCCGGCTTCGACTTCGGCTTCGTCCTCGCCGTTGCCGTGGGCTTCGACCTCGATCTCGACCTCGGGGGCGAAGCCGATCTCGTCGAGCAGGGCGACGATCCGGTCGCGTGCCCGCGCGGTGTCGCCGGACGGTTCCTGTCCGGCGACCAGGGCGCGGCCCCACTCCTCCCCCGCGGCGCGGGCGTCCGCCTCCGGGTCGGCACTGGACCTGGCGATCTGCCCGGCGAGCACGGCGGCCAGTCCGGCGTACTCCCGCACGGCGGACTGCTGCGGGGGCCGGGAGAGGTAACGCCAGGCGGGGCGCCCACGCCCGGCGGCCGCCCCGCGCTCGCGGACCGCGAGGCCGCTGTCCACCAGCGCGTCCAGATGCTCCCGGACGGTGTTGACGTGCAGACCGCACTCCTCGGCCAGCGCGGCCGCCGTGACCGGGCGCGGCCGGCTGCGCAGGTGCTGGAGGACGGCGTGGCGCTGCCGGGAGACGGGAGGCCGGTCACCGCCCCCGGGGAAAGGAGCCTTATTTTCCACGGACATGTCCGTAGTATATTCGAAGCGCAGTCCCGCACCCGGCCATCCGGCCGCCATCCCCCGCTGGAGACTCAGCATGAGCACTGTCACGTTCGCGTCGGACCCCCAGGACGCCCGGGCCGTCGAAGCCGTCGAAGCACACCACGCCCAGCTGGCGGGCGAACTGGGCGGACGGGTCACCCTGTTGATCGACGCCGTGGACCGCGATCCCGCCTCGGCGGAGGACCTCCGCGCCGGTCTCGTCACCTTCTGCGAGCGTGAACTCGTCCCGCACGCCCTGGCCGAGGAGTCCGCTCTCTACCCGGCCGCACACGGCACCGTGGAGGCCCGCCTGCTGATCGACGGCATGCTCGCCGAGCACCGCAGGATCACGGACCTGGTGGACGCGCTGCGCACCGCCCCCTCCCCGGCCCGCGCGGCGAGCGACGCCCGCGCGCTCCAGGTGCTGTTCGAGGAGCATCTGGACAAGGAGAACGAGCTCGTCCTGCCGTTGATCGCGGCCTCTCCCGACATCTCCCTGACCGAACTGCTGGGCGGGATGCACGAGTTGCTGGGCGGCCACGCCCACGTCGAGAGCACGGGCGAGGGGGAGAAATCCGGTGGCTGCGGCGGCGGTTGCGGCTGCGGCGGCTCGGACGAGGCCGACGTGCCCGAGCTGGACGCCCGCGCCGTCCCGC
Organism: Streptomyces sp. NPDC031340; assembly: GCF_055569945.1. Classification (NCBI taxonomy): domain Bacteria; kingdom Bacillati; phylum Actinomycetota; class Actinomycetes; order Kitasatosporales; family Streptomycetaceae; genus Streptomyces; species Streptomyces sp. NPDC031340. The sequence goes on from NZ_JBVIIE010000040.1 coordinate 41,293, forward strand.
ACGCGCTGCGCCACGCCACCGTCTTCGGCGCCCTCGACACCGTCACTCCGGGCCGGGCCATGGTGCTCGTCGCCCCGCACGACCCGCTGCCGCTGCTGCGCCAGCTCGAGGCCCGCGACCCCGGCGCCTTCGAGGTGGAGTACGTGGAGCGCGGCCCGGAGACCTGGCGTCTGCTGTTCACCCGCCGCGGACGCCGCTGACCGCGCGGCGGGCGGATCCCGGCCGGGTTTCCGGCCGGCTCGGCGCCGCCCACTCGATTCCTGCTGGTTCGGTTCAGTGCCCCTGGGCGTCCAGGGCGTCGCGCCGGCCGGTGTCCTCCTTGGCGTCGTGCCGTGCCACCTCCGGGTGGTGCAGGTCGAAGGCCGGGGACTCGGAGCGGATCCGCGGCAGGGTGGTGAAGTTGTGGCGCGGGGGCGGGCAGGAGGTGGCCCATTCGAGGGAACGCCCGAAGCCCCAGGGGTCGTCGACCTCGACCCGCTCGCCGTGCCGGGCGGTCTTCCAGACGTTGTAGAGGAACGGCAGGGTGGACAGCCCCAGCAGGAAGGCGCCGATGGAGGAGACGGTGTTGAGGGCGGTGAAGCCGTCGGCGGCCAGGTAGTCGGCGTAGCGGCGGGGCATGCCCGAGACGCCCAGCCAGTGCTGGACCAGGAAGGTGGTGTGGAAGCCGACGAACAGCGTCCAGAACTGGATCTTCTCCAGGCGCGCGTCGAGCATCTTCCCGGTCATCTTGGGCCACCAGAAGCTGAACCCGCCGAACATCGAGAAGGCGATCGTGCCGAACAGGACGTAGTGGAAGTGCGCGACCACGAAGTAGGTGTCCGTGACCTGCCAGTCCAGCGGCGGGGAGGCCAGGATGACGCCGGTCAGGCCGCCGAAGAGGAAGGTGACGAGGAAGCCCATCGCCCACAGCATCGGCGGTTCGAACGACACGGACCCGTTCCACATGGTGCCGATCCAGTTGAAGAACTTCACCCCGGTGGGCACGGCGATGAGGTAGCTCATGAAGGAGAAGAACGGCAGCAGCACCGCCCCGGTGGCGAACATGTGGTGGGCCCACACCGCCATGGACAGCCCGGCGATGGAGATGGTGGCGCCGATCAGGCCGATGTAGCCGAAGATCGGCTTGCGGGAGAACACCGGGATGATCTCGGTGATCACGCCGAAGAACGGCAGAGCGAGGATGTACACCTCGGGGTGGCCGAAGAACCAGAACAGGTGCTGCCACAGCAGCGCTCCCCCGTTGGCGGCGTCGAAGACGCGGGCGCCGAAGCGCCGGTCGGCCTCCAGCACGAGCAGGGAGGCGGCCAGCACCGGGAAGGCGAGCAGCACCAGCACCGAGGTGAGCAGCACGTTCCAGGTGAAGATCGGCATGCGGAACATGGTCATGCCGGGGGCGCGCAGGCAGATGACCGTGGTGATGAAGTTGACCGAGCCGAGGATCGTGCCGAACCCGGCCAGCGCCAGCCCCATGATCCACAGGTCACCGCCGACGTAGGCGCTGCGGACCGGTCCGCTGAGGGGGGTGTAGGCGGTCCAGCCGAAGTCGGCGGCGCCCTGCGGGGTGAGGAAGCTGCCGAGCACGATCAGACCGCCGAAGAGGAACAGCCAGTACGAGAGCATGTTCAGCCGCGGGAAGGCGACGTCCGGGGAGCCGATCTGCAGCGGCATGATCTCGTTGGCGAACCCGGCGAAGGTCGGGGTCGCGAAGAGCAGCAGCATGATCGTGCCGTGCATGGTGAACGCCTGGTTGTACTGCTCGGTGGACATCAGCTGCAGACCCGGCCGGGCCAGCTCCGCCCGCATCGCCATGGCCAGCGCCCCGCCGACCAGGAAGAAGCAGAACGAGGTGATCAGATACAGATGGCCGATCTTCTTGTGGTCGGTCGTGGTGAGCCAGGTGACGATCATCTGGGTCCTGCCGCGGGACTTCGCCGCCGGGACGGGTGCGACCGGTTCGGTGTGTGTCGCCATCAGCTACCTCGGGATCCGTCTGTCCACGGAAGGTTCGGCTGCGACCGGGAATCGAGCGCCCACCGTCCCTCGGGGTGTCGGGCATTGCGTTACCAGGACAAGGGAATCCATGCGCGTTTTTCGACGCCACGCCCTGATCGACTGAGCGATTGAGCTGTACGGCCCCCGCGAACGGGTACTCGACGGGCTGCCGTCGCCGGCCGCGCGGACGGCGACGAGCCGATCGATCGAAGGACCGAGATGATGAACCGGCTGCTCTCCGTCACCCGCCACCAGGACTCGTCGCCGGGCGGTGTCTCGCCTCTGCTGGGCATCTATCTCAACGATCACCTGGCGGCCGCCACCGCCGGCGCCGGGCGGGCGCGCCACATGGTGCGGTCGTACCGCGGTTCGGCCCTCGCCCGCGCGCTGGAGCCGCTGGCCGCCGACCTCGCCGAGGACCGGGCGGCCCTGCTGGACATCATGCGGCGGCTCGACATCCCGGTACGGCAGTACAAGGTGTACGCCGGGCGGGCGGCCGAGCGGGCGGGCCGGTTCAAGGCCAACGGCCGCCTCGTACGCCGTTCTCCGCTGACCCCGCTGGTGGAGGTGGAGGCGCTGCGGCTGGGGGTCGAGGGCAAGGTGGCCGCGTGGCGGGCGCTGCGCGAGCTCGTCGACGGCGGTGAGGAGCGGCTCGACGCGGATCTCCTGGACGGCCTGCTGGAACGGGCCGACCGTCAGCGGGACGCGCTGGAGGAACTGCGCCGCCGGCAGGTCGTCACGGCGTTCCGGGAGCGCTGAGCGCCGTTCCGGGAGCGGCGGGCGTCCTTGCAGGAGCGGCGGGCGCCCTTCCCGGGGCGGTGAGAGATCCTTCGGGGCCGCGGGTGGGTCCGCCGCCGGACCCGGGGTCCGGCACCGTCCGGCGCGCGGCGGGCGGGTGTGGCCGAGCCCACGTCGGTGGCGGCGGCTCGGGCATGTCCCGGGGCGGGTGCCGCGGGCTACCGTTTCAGCAGTACCCCGTTCTCTTCGGAAGCAGCTCGGACGGCCCGCTGTGCTCGCAGACCTCTCCCCCGTCATCGCCGCGACCACGCAGTGGCTGATACGCGCCTATCCGGCGTCCGGCGGCGCGCTGGCCTCCGCCCTGTGCGAGGTGCAGGCGCGTCAGGCGGTCACCGTCGCGGCATGGCTGCGCTATCCGACGGAGATGGACGCCGCGCTGCTCGGCATGACGGGCCCGGGCGGCTCGGCCCGGCTCGACTGGGTCATCGGCTCGGACGTCGGCCAGGACGCGCCGGACGCTCAGGACCCGGAGGACTCGGCCTGGCGCAGCTGGGTCGACGAGGTCGTGGCGAGCTGGGCGGCCTGCCTGCTCACCGATCCCGCGCTCGCCGCGTCGGCGGTGGCCGGGCTGGCCGACGGGGATCACGCGGCGGGCGTGCCCATGGAGTTCCGGCGCCTGGTCCGGCCGGACGACCGCGACCGCCGGGCAGCGGCGCTGCTGCGCCACCCCGACCTGCTCGCCCCCGTGGCCAGCCTCCATCGGACCCCGCTCCTGGACCGGCTCGGACCGGATCAGGCACTCATCGCCTGAGACGGACGGGACGGACCGCCGCACGGCACCGGCCGGCGGTGGACGAGACAGACCACCGCGCGGTCCCGGACGGCGGTGACGAGACAGACCAACGCCCGGGAACGGCCGGCGGTGGACCAGACAGACCACCACCCCGGGAACGGGCGCGGTCAGGCCGCCGTCCCCAGTGCCTTCCAGGCCGCCTTGTCGGCCGGCTCCGGTGCGAGTGAGACAAGGGCCCGGGTCCGCCGTGGGCGGTTTCTAGGGATCGTCGCAACACGTGGCGTGTTGATCAGGCCGCGAGCAGTTTATGCAGGCGCTCGGCTGGGGTTTCCCAGCCGAGCGTTTTGCGTGGGCGGCCGTTGAGTTCGGCGGCGACGGCCGCGAGGTGCTCGCGGGTGGGCACCGGACAGGTCGACACACCCAAAGAGAGCCAGCCCCTGCGGGCGGCAGGAAGTACTCGAGTCAGCCTGCCCGGCGTCCTGCGGCACGTTACGGGCGGCCAACCCGATCACGAACACCGCTGCCCCCAATACAAGTCGGGAAGTACTGCCGCAGCAGGCCGTTGGTGTTTTCGTTGGAGCCGCGCTGCCAGGGGCTGGCCGGGTCGCAGAAGTAGACCGGGATGTCGGTGGCGATGCTGAAGCTCTTGTGGGCGGCCATCTCGGAGCCCTGGTCCCAGGTCAGAGAGCTGACCAGGTGACCAGGCAGGGTCTGGACCGTCTCGACGAGGGCGTCGCGGACGTGTTCCGCGGTGCGGCCGTGGGGCAGGTGCAGGAGCATCACGTAACGGGTGGCCCGTTCGACGAGGGTTCCGATGGCCGAGACGCCGTCCTTGCCGATGATCAGGTCGCCTTCCCAGTGGCCGGGCACTGCCCGGTCTTCCGCCTCGGCGGGACGTTCGCTGATCATGACCATGGGGTCCTTGAACCGGGGCTGGCGGCAGTTGGCCTGCCGCTGGGGCTTGCGGCGGGTGCGTCCGGAGCGCAGAGCGCGGGCAAGCTCACGGCGCAGTTCACCGCGGCCCTGGATGTAGAGAGCCTGGTAGACGGTCTCGTGAGCCACGTGCATCTCCGGCCTGTCTGGAAAGGTTGTACGCAGAGCCTGGCAGATCTGCTCGGGGCTCCACCGCCGGTCCAGGCCGGCCTGGACGAAGTCCCGCAACTCGGGGTTCTGCTGGATCTTCCGCAGTTTGGGGCGTGGACGGCGGCTGTCCGCGCGGGCCTGGGCGGCATAGGGCCGGTAGTTCCACTGGCCGCGGGTGCCCACCGTGCGGTTGCGGCGGATCTCGCGGCTGACGGTGGAGGGGCTGCGGCCCAGCTCGGCAGCGATCGCCCGGACGGTACCCCCTTCCCGCAGCCGGTCGGCGATGTAGAGCCGCTCGTCCTCGCGCAGATATCGAGAGCAGGACGCGGAAGGCGGCACCACCGAGCGAACCGGTGGTGCCGCCTTGTTCCGGCCGGACGGCCTGCGGCCGTTGCGCCAGCGCCTGCCGGTCTTCGGGTTCACCCCGACGATCCGGCACGCGTCCTCGTTGCTCACACCCTGCTGCATGAGCTGGAAGTATGCAGCCCGCTCAGCAGAGAGCTTCTTGCGCCCTTGCGGGCTCCGCACCTTCCGGATCTGGAAGTCCATCGCATCCCCTGAACTGGGGTGTTGCGATGGCCACTAGAACCTAAGGTGTCGGCGGACCCGGGCCCTGTGGTCGGTGTCTGGGGTCAGTCGTGCGTCCTGCCGCGGCCGGTCAGCGCGTCGCGGACCCGGTCGACCAGTCCGGCGCCCGGCGCCAGGAGCTTGTTGGCCGGCGGCTTGTCCGGAGCGGACGGGTGGGGACGGGTCGGGGCGGTCTTCTTCGCCTGCCGGACCTTGTCGCCGATCTCGTCCAGCGCCTCGGCGGGGCACGCGGCGCGCAGCCGGGGGAAGAGGTTCCGCTCCTCGTCCGCGACGTGCTCGCGGATCTCGCTCATCAGCATCCCGATGAGCCGGTCGAACTCGATGTCGCCCGGCTCGCGGCTCTCCAGGTCCTTCATGATCTGCTCGGCCCGGGCGTGATCCTGGAGCTCCTTGTCGGCCAGCGCGTCACCGCCGTCGACGTGCTTGCGGACGGCGGGGTAGAGATAGGCCTCCTCCGCCACCGAGTGCCGGACCAGCTCCATCGTGGCCTGCTCGGCATAGGTCTTGCGGTCCTTCGCACCGGGCGGCAGCGCCTCGATGCGGCCGAAGAGCTCCTCGACCTCGCGATGATCGGTCATCAGCTCGTCGATGACGTTCCCACCATGACCCATGTCCACCACCTCCTGGCTGCGCACGGCGGGCCCGGCCGGACCCGCCTCGGCCCCCCGGGTGCCCCGCGTCGGCACGGCCACACCGCCTGATCGGCGGCGCGTCCCGGGGGCCGGTCCGACCGGGTGGCGCCCAGCGGTCGGCCGCCGTCGGCCGACGGCTGCGGCGCCTTCCGGCCGGGCGCGGTCACTCCTCGGCGGCCCGCTGGGTCCACGTCCAGGCGTACTGCAGCCAGTCCGCGATGGTGACCGCGCCGAGGCCGGCGCAGACCAGGCGGGTGGCGCGGGGCGCGGCGGTGTAGCCGCAGACCAGGGCGCCGGCCAGCCAGACCGAGGTGCAGAACGGGCACGACACCAGGTCGCCGACGGCATGGCGCACGCCGTCCCCGCGCGGTTCGTCCATGACCTCGGGGCCTTCGCCCTCACCCTTGCGGCGGGTGAACGGCGCCCGCAGGAAGCTGGTGATCTTGTCGTTGGACAGCAGCCTGGACGCCTTGTACGTCGCCGCTCCGAGCAGCGCCACGTCCCACGGGGGCACCCGCTGCGGCAGCCGTACGCCGCGGCGCCACGCCACCGCGGTGAACGCCGCGAGGCCGGTCGCGAAGACGCCGCTGAGTACGGCGTAGCCCGCCAGCGGCTCGTCGGACTCGTCGTCGTAGCGCGCGGCGTCCGTCGTCATGGGACCTCCCTGGAACCTGCCCGTCCGGTGTGCCGGCCCCGGGTTCCCCCGCGCGGCGACGGCCACACCTGGCCCCAGGAGGCGGGGTCAGGCCAGGGACAGGAAGAGCTTCTCCAGGCGGGCGCGCATCTGGACGGAGTCCCGCACCTCGGGGTCCTCGCTGGTCATGCACTGTTCCAGCCCGGTCGCGATGATCGAGAACCCGGCCCGGTCCAGGGCCCGGGAGACCGCCGCGAGCTGGGTGACCACGTCTTCGCAGTCCCGGCCCTCCTCGATCATCCGGATGACACCGGCGAGCTGGCCCTGGGCGCGCCGCAGCCGGTTGAGGGCCGCCTTCAGCTCGTCGGCCGACATGTCGAGTTGCACACTTCCTCCTCGTATATACCCCCGCGGGTATCTTAACCCGCTGAGGGAACACGCCCCGGAAGCATTCTGTTCCCGTGACGGCGGCGACAGCGGCCGGGCGGCCTGACGCCGCCCGGACCGATTGTGACCCGCCCGCCCGTGGCCGCGTGCGGGATCAGGCCAGCTCGACGAGCAGGTCACCGCCCTCCACCTGCTGGATGCGGTTGATGGCGAGCCGGGCGACCGTGCCGGCCTTGGGCGCGGTGATCGCGGCCTCCATCTTCATCGCCTCGATGGTGGCGACGGTCGCCCCGGCCGCCACCTCGTCCCCCTCGGCGACGGCAAGGGTGACCACACCGGCGAACGGCGCGGCGACGTGGCCGGGGTTGCCGCGGTCGGCCTTCTCCGTCACCGGCACGTCGGAGGCCGCCGCCTTGTCGCGGACCTGGATGGGGCGCAGCTGGCCGTTGAGCGTGGACATCACCGTGCGCATGCCGCGCTCGTCGGCCTCGCCGACCGCCTCCAGCTCGATGAGCAGCCGCACACCGGGTTCGAGGTCGACGGCGTACTCCTTGCCCGGGCGCAGGCCGTAGAAGAAGTCCTTGCTGTCGAGGACGCTGGTGTCGCCGAAGGCCTGCCGGTGGGTGTCGAAGTCGCGGGTCGGGCCGGGGAACAGCAGCCGGTTGAGCGTGGCGCGCCGGTCCTTGGCCAGGCCCGTGCGGTCGTCCGCCGTCAGTTCCTGCACCGGCCTGGCCTCGGCACGCCCCTGCAGCGCCTTGCTGCGGAAGGGCTCCGGCCAGCCGCCGGGCGGGGTGCCCAGCTCGCCGCGCAGGAAGCCGATCACGGAGTCGGGGATGTCGAACCGGTTCGGCTCCGCCTCGAAGTCCTCCGGCGTCACGTCCGCGCCGACGAGGTGCAGGGCGAGGTCGCCGACCACCTTGGACGACGGGGTGACCTTGACCAGGTGGCCGAGGATGCGGTCGGCGGCGGCGTACATCGCCTCGATCTCCTCGAAGCGGTCGCCGAGGCCGAGGGCGACGGCCTGGGTGCGCAGGTTGGAGAGCTGGCCGCCGGGGATCTCGTGGTGGTAGACGCGCCCGGTCGGGGAGGCGAGGCCCGCCTCGAACGGGGCGTAGATCCTGCGGACGCTCTCCCAGTACGGCTCCAGGTCGCCGACGGCCTGCAGGTCGAGCCCGGTGGGCCGCTCGGAGTGGTCGGTCGCGGCGACGATCGCCGACAGCGAGGGCTGCGAGGTGGTGCCCGCCATGGAGGCCACCGCCCCGTCGACCGCGTCGGCGCCGGCCTGGATCGCGGCGAGGTAGGTGGCGAGCTGGCCGCCCGCGGTGTCGTGGGTGTGCAGGTGCACCGGCAGGTCGAACTCGCGGCGCAGCGCGGAGACCAGCTTCGCGGCGGCCGGCGCGCGCAGCAGGCCCGCCATGTCCTTCACCGCCAGGACATGCGCCCCGGCCTCGACGATCTGCTCGGCCAGGCGCAGGTAGTAGTCGAGGGTGTACAGGCGCTCGTTCGGGTCGGACAGGTCGGAGGTGTAGCACAGGGCGACCTCGGCGATCGCCGTGCCGGTGGCCCGTACGGCGTCGATGGCGGGGCGCATCTGGCCGACGTCGTTGAGCGCGTCGAAGATCCGGAAGATGTCGATGCCGGTGGCGGCCGCCTCCTCGACGAAGGCGTCCGTCACCTCGGTCGGGTACGGGGTGTAGCCGACGGTGTTGCGGCCGCGCAGCAGCATCTGCAGGCAGATGCTGGGCACGGCCTCGCGCAGCGCGGCCAGCCGCTCCCACGGGTCCTCGGCGAGGAAGCGCAGGGCGACGTCGTAGGTGGCGCCGCCCCAGCACTCCAGGGACAGCAGCTCGGGCAGCGTCCGCGCGACGACGGGCGCGACGGCGAGCAGGTCCTTGGTGCGCACCCGGGTCGCGAGCAGCGACTGGTGGGCGTCGCGGAAGGTGGTGTCGGTGATGCCGATGGTCGGCGACTCGCGCAGCCGGCGGGCGAAGCCCTCGGGGCCGAGCTCGACGAGCCGCTGCCGGGAGCCCGCGGGCGGCTCGCCGGCGGGCAGCGGGGGCAGCTTGGTGACCGGGTCGATCAGGTCGGGCCGCTCGCCGTGCGGGCGGTTCACGGTGACGTCGGCGAGATAGGTGAGCAGCTTGGTGCCGCGGTCGGCCGAGGAGCGCGCGGTCAGCAGGTGCGGACGCTCCTCGATGAACGCCGTCGTCACCCGGCCGGCCTGGAAGTCCGGGTCGTCGAGGACCGCCTGCAGGAACGGAACGTTGGTGGCCACGCCCCGGATGCGGAACTCGGCCACGGCGCGCCGGGCCCGGCCGATCGCGGCCCGGAAGTCGCGTCCCCGGCAGGTGAGCTTGACCAGCATCGAGTCGAAGTGGGCGCTGATCTCCGTGCCGGCGTGCGTGGTGCCGCCGTCCAGCCGGATGCCGGAGCCGCCCGGGGAGCGGTAGGCGCTGATCCGGCCGGTGTCGGGGCGGAAGCCGTTGGCGGGGTCCTCGGTGGTGATACGGCACTGCAGGGCCGCGCCGTGCAGCCGCACCGTGTCCTGGGAGAGCCCGAGGTCGGCGAGCGTCTCGCCGGAGGCGATGCGCAGCTGGGCCTGGACGAGGTCGACGTCGGTGACCTCCTCGGTGACCGTGTGCTCGACCTGGATGCGCGGGTTCATCTCGATGAAGACGTGGTTGCCGTCGCGGTCGAGCAGGAACTCCACGGTGCCCGCGTTGCGGTAGCCGATCTCGCGGGCGAAGCGGACCGCGTCGGCGCAGATGCGGTCCCGCAGCTCCGGGTCCAGGTTGGGCGCGGGCGCCATCTCGATCACCTTCTGGTGCCGGCGCTGGAGCGAGCAGTCGCGCTCGAAGAGGTGGATGACCTCGCCCTCGCCGTCGGCGAGGATCTGCACCTCGATGTGGCGGGGGTCGACGACGGCCTTCTCCAGGAAGACGGTGGGGTCGCCGAACGCGGACGCCGCCTCCCGGGACGCGGCCTCGATCGACTCGCGCAGCTGCGCCGGCTCCATCACCCGCCGCATGCCGCGGCCGCCGCCGCCCGCGACCGCCTTGACGAAGACGGGGAAGCCGATCTCCTCGGCGGCGCGGACCAGTTCGTCCACGTCCGTGGAGGGCGCGGAGGAGCCGAGCACGGGAACGCCGGCCGCGCGGGCGGCGGCCACCGCGCGCGCCTTGTTGCCCGTCAGTTCCAGGGTGTCGGCGCTGGGGCCGACGAAGGTGATGCCGGCCTCCTCGCAGGCGCGCGCCAGCTCGGGGTTCTCGGACAGGAAGCCGTACCCCGGGTACACCGCGTCCGCGCCCGCCCGCCGCGCGGCGCGGACGATCTCCTCGACGGAGAGGTACGCCCGCACCGGATGCCCGGGCTGGCCGATCTCGTACGCCTCGTCGGCCTTGAGCCGGTGCAGCGAGTTGCGGTCCTCGTGCGGGAAGACGGCGACGGTGCGGGCTCCCAGCTCGTAACCCGCCCGGAATGCCCTGATCGCGATCTCACCACGGTTGGCGACCAGCACCTTGCGGAACATCGCCGCTCCCTTCAGCCTGCCGATGACTGCACCATGGTGGCGGTGGCGCCGTCGGCACGCCATGTGAGCAAGGCCACTCCGTGACCGTGCGCGCCCCCTCGCCACCTCTCGGTCATCGCCTCCGGGCCCCGGCGAGAGCGGTCGGTCAGTCGCGGTGGTAGGGGCGGTCGAGGAAGACCAGGGCGTCGCCGACGGCCCGCTCGCTCGCCCCGCTCGGCCGGTTGACCAGCTGTCCGCGGACCGACATCGCCGTGGAGCCGCCGCCGTCGAGGTTGACCGCGTCCCGCAGGCCCAGCGCCCGGGCGACGGCCGCGGTCTCGTCCATCGTGGTGCCGACGCTGGTGGTCATGCGGCCGTCGATGGTGGCGAGCACGATCCTGCCGCCCTTCGTCGTGCCGGCGATCGTGCGCGGGTTGCGGTCGAAGAAGCCGCCGGTGCCCGCCGGGACGACGACGCGGCCGTCCCGGGTGAGGCGGTAGCGGCCGTTCACGCCGAACAGGCCGGGCCGCAGCGGCAGTTCGGCGCCGTCCTCGTCGGTGAGCACGGACGTCGTCCGCAGGCATCCGCCGTCCGCCACCCGCAGCAGGGCCGCCGCGTCCTGGCCCGTCGCCTGCAGCGAGGTCTGGCCGACGGCCAGCTCCGTGCCCCGCCGCGCCGACGTGCGCACCACGCAGCCGCGCCGGTCGAGGACCACCTCCACGCCGGCTCCGGGCGGGGTGGCGGCGGCGAAGTCGGGGGTGAACTCGACGACGTCGCCGGGGACGGCGCACCGCGTCTGGTCGTCGAGGCCGGCGCAGGCGGCGGGCACGACCGGCGGGTGGTCGACGTACTCCAGCGGCAGCACGGCGCCGGTGCTCCGGTTGCGCACGCTGCCGGTCCAGCCCAGGTGGCCCATCAGCACCCGGTTGCTCCGGGCGTCGACGACGAAGTCGGCCTCGGCCGGGTCGCCGGCCGGCTCGCTGAGCAGACGTCCGCCGTACAGCCCGAGCCCGACCGGGTCGCCGGGGTAGTCGCGGCTGGCGGTGAAGGTGAAGAACGAGGCGTTGACGCCGGCCAGGGCGCCGGCGGAGGCCACGAGTTCGGTCGTCCGCTCGACCCCGGCCAGGTCCGGCCCGTACGTGGCCTCCAGGTGCCCGCGGGTGCGGTGCGGGTCGACGGTGAGGACGTTCACCCGCCACGGGCCGCGCGGGGTGGTGTTGATCCGGTCCGCCGGGGCGGGCTCGGTGCCCCGGACGATCCGGGTCAGCGTGACGCCGTCGGCGAGCGTCTCGGTGGAGCGGGTCTCCACGAGGTCGGCGTCGCCGAGCGGCAGGGCCGCCGCCCCGCCGCCCGGGGCGCCGGTGGCCGTGGCGTGGGCGGCCGGGGCGAGCACCAGGGTCAGCAGCGCGGCGGCCGTGACGGCGGCGGCGCGGACCGGTCCGTGTCCGGAGCCTCTTCTGCGGGGGGAGTCGGCAGTCATGCCCGTCAGGGTGGCCGCCCGTGGCGAACCCTCGCCACGGTGCCTTTCGAGCCACCGGCGGCGGGTGCGTGAACACTCGGGGGCCGCGGCGCGCAACCCTGTCGCAACGTCGCGTGTGCTGCGCTGGGTTCATGTATGAGGAGATCCCCCGCGTCGAGTTGACGCCCGCGGCCGCCGACCTGGTGCGACGGCTGCGCGCGATGCACGGCCCGCTGATGTTCCACCAGTCCGGCGGCTGTTGCGACGGCAGCGCGCCGATGTGCTACCCGGAGGGCGAGTTCCGCACCGGCGGCTCCGACGTGCTGCTGGCGGAGCTGCGGGTCGACGGCGTGGCGGAACCCGTGACGTTCTGGATGTCGCGCGCTCAGTACGAGGCGTGGAGTCACACCCGGCTGATCGTGGACGTCGTCGAGGGACGGGGCAGCGGTTTCTCGCTGGAAGCACCCGAGGGAGTGCGTTTTCTCACTCGTTCTCGCGTAGTCGACGCCTGACCGCTCCCGCGGGCCGTCGCCGTCTGCTGCACTTCACCGGAAGTGCTGGACAGGTGACGAGACCTCAAGGGGCAAGGGTGACGTTACGTCAGAGGCATGTGACTGCATACGGATCCGGCAGAGCGGCACTGGCGTTCCTCGCGGCGCTCGGCGCGCTGGCCGGTGCGTCCCTCACGGGTGCGCCGGCGGCCGGCGCCGCGCAGCGGGCCACGGTGATCGCGCCGGGTGTCGTGTACGAGAAGGTGGACCTCCAGGGCGCCAAGGGCCCCGCCCGCGCCCATGTGCTGAGCGTGGACCTGACCGACTCGCATGTGCGGACGGGTCTGCTGTATCCGCGGGCGGTGGCCGCGCGGGCCGCCGTGTCCGCGCTGGCGGACGCCCAGGGCGCCGTCGCGGGCGTCAACGGCGACTTCTTCGACATCACCGAGTCCCAGCACCCGGGCGTCGAGGCGACCGGCGCGAGCGTCGGACCGGCGATCGCGGACGGGCGCGCGCTGAAGGCCGCGGTGCCGGACGGGCAGCGCTTCGGCCCGGCGCTGCCGCCGGGGACCAGCACCCGGGACGTGTTCGGCGTGGACGCCGACCGCCGGGCCCGCCTCGGCCGCCTGTCCCTGGACGGTTCGGTCCGTACTCCGGAGGGGAGTGTGCCGCTCGGGGGGCTCAACCAGTACGCGCTGCCGGTGGGTTCGATCGGGGCCTTCACGTCCGACTGGGGCAGTGCCTCCCGGGTGCGCGCCACGTGCGGCACGGACACCGACCGGGCGGCGCCGTGCAGCACCGACACCTATGAGGTGACGGTCCGTCACGGGCAGGTCGTGGAGACGTCGGACGCACCGGGCGGGGGCGCCATCGCCGCCGGGACCACGGTGCTCGTCGGCCGGGAGGCGGGCGCTCAGCGGCTGCGGAAGTTCTACGAGGGCGAGCCGGTGACGGTGTCGCACCGGCTGGTGGCGGCCGCCGCGGGCACGGCCTTCCGTTTCGCGATCGGCGGCTACCCGGTCCTGAAGGACGGACGGCCCCTGCCGGGTCTGGACGACGTGGCCTCGGCCGTGCGCACCGCCGTCGGCGCCGCGGACGGCGGACGTCGTCTGCTGTTGTTCGCGCTGGACGGCTCCGCCGAGTACCGCAGCGGCCTCACGGTCGCCGAAGTGGCGCGGGCGATGCGGTCGTTGGGGGCGGAGGACGCCTTCAGCCTGGACGGCGGCGGGTCGACGACCCTGGTCGCCCGCGCGTCGCGGGCGGACTCCGTGACGGTGCGCAACCATCCGTCCGGGGGCGCCGAGCGCCCGGTCCCGAACGGCATCGGGGTGTTCAGCACGCCGTGAGCCTCACGGTCGCAGACGGCCGACGATGTCCGCCGTCGCCGTGAAGCCGCTGTGGATGGTGGGCGCGATGCTGGAGCTCGCCAGGTAGAAGCCGAGCAGCCCGCACACCAGGGCGTGCGAGAACTTCAGTCCGCCGCTGCGCACGAAGATCACCGCCAGGATCAGGAGCAGCAGCACCACAGAGATGGAAATCACCATCGTCAACCTCCTCCGCCACGCCCGTTTCGCGGCGTTCGGCCGCAAGTGTGGCGCAGCGGAGGGGCGCTCCGTGCGGCTGACCTGTCCCCCGAACGTGTGGTTCTACGCCGCTTCGTGGGCGTCCAGGAACGCCTCCAGACCGGCCAGGTCGTCCGTGTTGAGGTAGTCGACGCCGGCGGCGAGCAGTTCGGCCCACAGCGCGTCGCGGGCCGGTCCCGCCACGTCGGGCGTGGCCCAGAAGCGCACTCGCCGGCCGCGCGCATGGGCCTGCTGGACGATGCCGCGCAGCCTGGCCCGCTCGGCGTCGGGGAAGGCGCCCACGCCGAGCCAGCTGAAGTTGAGGGTCCAGTTGTCGCTGATCAGCGGGATGAAGGAGGCGGGCGCGGAACCGCCGAGGTCGGTGAGCCGGCCGTCGTAGAAGGCGCGGCGCACGGTCTGCGCCTCCATGGGCGCGCGGGCCGCCCGGTCGCCGGAGACGACGGCGGTGACCGGTCCGGGCCGGACCCGGCCGTGGGCACAGGCGGTGAACAGGTGTGCATGGCGCCGGAGGTGGCGGTCGAGTTCGAGGTAGGTCGACGAACCCTCGGTCTTGATGTCGATCAGCAGTTGCAGCGGCCTGTGGTGACCCCGGTACACGGAGCCGTGGTTGGCCCTGACCCGGGCGGCCAGCGGTGCGAGGTAGAGGGATTCGAGGGTGCGGGCCGGGTCGAGGTCGACCGGGTCGTGGGCGACCAGGAGTTGGTCGCCGACCAGGTAGATGTCGGCCTCGACGCTGCCGAAGCGGTGGTCGAGTGCGTCCAGGAGGGGGCGCGGGTGCTCGTAGTCGTTGTGGGCGTGGGCGCGCCACAACGGGTGCGGTGCGCGTCCGCGTTCACCGGCGAGTGCGCGGGTCGCGGGCAGCGCGACGGTGCCCGCGAGGGCGGCGCCGAAGGTGGTGAGGGCTCTGCGACGGGTGGTGAGGGCCATCTCTGCCTCCCTTTGAGGGCCAGGGGAACCTCAAGGAGTATGAGGTGCCTGAGCCGTCAAAGGAGCTGCGCCGCAGAGGAGTTGGCCGGAGTGCCGCCGTGCGTTCACCGCTGCCGCCGCCCGGGGGCCGGGCACGCGGAACAGGCCCGCCCCGGTCGGGGCGGGCCTGTTCCGGCGCTGTCTCAGGGGGCCTGGAGGTCGACCGGTCCGGCGAGCGAGGCGCGGTGGGCGCCCGCCGTGCCGTAGGCGATCGAGTCGGCCTTGGCCCGCTTGAGGTACAGGTGGACCGGGTGCTCCCAGGTCATGCCGATGCCGCCGTGCAACTGCAGCGCCTCCTCGGCGGCGTGGACGGCGACCGGGGCCGCGTACGCCTGGGCGACGGCGACCGCGATGTCGGCGTCCTCGCCGGCGGCGAGCGCGTCGGCCGCGTTGCGGGCGGCGGCCCGGAGGCCGACGACCTCCAGCCAGAGCTGGGCGAGCCGGTGCTTGAGCGCCTGGAAGCCGCCGACGGGCCGGTTGAACTGCTTGCGCTCCTTCAGGTAGCGCACCGTCTCGGTCAGCGTCCAGTCGGCGAGGCCCAGTTGCTCGGAGGCCAGCAGCCCGGCGCCGGCCCGCAGGGCACGGTGGACGGCGGGTTCGGCGTCGCCCAGCCGGCGGCCCGGGGCTCCGTCGAGGGCGACGGTGGCGAGCGGCCGGGTGAGGTCGAAGGACACCTGCGGGGTGACCGTGGCGTCGGAGGCGGCGACCGCGTAGAGGCCGCCGTCGTCCGCGGGCACCAGCAGCACGTCGGCGACGGCGGCGTCGGCGATGCCGGTCAGCTCCCCGTGCAGCGCGCCGTTTTCGAGGCGTGCGGTCGGGAAGGCAGCGCCGGGCGCGGTGTGCAGGCCGACGGCGAGCGCGCCGATCTTCGTCGCGGACGCCAGTTCGGTGAGCAGGTCGTCGGCGCCGCAGGCCAGCAGCGCCTCGGTGGCGACGACCGCGCTCGTCAGATACGGCACCGGCGCGACCGCCCGCCCCAGCTCCTCCAGCACGACGGCCGCCTCCCGGTGGGTGGCGCCCTGGCCGTCCAGCTCCTCGGGCACCAGCAGACCGGCGAGGCCCATGCCGTCGGTGAGCGCCTTCCACAGCCGGATGTCGTGCGGGGCGTCCGACTCGGTGCGCGCGACGACGCCCGCCGCGTCGCAGTGGTCCGCGAGCAGGTCGCGGACGGCGGCGCGCAGCGCCTCTTCCTCCTCCGAGTACAGCAGGTCGGTCATCGGGCCAGGTCCTTCCAGGCGACGTCCTTGTCGGTGCGCGGCTCGGCGGGCAGGCCCAGGACGCGCTCGGCGACGATGTTCAGCAGGACCTCGCTGGTCCCGCCCTCGATGCTGTTGCCCTTCGACCGCAGGTAGCGGTACCCGGCGTCGCGGCCGGTGAAGTCCACCAGCTCCGGCCGGCGCATGGTCCAGTCGTCGTACAACAGGCCTTCTTCGCCGAGGAGTTCGACCTCCAGACCGCTGATCTCCTGGTTGAGGCGGGCGAACGCGAGCTTCATGCCGGCGCCTTCGGGGCCGGGCTGGCCGACGGTGAGCTGCTGGCGCAGGCGTTCGCCGGTGAGGCGGACGACCTCGGCCTCGACCCAGAGCTTCAGCAGGCGCTGGTGCAGGTCGTGGGTGCGCAGGTCCGGGCGTTCCCGCCAGGTCTTCGAGACCGGGCCGATCATGCCGCCCTCGCGGGGCAGCCGCATGCCGCCGATGGCGACGCGTTCATTGTTCAGCGTGGTCTGCGCGACCCGCCAGCCGTCGCCGACCTCGCCGAGCCGGCGGGAGTCGGGGATGCGCACGTCGGTGAGGAAGACCTCGTTGAACTCGGCCTCGCCGGTGATCTGGCGCAGCGGGCGGACCTCGACGCCCGGGTCGGTCATGTCGCAGACGAAGTAGGTGATGCCCTGGTGCTTGGGCACGTCCGGGTCGGTGCGGGCGATCAGGATGGCCCAGCGGGCGAGGTGGGCGCTGGACGTCCACACCTTCTGCCCGTTGACCACCCAGGTGTCGCCCTCACGGACGGCGCGGGTGCCCAGCGCGGCCAGGTCGGACCCGGCGCCGGGCTCGCTGAAGAGCTGGCACCAGACCTCCTCGCCGGTCCACAGCGGCCGCAGGTAGCGCCGCTTCTGCTCCTCGGTGCCGTACTTCAGGACGGTCGGCGCGGCCATCCCGAGGCCGATGCCGATGCGGCGGGGGTCGTTGTCGGGGGCGCCGGCGGCCTCCAGCTCGGCGTCCACGACGGCCTGGAGGGAGCGGGGGGCGCCGAGACCGCCGAGGCCCTCGGGGTAGTGCACCCAGGCGAGGCCGGCGTCGAAGCGGGCCCGCAGGAAGTCCAGGCGGCCGGTGGTCGCGGGCGGGTTGGCGGCCAGCAGCTCCCGCGTACGGCGGCGCAGTTCCTCGACGTCGGTCATGCCGTCTCCTCCGGGGTCACGACGACGCGGCCGGTGGTCAGGCCGTCCGCCACCCGCTGCACGGCGCCCGCCGCCCCGCCCAGCGGCACGCGCTCGCTGATCAGCGGCTTGACGGCGCCCCGGGCGGCGAGTTCGGTGAGCTGCTCGTGGCAGTGCTGGACCAGCTTGGGGTTCTTGGTGTTGTACAGGCCCCAGTGCAGGCCGAGGATCGAGTAGTTCTTCACCAGGGCGTGGTTGAGCGCCGGGCTGGGGATGGTCCCGCTGGCGAAGCCGACGACCACGATCCGCCCCTCGAAGGCGACGAGCTTCGCGGACTGCGCGTACGCCGCGCCGCCGACGGGGTCGTAGATCACGTCGGCGCCCTGTCCGCCGGTGGCCTCCTTGACCGCGGCGACGACATCGTCGACGCGCCGGTCGACGACGACGTCGCAGCCCAGCTCGCGGGCGACGGCGGCCTTCTCGGCGCCGCCGACGACGCCGATGACCCGGGCGCCCGCCGCCTTGCCCAGCTGGACGGCCGCGCTGCCGACGCCTCCGGCGGCGGCGTGCACCAGCAGCGTCTCGCCGGCCTGGAGACCGGCCCGGCGGTGCAGTCCGAACCAGCCCGTCTGGTAGCCGATGTGCAGGGCCGCGGCCTCGGCGTCGTCCAGCGAGTCCGGCGCGGGCAGCACGGCGGCGGCGTCCACGACGGTGTACTCGGCGAAGCCGCCGTACGGCAGCACCGGGTTGGCGATCACGCGGCGCCCGTCCTCGGTCTCGCCGCAGATCTCCACGCCCGGCGTGAAGGGCAGCGGCGGGCGGACCTGGTACTGGCCCCGGCACAGCAGGGCGTCCGGGAAGTTGATGTTCGCGGCGCGCACCTTCAGCAGGACCTGGCCGTCGCCCGGCGTGGGCGCCGGGACCTCCTCGAGCCGCATCACCTCGCTCGGCTCGCCGTTCTCGTGCACTTGCCATGCCTGCATGCCGTGCCTCCACGGGACTGCGTCGTCGGACCGGGGTGGCCCCCGGAGTCGACCGGGGCCGACGGCATACTAAGCGGTCGCTTGCCCATCAGGGAACAGTCCCCCGGCAACCGGCACCGCGTCACGGCCCGCTCGGACCACCCGAACCGCCGGGCCGCTCCGGCCGCTCCGGCCGCTCCGGCCGCTCCGGCCGCTCGGACCGGCCGGACCGCCCGGACCGCTTGGGCCGCGCCCGGACGTGCATCCGCTCACCCTGCGGCCCGAACAGGCTCAGGAACTCCACCGGCCCCTCCCCCGTCGATCCGAACCAGTGCGGCGTCCGCGTGTCGAACTCCGCCGCCTCGCCCGCCGCCAGCACGACGTCGTGCTCGCCCAGCACCACCCGCAGCCGGCCGGACAGCACGTACAGCCACTCGTAGCCCTCGTGACTGCGCGGGTCGGGCTCCAGCCTGCGCTGGGGTTCCAGCACCTTGTACGCCTGGAGGCCGCCCGGCCTGCTGGTCAGCGGCCAGTGGGTGCGCCCGCCCCGCACGATCGGCTTCGACCGTACGCGCGGATCGCCGGCCGGCGGGGCGCCGACCAGCTCGTCCAGCGGCACCTGGTGGGCCCGCGCGAGCGGCAGCAGCAGCTCCAGGCTCGGCTTGCGCAGCCCGGACTCCAGCCGCGACAGCGTACTCACCGAGATGCCGGTGGCCGCCGACAGCGCGGCGAGCGTCGCGCCCCGCTCCTTGCGGATCCGCCTGAGCCGCGGGCCGACCTCCGCGAGGACCTCGTCCGTGTCGTCACTCATGCAGCCATTGCAGTTTCGGCAAACCTGTTTGTCAATGCGGCAGCGTCCGGGTCACCTTCTGGGTGGAGGTGGTCATCGATGACGCAGAACATGACCGACAGGACGAACACCACTCAGAGGTACGACGTGGTCGTCGTCGGAGGCGGCGCGGCCGGGCTGTCCGCCGCGCTGGTCCTCGGCCGGGCCCGCCGCAGCACCCTGGTCGTCGACGCGGGCGAGCCGCGCAACGCGCCCGCCGCCCACATGCAGGGGTACCTGTCGCGGGACGGCATGCCGCCGGCCGAGTTCCTGGCCGTCGGCCGCGAGGAGATCGCCCGCTACGGCGTCGAGCTGGTCCGGGACCGGGCGGTGGACGCCGCGCCGGGCTTCACCGTGTCCCTGGAGAGCGGCCGGACCGTGCGCGCCCGACGCCTGGTCGTCGCCACCGGCCTCGCGGACGAGCTGCCGGACGTCCCCGGCGTGGCCGAGCGCTTCGGCCGGGACGTGCTGCACTGCCCGTACTGCCACGGCTGGGAGGTCCGCGACCGGGCCTTCGGCGTCCTCGCGACGACACCGGCGAGCGTGCACCAGGCGCTGATGGTGACCCAGTGGTCGAAGGACGTGACCTTCTTCCCGCACACGGTGACCGAGTCGGACCTGTCGGAGGACGACCGGCGCCGGCTGGCCGCGGCCGGTGTGAAGACGGTGCCCGGCGAGGTCGCCGGGCTGGCGGTCGACGGCGACCGGCTCACCGGCGTGCGCCTCACGGACGGCACCCTGCACGGGCTGGAGATGCTGTTCACCGCGCCCCGCGCCGTCCCGCGCACGGATCTGCTGCGGCGGCTGGGCGCGGAGCTGCACGAGACGCCGTTCGGCGCCTACCCGGTGGTCGACGAGACGGGTCTGACGACCGTGCCCGGCGTGTGGGCGGCCGGCAACGTGCGGGGCTTCGCCGAGCAGGTCGTCAACGCGGCGGCCGGCGGCTACCGGGCGGCCGCCACCCTCAACGGGGAACTGCTGATGAGCGACCTGGACAGCGCCACGCAGGTGTAGCGGGGCCGCCCGCGGTGCACCCTTTACTGCATGCTGCTCGCCAAGCTGGCCCATGTGTCCCGGGAGGTCGCCGCCACCTCGGCGCGTTCCCGGAAGACAGCCCTGCTCGCCGGGCTGTTCCGGGAGGCCGCGGCGGACGACGTGCCGGTGGTCATCCCCTACCTGGCGGGACGGCTGCCGCAGGGGCGGCTCGGCGTCGGCTGGAAGGTGCTGAGCCGTCCCGTCGCCCCGGCGGCCGAACCGTCCCTGACGGTGCGCGAGGTCGACGCCCTCCTGACCGAGCTGGGCAAGGTGTCGGGTGCCGGCGCGCAGGCCGAACGGATGCGGCTGGTCGGGGAGTTGATGGGCGCGGCCACGGCGGAGGAGCAGCGGTTCCTGATCGGCCTGATCACCGGCGAGGTACGGCAGGGCGCCCTGGACGCCGTCGCGGTCGAGGGGCTGGCGCAGGCCACCGGGGCGCCGCCCGCGGACGTGCGCCGGGCGGTGATGCTGGCGGGCTCGCTGCAGGCGGTGGCGCAGGCCCTGCTCGGGGAGGGTCCCGCGGCGCTGGAGCGGTTCCGGCTCACCGTCGGCCGTCCGGTCCTGCCGATGCTGGCGCACAGCGCCTCGTCGGTGGCCGAGGCGGTCGGCAAGCTCGGCGCCTCGGCGGTGGAGGAGAAACTGGACGGCATCCGGGTGCAGGTGCACCGCGACGGCGACGCCGTGCGGATCTACACCCGCACCCTCGACGACATCACCGCCCGGCTGCCCGAGGTGGCCGGCGCGGCGCTGCGGCTGAGGGGCGGGCGCTTCGTCCTGGACGGCGAGGTCATCGCCTTCGACGAGCACGGCCGGCCCCGCCCCTTCCAGGAGATCGCCGGCCGGGTCGGCTCCAGCGTGGACGTGACCGCGGCCGCCGGGACGGTGCCGGTCAGCCCCGTCTTCTTCGACCTGCTGTCGGTGGCCGACCGCGACCTGCTCGACCTGCCGTTCACCGAGCGGCACGCGGAGCTGGCGAAGCTGGTTCCCGCGCCGATGCGGGTGCGCCGCACCGTGGTCTCCGGCCCCGGTGACGCCGCCGAGGCGGAACGATTCCTCGCCGACACGCTGGCGCGCGGCCACGAGGGTGTGGTGGTCAAGGCCCTCGACGCCGCCTACAGCGCGGGCCGGCGCGGCGCGTCCTGGCTGAAGGTCAAGCCCGTGCACACGCTCGACCTGGTGGTGCTGGCCGCCGAGTGGGGCCACGGCCGCCGCACGGGCAAGCTGTCCAACCTCCACCTGGGCGCCCGCGACGCCGACGGCTCGTTCGTCATGCTCGGCAAGACCTTCAAGGGCATGACCGACGCGATGCTCGCCTGGCAGACCGAGCGCCTGCGGGAACTGGCCGTCGAGGAGAAGGGGTGGGGGGTGACCGTACGCCCCGAACTCGTCGTCGAGATCGCTTACGACGGTCTGCAGCGGTCCCCGCGCTACCCGGCCGGCGTCACGCTCCGCTTCGCCCGCGTGCTGCGCTACCGCGCGGACAAGCGCCCCGAGGAGGCCGACACCGTCGGGACCCTGCTCGCCGCCCATCCGCGGGTGCGCCCGTGACGGCCCGGCACAGTGCGGGCCTGCTGCTGTACCGGCGCACCGGCGAGGGCCTGGAGGTGCTGCTCGGCCACATGGGCGGCCCGTTCTTCGCCCGGCGCGACGCCGGCGCGTGGACCGTGCCGAAAGGCGAGTACGAGCCCGGCGAGGAGCCCGCGCGGGAGGCCGCCCGCCGCGAGTTCCAGGAGGAGCTGGGGGTGCCGCCGCCCGACGGTGAGGCCGTGCCGCTCGGCGAGGTCCGGCAGTCCGGCGGCAAGGTCGTCACGGCCTGGGCGGTGGAGGCCGACCTCGATCCGGCCACGGTCGTCCCGGGCACGTTCCGCATGGAGTGGCCGCCGAGGTCGGGCAGGGTGCGGGAGTTCCCGGAGCTGGACCGCGTGGCCTGGTTCGCCCTGGAGCGGGCCCGCGAGGTGATCGTCACGGCGCAGGCGGCGTTTCTCGACCGCCTGGCTGAGCACTCGGACTGACAACCCCCACGCGTTGCGCCGCCCCGCACCGCGCGGGAAGGTCGAAGCAGGTCCGCTCAGGAGGAGGTCGGTCATGCCCATCGCGACGGTGAACCCGGCGAACGGCGAGACGGTCAAGACGTACGAGGCCATGGACGAGGAGGAGGTCGAGCGGCGGCTCCAGCTCGCCGAGGCCACCTTCCGCACCTACCGCACGACCGGCTTCGCGGACCGCGCGCGCCTGATGAACCGGGCCGCCGACCTGCTGGACCAGGACCAGCGGGAGATCGCCCGGGTGATGACCACCGAGATGGGCAAGCCGGTCGGGCAGGCCCGCGCCGAGGCCGCCAAGTGCGCCAAGGCGATGCGCTGGTACGCCGAGCGCGCCGAGGGGCTGCTCGCCGACGAGGAGCCGGACGAGTCCGACGTGCACGACTCCGGCGCCTCCCGTGCCCGGGTGCGCTACCGGCCGCTGGGCCCCGTCCTCGCGGTGATGCCGTGGAACTTCCCGCTGTGGCAGGTGGTGCGGTTCGCCGCGCCCGCGCTGATGGCCGGCAACGTCGGCCTGCTCAAGCACGCCTCGAACGTCCCGCAGACCGCGCTGTACCTGGAGGATCTCTTCCACCGGGCCGGGTTCGAGGTGGGCTGCTTCCAGACCCTGCTGATCGGCTCCGCGCAGGTCGACGACGTGCTGCGGGACGAGCGGGTCAAGGCGGCCACGCTGACCGGCAGCGAGCCCGCGGGCCGCGCGGTCGCCTCCACCGCCGGGGAAATGATCAAGAAGACGGTGCTGGAACTGGGCGGCAGCGACCCGTTCGTGGTGATGCCGTCCGCCGACGTCGAGCGGGCCGCGCGGGTCGCGGTGACCGCCCGGGTGCAGAACAACGGGCAGTCCTGCATCGCCGCCAAGCGGTTCATCGTGCACACCGACGTCTACGACGCCTTCGCCGAGCGGTTCGTCGCCGGGATGGCGGCGCTGAAGGTCGGCGACCCGATGGACGAGAACACCGAGATCGGGCCGCTGGCCAGCGAGCAGGGGCGGACCGACCTGGAGGAACTGGTCGACGACGCCAGGCGCGGCGGGGCGAGCGTGCTGTGCGGCGGTGAACGGCCGGAACGGCCCGGCTGGTACTACCCGCCGACCGTCCTGGCCGGCGTCACCCGGGAGATGCGGATCCACCGGGAGGAGGCCTTCGGGCCGGTGGCCACGCTGTACCGGGCGGACGACCTGGACGAGGCCCTGCTGATCGCCAACGACTCCCCGTTCGGCCTGAGTTCGAATGTCTGGACCCGGGACGAGGCCGAGGCCGACCGGTTCGCACGGGACCTGGAGGCGGGCGCGGTGTTCTTCAACGGGATGACCGCTTCCCACCCGGCCTTCCCCTTCGGCGGGGTCAAGCGGTCCGGGTTCGGGCGTGAGCTGTCCGGGCACGGAATCCGCGAGTTCTGCAACATCACCACGGTTTGGCACGGTGCGTGAGCGCCGCGCGGCTACCATCCCGTCTGTGAACCGCGAAGTGACCCTGCCTCTGATCGTCGACGACCGCGGTACCTTGCAGGTGGCCGCGGCCGACGTAAGCAAGTTGTTGCGGACCGTGGGCGGACGGTGGCTGCATCTGGTGGAGGCCGGGGAGGGCGGACTCGACGAGGACACGGTGGCCGCGCTGACGATCGAGCTCGCCAAGCTCGCCGACCGCATCGACGTGGCGTGCATCGCGCACAGCAGCGGCCGGACCGGGTGAGCGGCCGGTCAGACCGTCTGCGTCAGCGTTGACCAGAACATCGCCTCGTAGTTCTGGAGCAGGCGGCCGTAGGTGTACACGCGGGACTCGTCGAGGGTCCCCGCGTCCAGGGCCGCCCGGACCGCTTCCGCCGCCCCGCGCTCCAGCTCCGGGGCGGGCCGGGCGAAGAAGTCGAAGAACCCGCAGGCCTCGTCCGTGAAGTCGTAGTGGTGGCGCAGGGCTTCGGCGATCCGCGCGCAATAGCCGCCCCAGGCAGAGAAGTTGGCGGTGAGCGCGAGGACCACGTCGGCCGGTGCGGCATTGAGCGCCAGCCAGGCGACACAGGCCGGATACGCCTGGCAGCCGGGCAGCGGCCGGTACTCGCGGGCGCGGGTCTCGTCGACGCCGCAGGCCCGCGCGAACGCCGTCAGCCGCTGCCGCGCCAGTTCCTCTCCCTCGGCGAGCGTCGTGAAGAACGCGGCCGTCTCCGGCCGGTCCGCCGCGCGCCGCGCCAGATGCAGGAAGGCCCGGCGGTCCGCGGGGATCACCCAGCCCTGTTCGAGGGCCAGCGCCGCGAGCGTCTCGCGCGGGGCGGCGCCTCGCTCGATCAGCGGGACGAGGGGGTTGGCCCTCGGGTCCGGGGCAAGTTGCGCGGTGGTCGTCTCCAGCAGTTCCGTGGCCGTCCGCGCCATCGCGTCCTCCGTGGGTCCGGGTGCGAAGTCTCCGGGGTGCCGAGCCCCCGCCTCGACGCCAAGCGTCCCGGACCCGACGCGGTCCCGCGAGACACGTTCGGCCGAACGGTGTCCGGTCCGGACGTCCGCGGCAGCCCGGCGACCGGCCGCCGGACAGCCGATCGGCGCCGACCACCGCGCCGCTGCCGGCGCGGCGAACTCTGCCGCCCCGCGCGGCCGGACCGGAGCCATCGCCACGAGCTCCCGACACACCCGTCGTCGAGTCGACCGCCGGGCCGGCACTCCCGGACGCGGCCCCGCAACCCGACCGGCGCCCGCCGCCACCGGGCGGCGCGGCTCACGTGCCTCTACTGCCAAGGGGCGGCCGGACCGGCCGCAACCGCTGCGAGCCCCCGGCACACCCTTCGTGGAGCCAACCGCCGGGCCGGTACCTCAGACGTGCCTGTGCCGCCACGGGCGGCCGAATCGGCCGGGGTCGTGCGAGCCCCCGGCACGCCCGTCGTCGAGCCAACCGCCGGGCCGGCACCTCAGACGTGCCTGTGCCGCCACGGGCGGCCGAATCGGCCGGGGTCGTGCGAGCCCCCGGCACGCCCGTCGTCGAGCCAACCGCCGGGCCGGTACCTCAGACGTGCCTGTGCCGCCACGGGCGGCCGAATCGGCCGGGGTCGTGCGAGCCCCCGGCACGCCCGTCGTCG